>JAUWNS010000017.1 GCA_030612485.1 Candidatus Bipolaricaulota bacterium
GTTAATCCAGGCTTCAATCGTGATCTCGCTGCTGCCACCATAAGCACTATGATGGGCAATCTCAACGTAGTCATTCACCCCATCAAACGACAACGCCGTCGTCGCGTCAGGGCTCCCACTTATCCAGCTCGCTCCGTAGACCGTACCGTCGTTCCCTAAACCCGATGAGTCGCCAGCTACACTCCCGCTGCTTTCGTTCATCCGCCAGTATCCAACAAGATCCTGCGTCGGTGTTGGAACAAGATTGACTCTTCCTGAGCCATAGAGGTTATCCTTCCCGGCCGCGCCCATGTCGATTGCGTCACCTTCGAGCTTGGCTTGCAATTGGTCAGCGGTTCTCGTTGGGTCTTCGGAAAGCAAGAGAGCAGCCGCACCGGCGACATGCGGGGAAGCAGCAGAGGTCCCGTAAAACGTGCCGTAGGTATAGCTCGATGTCCCGTCGGGCCCCATGACATCGGGCTTGGTAATGCTCACTGCGTACTTGCTGGCGTTGGATGGCCCTTGTGAACTGAACGATTCTTGCGGGCCGGTGGTCCAGTTTCCGTGGTAGATCGCTCCTGCGGTCAGCACCTTGGCCGAGTTGGCTGGGGTGATGATAGTGCTCTCGGAGTGATGGTATTGTTGGTTCAGGTTCGCACCGCTATCTGTGAACGCGAAGAACTCGATGTTTGGAGTGGTTGGCGCATTGTAGTTTTCGATTACGATCTCGTAGTTTCCTGAGCTCGCCACATTGTAGATGAGGGTCTCAGTCGGTTGCTGAGTGCCGTTCTGATAATTTTCCGAGTAGGCGACGATGGCTCCGAAGCTGTTATAGAGATGGAGGTCGTAGTCTTGATTCGAGGCGGGCCAATCGTCCCAGGTCATGTAAACGTAGATCGTGTCTCCAGCACTGGCGTAGATTCTGTTCCCCTCGTCGATCGCATCGCCATCAACAAAATCGCTCCCTGAGCCGAAGTCGAGGTAGCTATCACCGTCAGAATCGACGAACGCACCTTGCCAGTGACCATCGGAGGCCTCATTCCCGGCTGCATTCACCCACAGGATCCCATTGTCCCGCGCGTTATTGGCGATTCCAGCCACGGTGCCGGTGCCGTCGTAGTAGTTACTGTTGTACCAGCCGACAGAGTGGTTGATGATGTCGATCCCGTTGGTGATGCAGTAATCAGTCGCGTTCTGCAGGTCGACCGAGTCGCCGATCATCAAGAGGTAGAGGGAGGCCTGCGGAGCCATGTCGGCGACGACCTCGGCAACGCCCGTACCATGTTTCGTGTACGTCTCTAAGCCGCCTCCGGTGTAGTCGTGCGTGTAGACGACGTTATTGAGCTCACCAGCGGCCTGTGCGGCCGAGAGACCGTCGAAGCCAAGGTCGATGATCGCTACCTTTCTCCCTTGCCCGTAGTAGCCGGCGGTGTGGAAGTCACTCGCGCCGGTGAGGGCCACTCCCTCGCTCGTCACAACGAGCGGTCGCGGTTGATAGGGCAATCTGATAAATGCAATGCCATTGACCTGATCGGCCATCGCCTCCAACCGATTGATCGGTACCTGCACCCGCATCAGGCTCTTCGAAGTCGCCTCGATAGTCCCACCGAGTGCCCTCACAGCCGCACGGTCGATCCGCGCGGCGTTGCCAGAGACAGGCTCGATGACGACGGTAATACTGTCTCCTCCCGCTAAAGTAATCCTCCTGTCTTGGGCTAGCTGAGAGAGTGCCAACGGTCGCGCTTGAGCGGTACGTGATAATTCCTGCAAAACCGTCTCCAAGCGATGATTCACCTCATCAAAAGGGATGGTTTTGCCGGATGATGCGGCCAGAGTGACAGAGAAGCTCAAGATAGAACTGATAATTACCAGCCACATAGCAAGGGTTCTACGTGTCATCTTCATCCTCCCCGCTCCATTCAATTATACCCACAGCAGCGGAAAAGGTTACATTGCCCAGTTCGTAGTTCGTAGTTCGTAGTTCGTGGTTCGTGGTTCGAAATGCGTAGTTCGGAGTTCTACCCAGTGGCTATCTGGATTTGTTTGATTACATAATCCTGCTCCTCTTCCGTAAGCTCGGGGAAGACAGGGAGCGAAAGGACTTCCTGGCTGGCAAGCTCAGACTGTGGAAGATCGCCCTCGCTATGCCCCAGTTCTTGGAAGCACTCCTGGAGATGCAGGGGCAGGGGGTAATAGATGAATGTGCCGATCCCCTGCTCTTTGAGGAAATCGTGTAGCTCATCCCGTCGTCCATCTAATACGCGAATCGTGTATTGATGGAAGATGTGCGTCCTATCTGGAGCTCGATACGGTATTTCGATGCCTTGCACGTCTTGGAACAGTTTATCATAACGGGCGGCGACTCGCTGCCGCACGGCTGTCCACTCGTCAAGGTGTGGGAGTTTGGCACGGAGGATCGCAGCCTGCAGAGCGTCGAGTCGCGAGTTGACTCCCACCATTCGGTGATAGTACTTTGGTTTGGAGCCGTGTACGCGCAGGGTGCGCACGCTCTCGGCGAGAGCATCGTCGTTGGTGACAATCATCCCGCCATCCCCGTACGCCCCCAGGTTCTTGGTGGGGAAGAAGCTAAAGCAGCCAAGATCGCCGATTGTGCCGGCCTTGGAAAACAGTTCGTGGTTCGTAGTTCGTGGTTCGTAGTTCGTGGTTCGTGGTCCAGAATACTGTGCGCCGATGGCTTGGGCGGCGTCCTCTACCACCGCGATGTTGTACTCTTTGGCAATTTTCATGATCTCGTCCATATCCGCCATTTGGCCGTAGAGGTGAACGGGGATGATGGCTTTGATGTTAGTTCGTGGTTCGTGGTTCGTAGTTAGGATGCGGCGGATATCGGCGGGGTCGAGGTTGAGTGTTTTGGAGTCGATATCGGCAAAGACCGGTGTAGCACCGACGTTGTGGACGACCCCGGCGGTGGCGAAGAATGTGAAGCTGGGGAGAATCACTTTGTCGCCCGGACCGACGCCAAGCGCACGTAGGGAAAGGAGAAGAGCATCCGTGCCGCTTGCCACTCCGATTGCGTGCTTCACACCGCAGTAAGCGGCTATTTCTTTCTCAAATGCATTCAGCTCGGGGCCAAGGATGAACCGGCCGGAGGCGAGGACATTCGCTACAGCAGCATCAATCTCGGATTTGATCGTCTCGTACTGACGTGTCAGGTCGAGAATGGGGACGTGCATCTTGTTCATTCGGTCACTACTCCTTTTGGTGATTCTCCAGTTCGTAGTTCAAAGTTCGTGGTTCGTAAAACCTGGTTCGAAGTTCAAAGTTCGGAGTTCGTGGTTCACAAGACAGCTCACCTTGCGGCCTTTCTTAGATAGCGAATGAAGCCGTTGATCAGTTTCTTGGTCTCGACAGCTTGCTGATACAGATCGTCAAACTCATCCTTCATAAGATAAGCTTGATTGAGCGCAACGTACAGATGAGACTGAACTTCTGTTGCAGAGCGAAAGGCATAGCTAAGGAAGCGGATAAACTCCTGCGGGGATCGACCATCAAAGCCCTCCGCTATGTTCGCCATGACAGAAACCGCGGCTCGTTGAATCTGATCTCGTAACCCGAAATCCTTCGCGAATCTCGGTTGGCTTGTGAGAGCATATATTCCTTGAGCCAGCTTTCTCGCGGCCTTCCAGGCTTCTATATCCTCGAAACGTTCTATCTTCACGTTGCCTGCTTTCAACTACGAACCATGAACTACGCACTCCGAACTATCCCTTCTTCTTTCCTATACTTCCGTTCGCATGCTTCGCATACGGCTTCGTCGCCGCTAAACTCCAGCGGCTCACCACACTTACAGACCCAACCATGAATTCGTGCCGGGTTTCCGTAGACCACGGCGTAGGCGGGAACGTCTTTGGTGACCACCGCTCCGGCGCCGACAAATGAATGCTCTCCCAGGGTGTGTCCACAGACGATGGTCGCGTTGGCCCCAATGCTCGCCCCTTTCTTGATCACCGTCTTGAGATATGCTTCACGCCCTGTTGGGAAGCCCGACCGCGGACGATCGACATTGGTGAAGACCATCGACGGGCCGCAGAAGACGTCGTCTTCGAGCGTTACTCCCTCGTAGACCGAGACGTTGTTCTGGATCTTCACGTTATTGCCTACAGTCGCGTTCGGGCCGACAAGGACGTTCTGTCCTAGCGAACAGTTTTCGCCAATCACTGTCCCCTTCATCACATGAGAAAAATGCCACACTTTCGTCTCTTTGCCGATCTTTACGCCATCATCGACACAGGCAGACTCGTGGACGAAAACGTCTTCATCTTTGATCTTCACAGGTTTTCCTCCCTGGTTCATCGACCTTTGTGCCGCTTCCAACACGCGTGCAACTCGCAGGCCATCGAGCCCATCGCTCATTGGAGCCACTCCTGTACGCACGCTCTCGATGAAAGTCTTTGCCATTCTTTGCAGGGGCTCTTGGGAATCGATCTTGATTGCCTGTACATCGCCGTGCACCGGCCGGAAAACGTCTTCGACCTGCTCGGCTCGCTGATCGAGTAAGACAAGCTTCTCCTTTTGCATATCATCATAGACGGCCATCTTGCGCTCGCCAACCACGCTAAGACGGCGTGTCTTTATCGGATCAAGCCAGCTTACGTGCACGTGACCAAGCGCTCCAGAGGCGAAGCGCATAGTCAGGTAACAGATATCTTCGATCCCAGGCTGAAGATAGGCCGCTCCGTGAGCCGCCACTTCGACCGGTTCTTCACCAAGGAGGTAGAGGATCACCGAGATATCGTGCGGGGCGAGGCTCCACAACGCGTTCTCTTCGCTGCGAATCACCCCCAGGTTGAGCCGCTCACTCGTTAGGTGAAGGAGCCTTCCTAATTTGCCTTGACCCACCAGGCCTTTCAGCTTTCGAATGGCCGGGTGATACTCGAGGAGGTGGTCCACCATGAGGATGCATTCCTTACGCTTCGCGATATCTACTAGTTCCTCCGCCTCGCGAGATGTTAGAGCGATCGGCTTTTCGACAAGGACGTGCCTGCCTGCAAGGAGGGCTTCACGCGCTAAATCGAAGTGGGTTACGGCAGGGGTGGCGATAACGACGGCATCTACATCGCTCAGTACCGGCTCGGAAGAGAGCGATACGCCTGGATGTGCGGCCTTCATCGCCTCGCGGCGGCTCGCATCGGGATCACAGACGATGACGTTCTCGTTGCCGAGCAGCTCGCAGAAGACGCGGACGTGGTTCTTTCCCCAGTTTCCAGCGCCGAGAATAGCAATCTTGAATGAGTTCGTAGTTCGTAGTTCGTAGTTCGTAGGGTTCATGGAGTGCCGACCCCCAACCGCGCGACCTTAAGGGATTCGATTCCTTTTGTTGCGTTGCGCGTATCGAGGATCAGTGGAGCATGGTCGACTACCTCCTTGTAGTCTACATTCGTGTGCGCCGTGGTGATAATAACGAGATCCTGCGTTGCCAGGAGCTTTGGAGTTAGGACAACATCTCGAAGCTCTAACCCTACCGAGTTGATCTCCGGAATGTAGGGGTCATGGTAGGAGAGCATAGCTCCTCGATCAACAAGCAACCGTGCTACTTTAAGCGCAGGGGACTCCCGCAGGTCATCGATGTCGCGTTTGTAGGCCATGCCGAGCAGCATCACTTTAGATCCCCTAAGAGCCTTTCCTCCTTCATTTAGGAGTTCTATCGCTTGCTCAACAACGTGATAGGGCATCGCGTCGTTTATCTCGCCGGCAAGTTCGATGAATCGGGTGGTAAAACCGTACTCTTTGGCCTTCCATGACAGGTAGAACGGATCGAGCGGTATGCAGTGCCCACCGAGGCCGGGTCCAGGGTAGAACGGCATAAACCCAAACGGTTTGGTCTTCGCTGCCTCGATCACCTCCCAGATATCGATCTTCATCTTCTCACACAAGAGAGCGAGCTCATTCACTAAGGAGATGTTCACGATGCGGAAGATGTTCTCCAAGAGCTTCGTCATTTCCGCCACTCGTGGGGAGGAGGCTGAAAAGACCGTCCCGTCGAGAACCTGCTCGTAGAGAGCCGTGGCGACCTCTGTGCAAGCAGGGGTGACGCCACCGACTACCTTTGGGGTGTTCTTCGTCTTATAGCGATCGTTTCCCGGATCGACCCGCTCCGGGGAGAAGGCGAGGAAGACGTCTTCTCCTACCTTGAGACCACACGACTCGATTCGCGGGAGGATTATCTCTTCGGTCGTGCCAGGATAGGTCGTGCTCTCCAGAATGACGAGCTGGCCGCTGTGAACATAGGGGAGAGATTTGTCGACCACACCTTCGATGTAGCTTGTGTCCGGCTGTTTGTTCTTGTCAAGCGGAGTAGGGACGCAGATCGTTACCACATCGGCTTCAGCAACGACGGAGAAATCCTGAGTCGCACGCAGCTTTCCCTCTGCTACCACTCTTGCTAAGTCGCTGCCCAGGATGTCCGGGATGTAGTTCTCCCCCCGGTTGACCATCGCCACCCGTTCTTCTTTTCGATCGATCCCGATGACCGTAAACCCGGCCTTCGCCTTCTCCACGGCAAGCGGCAGGCCGACGTAGCCAAGGCCGATTACCGCCACTTTTGTCTCTCGCTGCACAATTCTTTGTAACAGTGTCATTTCCACTCTTGCTTCCTTAAGTTTACCCGTCATCCAATCCGGAAAACCGGGGTCGGATCTTAAATCGTGCATTTACCTTCTTTCGTCGCTCTCATCATCGAAATCCACCATGTGGCTTGGGCATCAAGATCCTCCGTCGGTTGCATATACAATCTACCTACGTAGTTGGTGTTGAAAGATCCCTCACCAATGCTAACAATCTTCTTTCGCTATCTTTCTGGAATCATTATTCAAGCCATTTCTTGCGTGAAACTTCTGCCTGTCTCAGAATACGGCGTAGGAGATCGACACCAACCTCCCCCAGATGCGGATTTGGGATAGTCAGGGTTAGATCTCCCTTAACCATATATGGGTGTTTCCCTCCCCGATATGGTCCCTCAAATCCTAACTTCCTCAGCCGCTTAACCAGATCTTGCCAGGAGACCGGCGTGAGCCTAGTCACTGATCTTCAATTCATCGAGCTCTTCTATCCGATGCCCATCGAGTGGAGGAATCGACAAGCCTTTTCTCAACCGGACAATGATCCATCCTTCAATTACTTCCTTAAGGTTCTGACGGCATTCCTCTAGTGTCTTTCCGCTTGCCCAAACCCCTTGCAGGCCCGGTATCTCTCCATAGTATGGCTCCTCGTCCTGAATAATCTCATAGGTGGCTCTGGCGAGCGCGGCTTCAATATACTCTGTAATCATCGGCTTAGATCTTCACCTCCTGTACATTCACAATCGATTCCAACCCATGCTACTACTCCTCTAGCAGTGGGTTCAAGTAGAAAACCCGGGATCTGATCTTGAATCGTGTATTTACTTTGCTGCTTATCCCTCATCCCTATCCCGGGTTTGCAGTTGCGTCAACAGATCTCGAAACCGAGACAGCATATCAGGTAGCTGGGTATAGATGCGCTCAGCTAAGGCTTCATCATAGGTATGACTGGCAAGGTTTCGTAATTCGATCATAGCGAGCCAGCCAAGATCTTCGGGAATGAGAGCCGCCTTGAATGCCATTCGTATGGACTCACGCGGAGAGCGGGCTTCAAGGCCTTGGCGCTCTACATAGGTCTTCATTACCTTCCACGCAAGTTCAAACGTAAATTCGAACCGTTGATTCGCCGCATCACGTAGGTATTCATTCTTAGGTTGATCCAAGGCATCGGCCAGTCGGTTCACCGCATGCTGCAAAAAGACGATCTGTTTGCGAAGACGGTCAGTGTTCATCGAGGAGTTCTCCCTCATCCAGTACGGAATGGACTAAATCAGGTGGGGCGACATGCAGATCTATGAGATCAACGGTCTGTAGTATGGGTAGCGCTTCTAATTCGGCGCGGATCTGCGAGATAACGGCTAATCCAATGGGATGTTTGGCGAGCAGTGCAAGATCATAATCGGAACGGGGAGTGCTCCGACCCTGAGCTCGCGATCCGAAGAGGTAAAGGCGATAATGTTGCCCCATCATATGCCGCGCCACTGCTATGGAAAGCTGGCGTTGAACCTCCTCCGATATCGCGGTTCTAGTTTCGCTCTGCATTTCTACCCCTCCATAAGGGAGGAATGAAATATTCTCCCTGTTGGTCACATTCCATGGCGCTTCCCAATGCATTTTAGCCGATTGAGCGTGTCCATCCTACTGTACCACGAACTGGTGAATCTATCACGTCCTTACCCTATCTTTCGTCGCTCTTCCCGATAAGGGAAGAACCTGAGCCTATTCCCCGGTGATGAACACAGTCGACTGTCTTGCTGGTCCAGATATCACTTCACGGTCCGTTCTAATCCTTCCGCGAAATCGCGTTCGGGCTCCCAGCCAAGTTCCTTCCTTATTCCAGTGCAATCTAGGATATAGCGGAAAGCATACACTGCACCGTTGACAACGAATGGATCCGTACGTACAATATGAATGAACATTCATTCGTGTGGGGAGGGGGAGGAAATGGCTCGGAATAACAAGGACGAACTAATCCGGCAGGCGGCGATCCGTGTCTTTGCTCATGAAGGGTTTCACCGGGCGCGGATGGAGACGATCGCTCGTGAGGCTGGGGTGGCGGTGGGGACGATCTACAACTACTTTGAGAGCAAGAGGGATGTTCTTCTCGCCGTCTTCGAGGCCGAATTTGAGGAACAGATCTCCTTCTTTGAGGGGCTTCAACAGAGCGGATTGTCGATTCCCGAGCAGATCGCGCAGATCCTTCAGGGACACTTCTCGCTTCTTCGGGAGAAGACCGAGCTTGCCCAGGTTCTTCTGCAAGAACGATTCAACCCGGGGGAGGGGTTCAAGGAGAAGCTTTCCAATTTCCATCGCAAGGTAGTGGAGCGGATCGAAGCCTTGATCCAGGAAGGGATCGACCAGGGTTGGGTCAGGCCCTGCGATCCTCGCATCATCGCTCCTGCGCTGTTTGCGGTCGTGCAGTCGATCGGCTCGTGGGAGATGATCCATTCGGGAACGGTCGTGGGAGAGCTTTTCCAAACTGCTCCCACCGAACTTGCCGATTTTATCTGGAACGGGCTGAAGAAAGGAGATGAGAGATGAAAGAGAAGATGTTAGTGATTATGGCAGGGATCCTTGTCGCCTTGCTCCCTTTTGTTGCAATGGGGCAGACGACAGGGACTTCAGATATGGCGGGCGGGGCGCGACTGCTCCTCGTGGATGAGACGAAGACCTTTGCCTCCACGATGCGGGTGGGGGTTCTGGCGGGGATCCTTCGTAAGACAGGGATGGTGGATCTCTCCGTCGAGCTTGTCGATGTCGAATCAAGCTATGGCGATCCACTCGCTGGTCTCGCGGCCGCGGAGGAACCCTACGACATCATCCTGATCATCCCAAAAGGGATCGACGATGGATCGGTTGCGCAGATCTGGCTTGTGACCCGTTTCTTTGAAGAAACATCACCGGAGTCCGCGCATCTTCTGGCCCTCTCCGGGCTCATCGATCAGATCTTCCAGGGGCTCGCTACTGCGATCGACGTATCCGAGGATCTCTGGCCAGCGGGCTATGCCGCCCTTTACTTGCAACAAGGTTGGCTTCGGTGAGACGATTCTTCGCACTGATCGTCGACCATCCTTATTTTACGATCGGCGTTATCCTCTTGATTACGTTGGGGTTCCTCGCTTTCATCCCCCGATTACGTACGGATACCGACTTCTCACACTACATAGACAAGGACGATCCAACGATTATGGCGATGGAGCGTGCCGAGGATCGATACGGCTCGCAGGAGCTGTTCATGGTCGCGGTGGAGAACGAGAACGGGATCTTCAATCGAGAGACTCTCAAAAAGATCTCCACGATGGAGCGAGCGTTCGCTGAGCTTGCCGGAGTAGATGAGGTGACCGGGCCGTTGAGCGCGCAGGTGATCACGGGTACGGCAACAACACTCACGGTTGGCCCAGCGGCGACGGGAGAGGAGGTCCCTGAGACCTCGGAGGCGATGGCCGCCTACCGTGAACGGGTGATGGCGAGTAACACGGTCCGTGACTACATCGTCTCCTCCGACGGCAAGGCGGCCGTAATCTCGATCAAGCTAAGGACTGACGCTGACAAGATGGAAGTGGCCAAGCAGGTTGTGGCGGTCGTCGCGGAGTACGATAGCGCGTCGGACAACATCTACATCACCGGGCTCCCGTACATGAACCTCGTCCTTACCAGACTGATGGGAGATGACCTGAAGGTCCTTATTCCCCTGGTTATCTTGATGATCATCATTGTCCTTTACTTCAGTTTCCGGAACCTGCGCGCGGTGCTGTTGCCGCTGTTGGTGGTCAGCATCTCCGCCGTGTGGACGCTTGGGCTGATGGCGATCTTCGACGTGCCGGTGACGATCGTCTCGTTCATCCTTCCGGTGATCCTGATGACGATCGGCATCGCCGATGGGATTCACGTCCTGAATAGATACCATGAGGAGACGGCCAAAGGATTGCTGAAGCGAGAAGCGATCCTGAACACCATGAAAGAGATGCGCGGGGCGGTCGTCATGACTTCGCTCACTACAATGGGCGGGTTTCTCGCGTTGTTGAGTTCGTACCTCATCCCACAGCGGCAGTTCGGCCTGTTTACTGCGGCGGGTGTTCTTGCGGCGATGATCCTCTCACTTGTCTTGATCCCCGCCCTTCTTGCTGTGCTCAGGGTGCCAAGGAAGAGGGCTCGTGGTGAGACCGATGGAATCCTAACACGCACCCTTTCCGGATTCGAGCGGGTGATCCTCAGGCATCGCCGGATCGTTCTCGTTGGCTCGGTGGTGCTTTTCCTCTCTTTCTTGGCCGGGCTCCCTCTCCTGCAGATAGAGACCTCCCAGGTTGAATTCCTTGGTGTAAAGAACCCGGTGGTGCAGGCGATCGACGTGCTGGACCAGCACTTCTCCGGTAGCGACCAGGTGATGATCGAGATTGATACCGGGAGTCGCGATGGCCTTAAGGACCCTGCTCTCTTGAACAAGCTCGTCGCCCTGCAGGAGTTCTTGGAGGAGAAGGGAGTGCGAAAGACGATCTCCCTTGCCGATATGGTGCGCGAGATGAACCAGAAGTTTCACGCCGATGACCCGGCCTACTACGTGATCCCGCAGGATCGCAAGCTCGTCTCCCAACTTCTTCTCCTGTTTACCTTCCAAGGGGGGAGCCTCGGGAATATGGCTCTCGGTGACTTCTCCGCCGGGGAGGTGATGGGCCTGTACACGATGGAAGGGAGCGCCGAGCAGGTGCAGCTCGTGCAGGATGTTCAGGCTTATTTGGACGATCATTTCACCGGGTCGGTCAAAGCGGAGATGGTCGGTCCTACTCGGGTCCAGTCGAGCCTCTACTCGCGGATCGCCAAGAGCCAGATTACGAGCCTGGGGACCTCGATCCTCGCTGCCGGGCTGATCGTCACCCTCCTTATGGGCTCGGTCGTCGCTGGATTGATCAGCCTCATTCCACTCGTCCTTACCGTGGTGATCAGTTTTGGGGTGATGGCCTATTCCGGGACCCCGCTTAATATGGCTACGCTTATGGTCTCCTCGATCACAATCGGAATCGGGATTGATTATGCAATCCACTTTATATCCCGCTTTCGCCAAGAGGTGCGCACGGGGAAGGACGGAGATCAGGCGCTTCAGGCGACTATTCAGACGACCGGACGTGGGATCGCTTATAATGCGCTTGCACTTGCGTTGGGGTTCGCGATCCTCATTGTCTCGTCATTCAAGGGAGCGCGCGACTTCGGGCTCCTGGTCTCGATGACCATGGTGGTCAGTGCCATGAGCGCGTTCACCGTCATCCCGGCGATCCTTATCACCTTCAAGCCGAAGTTCTTGACGCGGAACAAATGGAGTAGGAATCAGACAGGTAGGAAAAGAAAGCCAACAGAAAGGAGATAGATAATGAAAAACAAGAAGCTGTTGTCGGGCGCTCTGCTGACACTCGCCCTTCTTTGGAGCGTGGTCGCGGTTATGGGGGAGGAGTTAAGCGGGAATGAAATTCTCACCCGTGTCGATCAGGAGGCCCAGTTCTTGAGCGAGGGGAGCATGATCACAACCCTTCAGTTCGAGAACGAATACGGTGACGGGACCACGTCCGCAAAACGCTTTGTAAGCTTATCCAAACAGATGGAAGGGGGAGCGGAGTATTCTCTTATCTACTTTGTGAGGCCGGAGGATGAAGAAGGAACGATCTTCCTATCGGTGAAGCCAGGCCCAGATGAGGACTCTCGTATGTGGCTCTACCTGCCGGCGCTGGGGATGTCGAAGGAGCTTGTTGCGGAGGAGCAGGAGCAGAGCTTTGCCGGGAGCACCTTTTCTTTCCAGGACGTGGGGAGTCGCGACATGGAGGATAAGTACGACGCGGAACTGATCGGGGAGGAGACGCTCGTGGTTGGCGACGAAAGCCGGCTTGTTTACATCCTTGCTCTCACCGCCAAACCGGACGCCGACACCGACTACCCCACCGCGAAGATGTGGATCGATAAGGAGGGGTTCCTCATGCTGCGGACCGAGAACTATAACGTGGAAGGGAACCTGGAGTGGATGATGGAGGTGACGAAACTCGGAGAGTTCGAGGGGAAGGTCACGGCCGATCAGATGATCGCGAGCAACGTCCTCGACGAAAGCTCCACCACGATCACTTTCCTTGAGCGTGTGCGTCCCGAAGAAGAGCTTTCCGATTCCGCTTTCGATCCGGAGAACCTGACAAGCTTTGACCCGGCTATTTACGGGTTGTAAAGCGTTTAAGGCCGATGGTGATACCTGTGGCGAGTGAGGGCAGGCCTCATTCCTCATATGGGGTGAACCGCCCTCGCAAAAGTCTTTGCATAGGGAGTTAGCAGGTGATAGAGTGTGAGACATGACTAGGATTTCGGTTGTTGTTCCGGCCCGTAATGAGGAAGAGAGGCTCCCACGTTGCCTCGCTGCCCTGCGCTGCCAGAGCCTGAGCGATTTCGAGCTCATTGTGATCGATTCCGCCTCCACCGATAGTACCGGGGAGGTGGCTCGCGATTTTGGGGCGCGCGTGGTCCGGGTGGAGGAACCCGGCGTGGCTCGCGCCCGACAGGCTGGGTTCGAGGTGGCCCAAGGGAAGATCATCGTCTCTACCGATGCGGATGCTATCCCCTCTTCGGACTGGCTCGAACGCTTGGTCGCTCCCTTTTGTGATCCCGAGGTGGTGGGAACGTTTGGGACCCTGCACTTCACGCGCGGTGGCCTGTTGGCGGAGGTTGGTCACGCTCTCTTCTCCGTGTTCCAGAGGGCAAATTACCATTCCGGGCGCCCTCTCTTCTGCGGACCTAACTTTGCCGTGAGCAAGGGAGCCTTCCATGCCGTTGGCGGATTCAAGAGAGGGGATGGCTACCCAAGGGAGGCGGAGGATGTGCGGCTGGCCCTGAAGATCAGGGAGATAGGGAAGATCGTCTTCTTACACGATCTTCCGATGATTGTCTCGGTGCGGAACTTTGAAAAGGGTCGCGCCCTCCGGTACACCATTCATCATATCGGGGTCTACCTTAAGGTTTGTTGGCTCGAACGATTGACTCGGAAGAAAGGGATCCTCTCCCAGGGGATCTACAGGTGAGAAGGTGGGTTGTCAGAAGGGTCCCGTTGACTTGAGCGGATAACGGGTTAAAATTTCAAAACCGAGGTGTTTCTAGATGCCAGAACAGGTGAAGCGCGAGATGCTTAGCCACATGGAGCAAAGCATCAAGGTACTGAAGAGCGGTTTAGGCAAGGTGCAGACCGGTCGTGCCAACCCGGCGATGGTGGAGGACGTCTCTGTGGACTACTACGGAGCTTCCACACCGCTCAAGCAGTTGGCGACGATCGTTGCTCCAGATGCAAATCTCCTTGTTGTGCAACCATATGACAAGACACAGATGGCCTCTTTTGAGAAGGCGATCCTTGCCGCCGATTTGGGTCTCAACCCGGCTAACGACGGGAAGGTCATCCGAATCAAGATCCCAAAACTCTCCGAAGAACGACGCAGGGAGCTGACCCGTGTCATCAAGACGAAGGGGGAAGAGACAAAAATCGCCCTGCGGAACATACGACGGGATGCCAACGACAAGCTTGATCAGATAAAGGATAACGGTGACATCTCGGAGGATGATCACCACCGCTACCGGGAGAAGAACGACAAGGCGATCCACGACTACTCAAAGAAGGTGGACGACTTGGTTGCGGAAAAGAGCAAGCAGTTGCAGACGATTTAATCGCTTCTAGGGTGCTCGACATGATTAATCCACTTACCTCTGAGTTTGCGAGGCTTTTTCGTTTACGCAGTACGATTTGTGTGGGTGTAGCTGCCGCCGTTCTCCTTGCGGCGTTTGGTTTGGGTCATGCCGCCCTTGGGGTGTTGATCGGGATGGGCCTGTTTGTGGCGACGTCGGCCTTCCTCTATGAGGCGGGGCGATCCTTGTTCAACGCCAGTTCAGCGCGGCGCGGCCGGGTGATGGCTGCGCTGTCGAGCGTAGGACGACTGGCCTTCTTGGCAGTCTCCCTGGCGCTCGTCTCCCGCTTGGGACGCTCGGTCCTGATCGCCTCCTGTGGCGGATTGCTCTTTGGGCAAATGAACCTGCATCGGGCATACATCTTGAGGGAGAGAAGCGGACCATGTTCGAACAGTTAGCAGAGATGCTCACCCACTTGGGCGGAAAGCGAATCGTTGTCCTCTCTATTGGAGAGTATTCGTTGCGGTTCGATCTTGTGGCGACGATCACGATGTGGGCGGTGACGCTCGTACTCGTGCTCCTCGCGCTGTATTTACGCCGTGGACTACGCCAAAAGATCGAGGAGAAGCCGAATCGTATTCAGGCTACGCTTGACATTCTGATCGATCTCTTGAGAAAGCAGTTGGCTTCCAATTTCGCCTCGGAGAGGCTAGCGCGGGAGATGTTTCCGTTCGTTTCTACGTTGTTCCTGTATGTCTTGCTCTGCAACTGGGTGTCTATGATCCCGTACGTTGAGTCTCCAACCGCGAACGTGAACGTCACCTTGGGGCTGGCCCTGCTTGTCCTCGTCATGTCTCATGTGCTCGCCATTCGCATGAAGGGAGGAAAGAAGTACATCCATGGGTTCATAGAGCCGTACGCATTCATGCTTCCGATCAACATTGTGGGAGAGCTGGCCAAGCCGATATCACACGGGTTTCGTCTGTTTGGCAATATCTTTGCGGGATCGGTCCTGATCATAGTTGTTACCGCGAAGTTTGCGCCGGTGATCGTCCCGCCAGCACTCAATCTGTTCTTCTCGTTGTTAATGGGGGGAATTCAGGCGTTTGTATTTGCTATGCTGGCTGTTGCGTATATCAACGTAGCGGTAGAGAGTTAATAGGGAGGAAATATGTTACAAGAAGCACAGAGCGTTGTGAGTCAAATCTCAGGGGCAGACATCGCCACGGCGGCGAAGTACATTGCTGCCGGCTTTGTAATGGGAATCGGAGCGATCGGGTCAGCGATCGGAGAAGGGAACGTAGCTGCGCACGCCCTGGACGGGATGGCTCGCCAGCCGGAGATGGAGGGTGCTCTCATGCGGACGATGATCGTCGGCCAGGCGATAACTGAGTCAACGGGGATCTACTCGTTATTAGTGGCAATCGTCCTGTTGTTCGTCGTGTAAAGGAGGGAATGTTGTCTTTCGAGTGGGGAAAGATCGTCAAGGACATCAACTGGACCTTGGTGATCAATCTGATCAACTTCGCTACCCTCCTCTACTTGTTGAAGCGGCTTCTGTTTAGACCGGCGTTAGAATACCTCGACCGGCGACGCGAGCAGATCGCCGCGAGGATGGAGTCGGCAAGGACGAGCGAGGAGAAGGCGGCTGCGCTCGTCGCCCAAAAGGAGACAACGCTTCAAGCCGCACACACACAGGCTCGGCGCATTGTGGAGGAGACGACCACGCGCGCGGAAGGTATGATCTCTACCGCCAAGGGCGATGCCAAACAGGAAGCTGCCCGAATCCTTTCCGAGGCCCGCCGACAGATCGAACAGGAACGAACACAGATGGAAGCGGATCTGCGCCGCGCCTACGCGGAGATCGCTGTCTTGGGCGCCTCGCGCGTCCTCGACCGTGAGGTCAAGATAGAGGACCACCACCGCCTGCTCGATGAGCTCCTTCAGGGAATCGATGACGGGGCGTTGAGGATGAGGCAGTGAGATCACGCGAGATCGCTCGTCGCTATGCGGAGGCGTTGTACAAGCTTGCCGCCGAGGAAGGGTTGGTCGACACGATTGAGGAGGACTATGGCCGGGTCCTCACCGAGATCGAAGGTGTTCCCAATTTCGACCGTTTCTTTACCCATCCACTCGTCTCCCGCGACAGGAAGAGCGAGTTGATCGACCAGGCCTTCCCCGATCTCTCGGAGTACCTGCGCAACTTATTCGTGCTCCTGATTCGGAATGGTCGCGAAGGATACCTCGACCTGATCTACGAAGAGTTTCGTTCCTTGCGTTCGGAAGAGGAGGGGATCGTTAGGGTGAAGGTCCTCACGGCGAAGGACCTCTCCGCGAAAGATCGCGAACGGTTGACGGATCGCTTGGCCAAAGGACTCGGGGAGCGGGTGAAGTTGGAAGAAGAGATCGATGTGAGTCTCATCGGCGGGGTGAGGATCGAGATCGGAGGAAAGGTCCTCGACGGAACGTTGCGGACCAGGCTGGAAAGTTTGCGGTCTTTTATCGAGGGATAGGAGGAAGAGACGTGTCAGCACCGCGTAAGGACGAGATCAGCGCCATACTCAAGGAGCAGATCAAGGGGTTTCACTACGACCTCGACATGAGAGAGGTTGGAGTGGTCGTCGAGGTAGGGGATGGAATCGCTCGCGTCTTCGGTCTGCAGGAGGCGATGGCCTCGGAGATCGTGGAGTTTCCGAACGATGTCTACGGCCTCATCCTCAACCTGGAGGAGGAGAGCGTCGGGGTGGCCCTGTTCGGGGAGAGCGAGTACGTACAAGAGGGGGACGAGGTTCGACGCACCGGACGTGTCCTGGAAACCGCAGTCGGTGAGGCGCTCCTCGGGCGGGTCGTCGATCCACTCGGGCGTCCGGTGGACGGCAAGGGGGAGATCGCCGCGACCGAACACCGGAAGGCGGAGATCAAGGCTCCGGGCGTGGTTGAGCGGCAGCCGGTCAATACCCCTCTCCAGACGGGGCTCAAGTCGGTCGACGCGCTGACGCCTATCGGACGCGGGCAGCGCGAGCTGATCATTGGGGACCGCCGCACTGGGAAGACAGCGATCGCTCTCGACACGATCATCAACCAGAAAGGGAAGGGGGTCATCTGCGTCTACGTCGCCATCGGCCAGAAGGCCTCAACGGTCGCCCGGGTGATAGATACCCTCGAACGGCACGGGGCAATGGACTACACGGCCGTTGTGATCGCCGACGCGAACTCCCCCGCACCGATGCAGTACCTTGCTCCTTACGCCGGGTGCGCCATGGCGGAGTACTTCACCTACAACGGGAAGGATGCGTTTGTCATCTACGACGATCTCTCCAAGCACGCGGTCGCCTACCGCGAGATGGCGTTGCTGTTGCGTCGCCCCCCCGGACGCGAGGCCTACCCCGGTGACATCTTCTACACCCACTCGCGCTTGTTGGAGCGTGCTGTGCGGCTCTCGGATGCTCACGGTGGAGGGTCGTTGACCGCGTTCCCAATCATCGAGACCAAGGCGGGCGACATCACCGCCTACATCCCGACGAACGTAATCTCCATTACCGACGGGCAGATCTACCTCGAAGGAGACCTGTTCAACCAGGGGTTCCGCCCGGCGATCAACGTGGGAAAGTCGGTCTCACGCGTGGGGGGAGCGGCGCAGATCAAGGCAATGTCGCAGATCGCCGGTGAGCTGCGGCTGGAGCTATCCCAGTACCGCGAGCTCGAGGCGTTTGCCGAGTTCTCTGCCGACCTGGACGAGGAATCGAAGGCCCAGCTCGCGCGCGGCGATCGGCTGATGGAGATCCTGAAGCAGGACCAGTACCACCCGATGCCGGTTGAGGAGCAGGTCGTCTGTCTATATGTGGCGGTGGAGAACCACCTGGCTGACGTCGAGATCGGAGTGGTGCGCCGGTTCGAAGAGGAGTGGCTCCACTTCCTGCACGCGGAACACGAGGAGATCTTCGCTGCCCTGCACGAGGCGCAGGCGTTCACCGATGAGAGCAGAGGTGTGTTGGAGAAGGCAATTGCTGAGTTTAAGGAACGTTTCGGAGGGTAAGTGGCTGAGAACGTCCGTGTGATTAAGGATCGCATCGGGAACATCGAGAACATCCGTCAGATCACCAAAGCGATGAACGCGATCGCCATGACTAAGGTGACGCGGATGAAACGTCGAGTGGCCGCGGTGCGCCCGTACGTGGAAGGGTTCGACACATTGGTAGCGGAGCTCCTTGCCCAGTCGATCGGCACGGGCGAGCCGCGCGCGGCCGATCTGCACGCGGCTGAGCCGCATCCCTTGACCATTGACAATGGCTCCTCCGGTGTCGGTATTCTCGTCCTCAACTCCGATCGTGGCCTATGCGGTCGGTTCAAAGGAGAGATCAACCGAAAGGGCGAGGAACTCTTTCTTGGACACGACCACGCCGCGAAGATCCTCGCAGGGGGAGAGAAGGCACGCGCCTATTTCGCCCGTCGCCCGGTGGAGATCTTAAAAACTTATTCTCATTTTTATGAGAATCCGACCCCACGGATCGCTGAGCAAATCTCGTCTGACTTGATCTCGTTCTACCTTGAGGGGGCACTCGGGCGGGTGATCCTCGTCTACATGAGGTTCATCTCCGATCTTAAACAGAGGCTTGTAGTGGAAGAGTTTCTCCCAATCAGGGTCGAGGCGAAGGGGAGCGATGCGCTCATCGAGCCCGATCCGGCTCGCATGCTCGACATTGTCCTCCCTCTCTATTTGCAGGGGAAGATCTTCTCCGCGCTCCTTCACACGCAGCCGCGCGAGGCTGCGATCCGCCGTCAGGCGATGAGGGACGCGACCGATAACGCGGATGACCTATTGAAGACCCTTACCCGTTCCTACAACAAAGCACGGCAACAATCGATTACGCGGGAGATCTCCGATATTATGGGCGGGGCGGAGGCATTGAGAGATTGAGAGATCGGGAGATTGAGAGATTGAATCATTGAGTAATTTATACAGGCTAAGGAGTTAGAGAGATGGCGGAACAGAAAGCGATGGGCAAGATTACGGAGATCAAGGGCCCGGTCATCGACGCCCGTTTCGAGAAGGGGTCCATGCCAAAAGTGAACGACGCGCTGCGCATCGAACGGGAGGGTGAGAGAGATCTTATCCTTGAGGTGGCTCAGCACCTTGGCGATGACGTGGTGCGGGCGATCGCGATGGACTCGACCGATGGACTCTCCCGGGGGACGCAGGTGCTGAACACCGGTGGACCGATCACTGTCCCGGTCGGCCCGGAGACCCTGGGGAGGATGCTCAACCTGACCGGCGAACCTATTGACGAACTCCCGCCCCTTGAGACGAAACATCATTATTCGATTCACCGCAGTGCGCCCTCCCTCCTCGACCAAGAGACTGAGAGCGAGATCTCTGAGACGGGGATCAAGGTGATCGACCTCATCGCCCCCTTCCCCAAGGGTGGGAAGATCGGCCTCTTCGGAGGGGCCGGGGTGGGAAAGACGGTTCTCATCATGGAACTGATCCGCTCGATCGCCTACGAACACGCAGGATACTCGGTCTTTGCCGGGGTAGGGGAGCGGACACGTGAAGGGAACGAGCTCTACCTGGAGATGAAGCAGACCGGCGTCCTGAAGAACACCGCCCTTGTCTACGGCCAGATGAACGAGCCGCCCGGGGCCCGCTTCCGCGTTGCCCTCACCGGTGTGACACTAGCCGAGTACTTCCGCGATGAGGAAGGGAAAGACGTGCTGCTGTTCATCGACAACATCTTCCGCTTTGCGCAGGCTGGTAGCGAGGTCTCGGCCCTCCTCGGCCGTATGCCCTCCGAGGTCGGGTACCAGCCGACCCTCGCTACGGAGATGGGAGAGCTGCAAGAGCGGATCACCTCGACGAAGAGAGGGTCGATTACCTCGGTGCAGGCGATCTACGTCCCGGCGGACGATCTCACCGACCCCGCGCCGGCGACGGTCTTCTCCCACCTCGATGCGGCGATCACCCTCGACCGCAAGATCGTGGAGAAGGGGATCTACCCCGCTGTCGACCCGTTGCAGTCGAACTCCATCATGCTCGATCCACGCGTCATCTCGCATGAGCACTACCGCGTCGCACAGCAGACCCTGCAGATGCTACAGCGCTACGAGGACCTGCGCGACATCATCGCCATCATGGGGATGGACGAGCTCTCCGAGGAGGACAAGCTGACCGTACGCCGTGCGCGCAAGGTGCAGCGGTTCATGAGTCAGCCGTTCCACGTCGCCGAGCACTTCACGAACAGGCCTGGGGCGTACGTCAAGCTGGAGGAGACGATCAAAGGGTTTGCCATGATCGTCGATGGCGAGTTGGACGACATACCGGAACAAGCCTTCTACATGGCCGGTGCGATCGACGAAGTCCTCGAACGGGCGAAGAAGACAAAGGTGAAGGACGAAGCGGAGGGTGAATCCGGAGATGAATCTGTTCCGGTTGCTTCCTAAACGGCTGAAACGCCGGATGTTCCGTTACACCCCGGCGGGGTTTCCCGATCCTGCCTCTTGCGGGGCATTCTACGACGTACGCTACACCATCTTCTCTGGGGAGGATATGATGGCCCTCGAGTACTCGGGGCCGGAGGCGCAACGCCGCCTGTTCGCGCGGGCGACCTCTCTCCTTCCACCGTCCGGGAAGGTCCTCGACCTCGGCTGTGGCCTCGGACACCTCATCGACTACCTCGAAGGGACAAGCCTCTCCTACGACAGCTATCACGGGATCGACGTCAGCGAACATATGATAACGGAGGCGAACCGTCGCTTCGCGGGGAAGGAGTGCGCCTCCTTTGAGGTGCGGGATGTCCTGACAGCTCCTCTTCCCCCGGAGAGTTTCGACACCGGTTACATCCTGAGCGTCCTTGGCTACCCGATTGGTGAAGATCCGATGGCGACGATGATGGAGATCATCGAAAGGATTTTCTCCGCCTGCCGCGTGGGGATTGTCCTCTCCCACCTCGCCCCAGGGCGAAAGGAGGGCCTCAAGTTCACCACCGTGCCCGAGGAGTTCGCTGCTCGTTGCGAGAGAGAACTTGGAGCAAAGGCACAGCTAGACGACAACAGAGTCGATTTCACCTATCTTCTCTCCTTGCGGCACTGATTGTTTTGGAGAAAAACGGGGTCAGACCTTCATTTTTAGGATTCTTTATGATATACTGAGATCACTATGGCCAGACCCTTGCGATTAGAATACGCAGGCGCGCTCTACCACATCACCAGTCGTGGCAATACGCGAGAGAGTATCTTCCTTGACGACAGAGACCAGCACGATTCTTGGTACTTCTCGGTGATGCTGTCAAGAGGTACGGCTGGATCTGTCATGCCTACTGTTTGATGAGCAACCACTACCACCTCCTCATCGAGACGCCTGACGCCAACTTGTCTCACGGGATGCAGTTTCTCAATGGGGTCTACACACAGTGGTTCAATCGTCGACACCAACGGGTCGGACATCTCCTTCAGGGTCGCTTTAAGGGCATCATTGTCGAGAAGGAGAGTCATCTTCTGGAGCTGGCCCGTTACATCGTACTGAATCCAGTTCGTGCAAAGATGGTTCGAAGCGTTCGTGACTGGCCGTGGAGCAGCTATCGAGCCACATCTGGGCAGGTTGATGTGCCCGACTTCCTTACGATCGATTGGATCCTTTCGCAGTTTGATTCAGACCGGGAACCTGCGATTTATGCGTACCGCAAGTTCGTGCGGCAAGGACGAGGGATCGATGTATGGGAGGAGTTGCGGGCGGGTGCGTTCCTGGGAACCGATTC
>JAUWNS010000004.1 GCA_030612485.1 Candidatus Bipolaricaulota bacterium
GTATGTGATTGTTGGACCAGCGTGTCTTTGCCAGTGGCCATTGAATAAGGTGTCATTATTACCCGTCTGCCGAATAATAATACGCTTAGGATGCCCACTCCCGCAAGATCGAGATCGGCGCCAGAGATCCTCAATACATAGTGTACCTCTTTGAAACCATGCGCCGAACGAGCTAGTATCGTAAATAGTGGTTAAAAGAAACTGTTATGCTTTCAATCCAGCTCCACGCTCTGGGCTTACAAGCAGAATGATGAGCAAAGGACAATTGAATGGCGAGACTGACTGAGCAGGAACAGCAAGAGATTATCCGCTATATCGAAGCAAATAAACCCCTGCCGGATAAATACCGCTTTCTGCTGTTCGAGGAGAAACGCGAGGTGGAACTCGTCTGGAATGGCAAGACCAGCGAGGTATGCAATATTGTTCTCCCGTTTCAAGTGATCGAGCAGGTGGATGAGCCGCGGGCTGAAAAGCCAGAGGACACCCAAGCCCAGATGTCCCTTTTTGACGAGCGCGGGCGGCAGCTCAAAGGCTGGACGAATAAACTCATTTGGGGCGACAACAAGCTGATTCTCTCGTCACTGAAGAACGGACCACTCCGGGAGAAGATCGAGGCCCAGGGCGGACTGAAACTGATCTACATCGATCCCCCATTTGATGTGGGGGCGGATTTCTCGATGGATATCGAGATCCCGTCCTCCGACGGGACCTCTGGCACCTTCACCAAGAATCCCAATATCCTTGAAGAAATCGCCTACCGCGATACCTGGGGCAAGAGCGCGGATTCCTTCATTGCCATGATCTACGAACGGCTGGTGCTGATGCGGGATCTGCTGGCCGATGGTGGCAGTATTTACGTGCATTGTGATTGGCGGGTGAGTAGTTATATTCGATTAGCGATGGATGAAATTTTTGGTACTGAGAATTTCCAAAATGAGGTTGTTGTTCATTACACGGCTGTTGGGCTGAAAGCAAAGTCAAAGAAATTTCATCAAAACACTGAGACGGTTTATTACTTTGCCAAGAATAAGGGCTCTCATATTTGGAATGAGGTATATGAGCCAATTAAAGACCCTTCAAAATACAGAACTGCCAGCAAGCACGTATGGAACCCGGAAACCGGCAAGGCTGAACGTCAAAGGGACGAAGATGGGAATATTCAATACTTTGAAGTTAACGAATATAAGGCAGACAATTTCATTGAACTTCCAGCATTGCGAGGGGATAAGAAAGTTGGTTATCCGACCCAGAAGCATGAGGATTTGCTCGAACGCATCATCAAGGTATCCAGCAACGAAGGCGACCTGATCGCCGACTTCTTCTGCGGTTCGGGTACGCTCGCAGCGGTGGCGGAAAAGCTGGGCCGCAAGTGGATCGTCTGCGACCTGGGCAAGTTCGCCGTACATACCACCCGCAAGCGAATGATCGGCGTGCAGCGTAAGCTCAAGGAGGATGGCAAGGACTACCGCGCCTTTGAAATCCTCAATCTGGGCAAGTACGAGCGGCAGCACTATATCGGCGTTAACCCGAACCTGCGCGAGGAAGAACAGCGGAAGCAGATCGAAGAGAAGGAGACCGCATTCCTCGACCTGATCCTGCACGCCTATCGTGCGGAGAAGACCGAAGGGTTTGGAACCTTCCACGGGAAGAAGGCAGGGCGGTTGATTGCCATCGGGCCGGTGAACCTGCCGGTGACTCGGCTTTTCGTCGAGGAAGTCATCCTGGAATGCCGCAAGAAGCACATAACGAGAGTAGACATCCTGGGCTTTGAATTCGAGATGGGACTGTTCCCGAACGTGCTGGACGAGGCGCGCGCCAAGGGGATCGACATCGCGCCGAAGTACATCCCGGCCGAGGTGTTTGATAAGCGGGCAGTGGAGAAGAACCAGGTGGTGTTCCATGATGTTTCATTCATCGAGGTCAAGCCGCATGTGAAGAAGAACAGCGCGGCAGTGGAGTTGACCGATTTTTCGGTGTTCTATTCGCAGGACTCGATCGCCAACGCCGAGGCCACTATCAAGAATAAGCGCAGCCGCGTAGTGGTGGAGAAAGGGCAGATCGTAAAGGTAAGCAAGGATAAAAACGGCATCGTGAGCCGTGAGGTGCTCACGAAGAACTGGACTGACTGGATTGATTACTGGGCGGTGGATTTCGATTTCGAGAGCAAGCGCGAGATCATCCGCGTCAAGAACGAAGACACCGGCGAGTGGGAAGAGCGCTGGACCGGTGAGTACATCTTCGAGAACGAGTGGCAATCCTTCCGGACGAAGAAAGACCGGTCGCTGGAACTGAAGAGCGTCTTCCACAAATGTGCATCAGGACGCCGAAAGATTGCGGTCAAGGTAGTGGATATCTTCGGCACCGACACGATGACGATCGTGGAGGTAACGGTATGAGCAAGAAAACACGTTCAATTAGTGTGCTGGATTCGACGATTGGCATTCAAACTATTGATGAGACAGACTTCATAAGCCTTACAGACATCGCCCGTCACCGGAACCAGCAACACTCTGATGACCTGATCCGAAACTGGCTGCGCAACCGTAATACAATTGAGTTTCTGGGTATCTGGGAGCGACTCAACAACCCGGATTTTAAACCCGTCGAATTCGACGGGTTTAGAAAACAAGCCGGCCTGAATAGCTTCACCCTCACCCCGAAACAATGGATCGGGCGCACTGGTGCCATTGGCATCGTTTCCAAACCAGGGCGCTACGGCGGCACATTTGCGCACAAGGACATCGCTTTCGAATTCGCGGCCTGGATATCGGTCGAGTTCAAACTCTACCTTATCAAAGAGTTCCAACGGCTTAAAGAAGTAGAACAAGCACAATTAGGATGGGACATCAAACGCAATTTGGTGAAGATTAACTACCGTATTCACACCGATGCCATTAAGGAAAATCTGATTCCCCAGCAAGTGACGAAAGCACAGATCAACGGCATTTACGCCAGTGAAGCTGATGTTCTGAATGTGGCGTTGTTTGGGATGACTGCTAAAGAGTGGCGTGAGAACAACCGTGGCAAGAAAGGCAATATCAGGGATTACGCCAATGTCTCCCAACTGGTCTGTCTCTCCAATCTGGAAAACCTTAATGCGTTCTTTATTAATGAAGGCATGAACCAAAAAGACCGTCTGATGCAGCTGAACGCCATTGCTATCCATCAGATGAGACTTCTGACTGATGACACAAGTATCAAGCAACTTGCAGCGGGAGACGAATAGTGGCCTTACATGCAGATTTTCCCGATTCGCCGTACGCCATTCTCGATCCTGGCATTCGTTGGTTCCCTGCTGATGAAGTCTTGCGCGAAACGAGCATGGAAAAGCTCATGCCGCCGTTGGTATCACAACTGCGCAGGAGAGTGAAGGAGTTCCGGAACGGCGGCTATGTCGGTGCGACTGCCACCAGCAAGAGCCTACTCAACTGGTGGTTTAATACTCCGCATATGTTGGAGCAATCTGACGGAACCATGACTCAGTTTCAGTACTATTTCGCTCAGCGCGAAGCATTGGAAACGATCGTTTACCTGTACGACGTTGTGGGCGTTCAAGATAAATACGATCTGATGCGCTTCGACGCAAGTGGCCTGGTATCGGCAAGTATGTTCGACGAGACATGGCGGCGCTTTGTAGTCAAGATGGCCACCGGAAGCGGAAAGACCAAGGTCCTCAGCCTTGCGCTGGCGTGGAGTTTCTTCCACAAACTCTACGAGCCCGACTCCCAACTGGCACGCAACTTCCTGGTCATCACGCCCAACATCATCGTGCTCGATCGTATCTATCGAGACTTTCAAGGACTCCGGACCTTCTACAAGGATCCGGTGCTTCCTGATAATGGGGTAGACGGCCGCAACTGGCGTGATGATTTTCAACTCACCCTGCACAAGCAAGACGAGGTCACCATCACCAGGCCCACCGGAAACATCTTCCTGACCAATATCCACCGCGTCTATGCCGGAAACGATATCCCCCCTTCACCGAACGATGAAAACACCATGGACTATTTCCTGGGCAAGCGGCCCACCGGGGTCACTACAGATTCGAAGGTGGATTTGGGTATGATCGTACGCGATATCGACGAGCTAATGGTCCTGAATGACGAGGCACACCACATCCATGATCCACGCATGGCCTGGTTCAAATCCATCGAAGACATCCACAATAGGTTGTTGCAAAAGGGTGGTGCTCTGAGCTTGCAGATCGATGTAACCGCCACGCCGAAACACAACAACGGAGCCATCTTTGTGCAGACGGTCGCTGATTACCCATTGGTAGAAGCGATATCGCAAAACGTGGTCAAACACCCCGTCCTACCAGATGCTGCCAGCCGCGCAAAACTGAACGAGCGCCAGAGCGCTAAGTACACTGAGAAATACGCCGACTACATTGATCTCGGTGTCATTGAGTGGCGCAAGGCCTACGCTGAGCATGAAAAGATGGGTAAGAAAGCGATCCTATTTGTAATGACCGATGACACACGCAACTGCGATGACGTCGCCCAATACCTCGAAAAACGCTATCCCGATTTAGAGAACTCCGTCCTGGTCATTCACACAAAGAATAACGGTGAGATTTCAGAGGCGCAGTCAGGCAAAGCCAAAGACGTACTGGAATCCTTACGCAAAGAGGCCAATGAGATTGATGACGACAACAATCCCTATAAGGCCATCATCTCCGTGATGATGCTCAAGGAAGGGTGGGACGTGCGCAACGTTACCACCATCGTCGGACTGCGCGCCTACTCCGCCAAGAGCAACATTCTCCCGGAACAAACATTGGGCCGTGGACTTCGCAAGATGTACCCCGGCGGCACAGAGGAATACGTTAGCGTAATCGGCACGAATGCCTTTATGGAATTCGTCGAATCTATCCAAGCCGAAGGCGTGGTCCTGGAACGTAAGGCTATGGGTGAGGGAACTGCTCTCAAAACGCTGGTAGTGGAAGTTGACAGAGAAAATGAGAAGAAAGACCTTGATGCGCTGGACATTGAAATTCCTGTCCTCACGCCCCGCATCTATCGAGAATACAAGAATCTCAATGACCTGAACATAGCTGCTTTGGGGCATCAACACGTTCCTTACCTGCAATTCAGTGAGGAAGAACAACGAGAGATCGTCTTCAAGGACATCACCACCGGCAAAATCACCCATACCACGATCCTCGACACGGCCGGTGTCGCCGATTACCACAGCGTGATTGGCTACTTTGCACGAACCATCATGAAGGAACTGCGACTGGTCAGCGGCTACGACGTTCTCTATGGCAAAGTCAAGGCATTCGTAAGGGACGAGCTGTTTGACCGTCCGGTAAACCTTGAAAGCCCCAACACCCTGCGCAATCTGTCCGAACTGCCCGCAACAAAGATGCTGATCGATTCATTCAAGAAGGCAATCAACGCCCTCACCGTGCAAGATAAGGGCAACGCCGAAATCCGCGACACTATCAAGCTCCGGCAGACCCGCCCCTTTGTCGCCAAAGACCAAGGCTACCTGGTCCCGAAGAAAAGCGTCTTCAACCGGATCATTGGTGACAGCCAGCTGGAACTCCGTTTTGCCGATTTCCTCGAAGATTGCTCAGACGTACTGTCATACACAAAGAACTATCTGGCCGTGCATTTCAAGCTCGATTACGTGAATTCCGATGGCGACATTTCTAACTACTATCCTGACTTTTTCGTCAAGCTGCCGGACAAGCGGATTGTTATTGTCGAGACCAAGGGCCGGGAGAACCTCGACGTGCCTCTGAAAATGGCCCGGTTACGACAATGGTGCGAGGACATCAACGGGATGCGGTCGGGTGTAGCATATGATTTTGTGTATGTGGATGAGGAAAGCTTCGAAAAATATGAACCGAAGTCATTTGCCGGTTTGCTGGCCAGTTTTCGAGAATACAAAGAGGAAACATAACAAAGCGATCCACTGAGAAGGCGCCGACCTTGCACTCACCGCAACATGGCCGTGCAAGAACGGTAATCCTTGCTAACTTGCACCAGCAAGACAAGTTTCTGCAAGCTAGATGAGCGTCCTTAGTGTATTCGCTGAGAGCTTTTTTCAAGCGACAGGGTGTACCCTCCCCCTTCACGCGCCAGTATACATGAACCACCAGCGAGGCTTTGCACGCATCAGGAGAAAGGGTATGATACATTGGTGTCACGCTATTGGAGCAGTACGAGGTAGGATACCTTACAGTAACAAGGAAGGAGGCAGAAATGAGAGCTGTGCTAATTTGGTGCCTGATCATAGTGAGCATGGTGGTCTGTTGTGGTCATACGCTCGCAACTACTGTTGACGGGGGACGCATCGTTTGGGTATCTAGTGCAGGTGGTTGGCGACTCAACCTTTGGTCGGTCAACCCTGATGGTACCGAAAGAACTCAGCTCACCAGAACCTTTGCCCAAGCGCTTTTTCCGTCGATTTCACCAGATGCTACTAGAGTCGCTTTCGCATCGGCGGATACTGGCGTGTGGTACATCTATCTGATCAACATGGACGGAACAAATCTTGAACAGTTCACCGACTTCAGTAGCGCGGTACCGGACTGGTCACCAGATGGGAAGAGTCTTATATTCAACTCCGATCACGACGACGAACCCAAGGATATCCCAGACTTGTGGGGAATGAACCTCGATGGTACCCACCTAGTGGAGTATGTTGACAGCCCTCCCACAATCGACTTCAACGGGCAATGGTCTCCTGATGGTAAGAAGATCCTGTTCGTATCAAACCGTGACGGGGACGACAACCTCAACCTCTATGTGATGAACACCGACGGCTCGGACCTGAAGAGGCTAACTTCCCACCAAGCGGCCGACTACAATCCCCGTTGGTCCCCGAACGGCGAGAAGATTGCGTTTGTCTCAGACCGGGGCGGGAACCTGGACATCTACACCATGGATTCGGACGGCTCAAACATCGAACAGCTCACCGACTACTCAGGGTATGATGACTCTCCAGCCTGGTCACCGTCTGGAGATCGGATTGTCTTCGTCTCTGAGCGGGATGAACATAGAGATCTGTGGATCATCAATGCCGATGGCTCTAACCCGACGCAACTTACAGACGACGAAGCTGCCGATATCCATCCAGATTGGCGCTGACGCGCAGTGAGATCAGTGAGCCTCCCCGCCTACAAGGCGGAGAGGTTCACTCCGGTTCCATTGCCGCGGGCAGAGGAGGAGAACATACGACTTGTGGAGTCCCAGAAATGGACTTCTACTGGACCGGGCACAAAATCTGAAATCAAGATAAAGACGAGGCTTGGCTTTACGGTCCAGAGGGAGACTCGATCTACCGTTACGTCTATCCCTCTCAATTAGGATGACAGCCCGTAGGAGTTGACTCTCACCGGTTGGTTTGGTATGGTCATCTCGGATAAATCTTTTATACCACCGGGAGGGAATATGACAGTAAAGAAGACGAAGAAGAGCAGATGGATGGTTTTCTCCCTCGTTCTGACGACCGTAGTGTTCGCCCTTGCGGGGTGCTTCTACATCGGGAACGTCTCGCCACAAGCGAGCTTCACCGCCACCCAATCGAACGGAACGACTCCTCTTGCCGTCGATTTCGACGCCTCGGCTTCCTCCGATGCGGATGGGCTGATCACCTCTTACCTATGGGACTTTGGTGATACACAGACCGGTTCCGGGGTTCTCGTCAGCCACACGTTCACCGTACAGAGCGAATCCGAGGTATTCACCGTCATCCTGACGATCACCGACGATGACGGAGCCACCGATCAGGCAACAGGAAACATCTCCGTCAACCCATAGGTTGTAGCCACCCATCTCATGTAAGGCAAAGTTCCTCTTCGGAAGAAAGGAGGGGATCTTCGTGTGAATCGGGGTCGGATCTTGCAATACAACACCAGCTTCTGCTGGAAACTCCTGAGGATCCTGCAGGGTAACACGTCCAAAAAACCGTCATGTCGCCCTGCATACAAAACGTAGACGCTCATCTACAATACGTAGGCAGTGATAGCGATGCTGAGAGTGTTGCTCGGTTCTAAGGCGCGTCTTGATCCCAGATCTGCCAAAATGCCGCTGTATCCGAGCAGGTATGAGAAAAGGAGAAAGCATGTGTCGGATGATCGCTGCTCCGTTCGGTATCGAGGGTGGAAGGCTCATCAAGTCGTTCGTGCGCATGGCCCGCGGGGAGAATGCACTGCACGAGCACAACCAGAGCTTAGGCAAGTTCCGCCACGGCGATGGGTGGGGCGTTGTTTATGCAGAGGGGGAAACGTATCACTCCTACCGTAGCCTAAAACCCTGCTGGGACGATCTAACACTACAGCAGTTTAAGAATCGAATAATCACTCTCCTCCATGCACGACGCGCCTCGCGCGGAAATGTGACACTCGAAAACGTTCACCCGTTTCAGTACACGCACAGCGCGCAGACCTGGTACTTCTGTCACAACGGAACGATCAAAGACCACATGGAACGGTCTCCTGAAACGGAAGGGGATACCGACTCCGAACGGTATTTTCACCTATTGCTTAACCACCTCGACGAAAGCCACCTGAGCGAAAGCATAGATAGTGTGCTTTCATCGCTTAAGAACTACACATCGCTGAATGCTTTTCTGCTGAACGAGAACCGTTTCTACGCGATCAACCGCTTCTCTAAATCCCCCCTCTACTACACCCTCCACCTCCACCAGGGAGAGGAAGGGGCCCTCCTCTCTTCAGAGCCGCTCCTCGATGTAGCCTTAGATTGGAATCCGCTCACAAACGGAACAGTAATGATCTTCGATCGTGATGCCAAAACGGTGCGTTCACTAGCTTCGCCGACCGGTTAATCCTTCCCTCTCTCCACGATGATTGCTTTTTCGTGACACCACCCTGGCTTGCCTCGTTTGCAGGTTTATCAGTATACTTCGTGGACAGAAAGGAGATGGTATGATCATGCCCAAGAAGGTTTTGCTCTCAATCCTTTTGTTTGTCGTCCTCGCCTATTCTCTCATCCTGAACGGAAGAACATCCGATCTGCTACCCGTTCAGGGAATAAGAGCCAAGGACGGCGATACGATCGTTGTCGCGTTTTCTGATGGAACGCGAGAACAGGTGCGCTACGCATCGATCAACGCCCCTGGTCTCGATCAATGCTTTGGCGAGGAAGCAAGGGATTACAACGAGGCGCTCATCAAGGGGAAAGGCTTATGGATAGAGCTTCATCCGATCGATGATGGATATGAGCGAGCACAGGACAGGCTCCTGGCACATGTTTTTCTCTCTCCTGAAAGGACGCAGACGAGCAGCGTTTCTGCCCTCATGGTCGCCGCAGGGATGGCGCGGTTGGATGTGTTTAATCCCAACAACACGGCGATCAGAAACGGGGATGACTTCTCCGTTCGCTACGCGGACTTCATCATCTCCGCCCAGATCGAGGCTGCGGCAGCCAGACGAGGATGGTGGGGAGAGTGCGATAACTACACGGAGTCCGATCTGATCATCGCGGCGATCAGGCAATGGAGCGATGATGAGATAGTCCATATCGTAAATCGCGGATCTGAACCTGTTAATCTTGCCACTGAGTGGAAGCTCCAGGACGCATCAGGGAGCGAGAGGAATGTGCTTGATTTTGGCGACTATCTGATAGGGAAATGTCTCCTCCCTCCTGGAGGACTGCTCCGGATTCACTCCGGTTCCATTGCCACGGGCAGAGGAGGAGAGCATACAACCTGTGGAGAGTCAAAAGAGGACTTCTACTGGACCGGGCACAAAATCTGGAACAATGAAGGTGATAAGGCTTGGCTCTATGACGCCGCAGGAGGGTTGATCTACGATTACGTCTATCACCTCGACTGGGATTGAGCTCAGGTTGGCCACTGTTCCGTGTGAACACTTAACCATGGCTGCACGCCCAAGGTAAGAGATTGCTATCAGCTATCGCTCTTCCCTTATTGTCATTCGCAATCCAAAATTGCCTTTCCTCATTACTCATCACTCATCACTCATCACTGCTTCCTTCTCATGGGGAACGTACAGGTCGGTCAAGAGCGTGTTGACCCACGCAAAGGTGAGGACCGAGACCGCACGTGCAATCCAATCCCCTATGCTCCCAAGAGGAAGGGCAATGGTCGCACCAACGACGAGAAACGTCGGCGCGTAGAGGATCGCCAAGAATCTCAACAGAACGACAAGATCATGCCAGTCCTGCGTCATCGCAAAGCTCGTCCGCATCCCCGCAGTACCGCTCGCCCCATCGATCACGATCGCCTGCTTGTAGAAGATCCATCGCAGTCCTATATAGGCACCGGGCATGAAGAGAAGAAGGAATCCGATAAAGACACCCAGATTGACCATAATCTCCCCAGCAACGAGCTGCCCGTAACACGGGAGAATGCGTGTGAGCGCCTGACTCAATGTGAGCCGCTCGCCCATCCTCTCTCCGTGGACGAGGAGGATGAACAGACCGTTGAAAACCGGAGAGAGGAGGATAAAGATTCCCATCGATAGGATCCACTTTGGATTCTCGATCTCGTACAGGGTCGCTTGGGAGTCCATGGCGTAGAGGATCACCACAAAGAAGAGGGAGAGCAAGAGAAGGAGCGGGCGCTGAAACGGGAGAGATAGGGCGCGACTAATCGGATAGGAGCGCATCGTCCTCGTCTTTCAGTAGTCGGTTGATCCGCATCGCCCATTCTATCGTATCATCGAGGATGAATTCCAATTGAGGAGTGTAGCGGAGTGGAAGGCGTTTTGCGAGTTCGGTCCGGAAAAATCCACGGTCGTGCCGGAACGCGGCGAGAACCGCATCGCGGTCGATGGCACTATCGATGGCCACGTACACCTTGGCATAGTGAGCATCGGCGGAGAGCTTGACATCCATAACCGTGGGAAAGACATCACGGATCACCGGGTCGCGTGCTTCAAATTCGACAATTGAGGAGAGTTCACGCTTGATCTCTTCGCGCAACCGGGCTTGCATCCGTCCATCAGCCATCAAAAGAACCTCGTTGGAATCGATGGGGGCACGAGCAAGACACCTCTCCAAGATTGTGAGAGAAGGAGGACAAGGTGATATGCATCACAAAGGAGCGGCATCGTGCCCTCAGCGCTCGACCTCTTCCAGGATGAAGACAATGAACCGGTCACCGACTTCGATATCATTGAAATCCTTGAGGCGAATGCCGCACTCCCGTCCGGTCTGGACCTCCCGCACATCATCCTCAAATCGCCGCAAGGACGCGATCTCCCCATCGAAGACCGCCTCCCCCTGCCGGAGAACGTGAACCTTTCCCTTGCGGGTTACCTTTCCATCCGCAACATAACATCCCGCAACGATCCCGCCCGGGGTCTTGAACAATTGCCGGACCTCGACCTCACCGAGCTTCACCTCTTCGTACTCCGGAGCGAGACGCTGCTTGAGGGCACGTTCGATCTCATCGAGCAGTTCGTAGATTATGTCGTAGACAAGGAGAGGAACCCCTTCGCGATCGGCAAGCTTTGCCGCCTTGGCGTCCGCCTTGACCCCGAAACCAACGACTAGGCAGTCCGTGGGGAGACTCGCCGCGAGGAGGACATCTCCCTCAGATACAGTCCCGACCCCGGAGTGCAGAAACTCCACCTGCACATCCCCCACGTCGAGCGATTCGATCTCTCGGCGCGCCGCTTCCAGCGCCCCTGTCGACGAGGCCTTCAGGATCAGCTGTAGCTTCTCCTCCTCCATAGCTTCGCGGAACAGGTCCTCCACACTCATCTTCGCCCGTGAGCGCCGTGGTGTTGCCGCTGCCGCCTTTCGCTGTGCTGCGCAGACCTTAGCCTGGTTCTGGTTCTTCTTGACCTCGATCGGTGTTCCGACCGGTGGAACCCCCTGCAAGCCAAGGACCTCCGCTACCTGCCCCGGAGAAACCTCGCGGATTCTCTTTCCGGTCTCATCTATCAACGCCTTCACCCGACCATAAGTCGTCCCGGCGACAATACAATCCTTCTCATGCAGGGTGCCATTCTTGACGACCACGGTCCCTACCGGACCACGTCCCGAGGAGAGGTGGCTCTCGATGATGATCGCCTCCAGCTCCCCCTTTGGGTCGCCACAGATGTCTTCCATCTCGGCGACGAGGAGGATCATCTCCAACAGGTCCTCGATGTTCTCCCCTTTGAGCGCCGAAATAGGGACGGTGATCGTCTCCCCTCCCCACGCTTCCGGGGTCAGCCCATGCTTCGTCAGGTCGTTCATGACCTTGTCGACGTTCGCGTTCGGTTTATCGATCTTATTGACCGCTACAATCATCGGGATCTTCGCGGCGTGGATGTGATCGATCGCTTCCTGTGTCTGCGCCATCACTCCATCGTCCGCCGCCACGACCAGGATCGCGATATCGGTCGCCTTCGCCCCGCGAGCCCGCATCCCAGTGAATGCCTTGTGGCCCGGGGTATCGATGAACGTAATCATCTTCCCGTGCAGATCGACCTGGTAGGCAGCGATCCCTTGGGTGATCCCCCCTGCCTCCTTCGCTGCTAGGTGAGAATCTCTGATCGCGTCAAGGAGGGTTGTCTTTCCGTGATCGATATGCCCAAGGACGGATACGATCGGAGGACGGGGATCGCCCTTTCGAACCGGCTTTTCCTCAACCTCTACGCCCGGCTCTTCTTCCTCCACCACCGATACCGGTGGTGCACTCTCCTCCTGATAGAGGTTGACGATGAGCGTATGTTCCTCATCGTCGACCGTGTTCGCCGCCTTGAGCCCTGGCATCCCCATCTCCGCGAGCTTAGCGATCAGCTCCTTGCTGGAGACACCCAGCTCCTTCGCAATCTCATAGACTCTCTTTCTCGTCAACAGCAACCCTTCTTTAGTAGTTATTAATAGTGACACAGACTATACCTCATCGACGATGTAGCGTCAAACAGAAGACGGGTCCTAAAGAGAAATCAGGGTCGGCTAGCGAGTGCAGAGAACTATCACAAGCACGATGATTCCCCCCGCAGCGAAGATCCCCAAGAGGATCTTGATGCTCAGACGCCGCAAGTGAACCTTCTGCTCGGGGGCAAGGTTACCCTTACGAGGGTGTCGGAGTTCCATGCGTTGCGACTTCTTGTAGGTCTTTACATAGAGTGAGATCTTCTTCTGCCGCTTGTAGACGATAGATAGGTTGTGCATCGCGTTGGAGTGATGCGGCTCCATTTCTAGGGCCCGCTTGTACGCATATTCGGCCCGATTGAAATCATCTCCGTCGATGTAGATATTTCCCAACCGGTAATAAATCGTTGCCTTATCGATCCCGTAGCGCAACGCCTCTACAAGGAGGCTAATCCCCTCCTTGTACTCCTTCTTCTTACGGAGGGTCTCGGCCCGTCCCAGAGCATCCTGGACGAACGCCTCCTGCTCCTCACGCGTCTCTAATGCTTCCATGTTCATCGATCCACGCTCTCACTTTCTGGATATCAAGCCAGGTCAAGTACTTCGGGCTCCCCTTGGCCCGCGATTGGTTGCGCAGCAGGTAACTCGGGTGAAACATGGGGAAGATCTGTATCTCCCCACGCCAGGGGAGGAGAGATCCATGCACCCGAGTGATCCCCCCCGCATCGGGGAGGAACCACTGCGTTGGCGTGTTCCCTAGGGTAACGATCAGCTTGGGATTGATCATGGCAATCTGGGCTTCCAAATAAGGGAAACACGTCTCCATCTCCTTCTTTGTCGGAACCCGATTCCCAGGAGGGCGACACTTGACCACGTTGGTGATGTAGATCTCCGCACGCGTGATCTCGACTGCAGCGAAGACCTCATCAAGCTTTTGCCCAGCCGGGCCGACGAAGGGCTTCCCCTGGTTATCCTCCACCTCTCCTGGTCCCTCTCCCACGAACATCACCAGCGCGTGCGGATCACCCTCGCCAAAGACAACGTTATGCCGAGTCGCGCTCAACGGGCACTTGGTACACGTGACCACCCGCGGTTCCAGGCTCTCCAGGGTCAAGGTGTGCGGAGCTTCCAGGGTCTGATCCATCGCCCTCCTTGTCTAAGCGCCATCAAAGAGGAGTTTTGAAACGGTTATCAAAGCGGGCAACGGGATTCGAACCCGCGACCCTCAGCTTGGGAAGCTGATGCTCTACCACTGAGCTATGCCCGCAATCCGTTCCATTTTAGCATGAAACAAAAGTGAGAACAACCTCAAGCCAAGAGCACTTGAAGCGCAGGGAGCGACTTCCCGCGCAAGAGGGCGAGGCAGGCCCCGCCGCCGGTGGATATGTAGGAGATCCCTTCAGCATACCCGGATTTCGTCACCGCTTCGCCGGTCTCTCCTCCTCCCACCACGGTAAACGCGTCCGCGCCGGCGAGGGCAGCGGCGATCTCTTCTGTCCCGTGAGAGAACGGCTCTATCTCGAACGCCCCCATCGGGCCGGCCCAGACGATCGTCTTCGCCACGGAGATCTGATCTCGAAACTCGCCGATCGTCTCCGGACCGATATCGAGCCCCATCCATCCGGAAGGAATATCCGTCGTCGGGCAAACCTTTGTCTGCGCCTCAGCACTCAACTCCGGGGCGACCACCACATCACGCGGGAGATGGATTGTAACCCCCTTCTCAGCGGCAGCCTCGATCAATTTTGTGATCTCACCTAAAAGCGATTCATCGACCAAGGAATCTCCCACCTGTATCCCCTGGGCACGGAGGAAGGTGAACGCTACCCCACCACCGATCAGGATCGCATTGACCTGATCGAGAAAATCACGCAACGCCCCGAGCTTGCTCCGGGCCTTCTTCCCCCCAATGATTGCCAAGTAGGGACGCGCCGGATTGTCGATGAGGTGCAACAGGGCCTCGATCTCACGCTGGACAAGCAGCCCAGCGTAGGATGGGAGGTAATCGCAGATTCCCAACGTGGAGGCATGCGCACGGTGGAGGGCAGCGAAAGCATCGTTGATGTAGAGATCCCCAAGCTCCGCCAACCGGCGGGCAAATGGAGCCTCGTTCGCCACCTCCTCCGTGTGGAAGCGTACGTTCTCAAGGAGGAAGACAGACCCTTCCTCACCCTGTTCGATTGCCTCCTTGACTTCCTCTCCCACACAGTCATCGAGCTTGTGCACCGGGTGGCCGAGGAGAGTCTGTAGGTGTGCGGCCACAGGATCGAGGCGGAGGGCGGGGGTTACCTTCCCCTCCGGGCGGCCGAGGTGCGTCAAGAGGACCGGTTTTGCTGCGTGCTCCAAGAGATAGTTCAGGGTAGGCAGAGAAGCCTTGATCCGCGCATCGTCCGCCACCTCGCCGTCTGCCAGAGGAACGTTGTAATCCACTCGCACCAACACTGTCTTTCCATCGACCGGTGCATCTTGCACCCGCCGCAGCCGATCAATCAGATCCACCATCGTCGCCCTCCTTCCTTGACACCACCAATTGAACACGGTTACCGAAGCGATTATAATCGTTTACAATGAACAGTCAAAACCTGATCCTCCTTGGGATCGGCCTCTTTATCAGCCTAGTCATCACCGTCGTTGCCGTGGAACAGTATTATCTAGGGCAGAACAATCCAATGGAGCCAGGCGGCCTGATATGGCGAGTGAAGACCTCATTCGAGCGTATCAAGGACCTGGAGACCGTGATCGAGGTCAGAGAGAGCGGGGAAGATGATAGAACGATCAGCATGCGCGTATGGTACATAAACGGGCCGGAGCCGACCCTGCGCGTTCGTTACCTCTCACCCAACGACGTCAAGGATGAGGTGTACACTGTCGATCGGGACCTTCTCTCCCACTACCTTCCACAGGAGAACGTCACGGTGATCAAGCGCTGGGTAGGATTCCCTCTCTCCATATTGGGAGTGGCAAGCTTCGACATCAAACAGCTGGAGGATGATTGGAAGAAAGGAAAGGTGACTCTCCAGGTCACACAGAACATCCCCCACTTCGATATGACACTCTTCCCCTGCGGGATTGGTCTCAAAGAGGGATTTGCCGCTCAACAACCACAGGAGGACCTCTCTCTATTCTGCCCTAGAATCACCGGCAGAATAGAGGGATCTGAACACGATCTTGAAGTGGGTTTCTCCGGAATCACAGATGATCCCTTGGAGACCACGATTCCGGGGGGGTACATCCTCAAGGTATACGACGCAAAGACCGGTCTTCTCACGCGCATGCTTTGGATCGATCGTGAGACCTATCTCATCAAGCAGATCGTCATCCTCATCGACGGAAAACGAACCACGAGCATCCACGCGCCCCATATTCTTATCGATCAAGGACTAACCCCGGAAGAACTCCTCGTCCTTCCGCGTACGGCCGAAATCATCCGTAACTGATCTAGGAATTAGGTGATGAGCTTCTTAAACTCTCCTAAACTCATCTTGGCATCGACGAAACCATGAAACGCCTCCTCCTCTGCGAATGGAGACTCGATCGCCGAGGCATCGAAGACCTCATCCTCGATGAAGATCGGGCTTCCCATACGCAGGGCAAGGGCCAGGGAATCGGAGGGGCGTGCATCTACCTCCACCGTCTCTCCGCTTGCGTTCTGAAGGAAGATAGATGCGTAGTACGTTCCCTCCTCCAGTCCGCTGATCACAACCTTCTCCACTTTCCCATCGAGATTATCGATGATCTCCTTCATCAGATCGTGGGAGAGCGGCCTCGGAAAGTGGTTGCTCTGCAAACCAACGGCAATAGACATCGCCTCGGATTCCCCGATCCAGATAGGCATCGCCTTGCTCGAATGCCGATCCTTCAGCAAGATGACCGGCGCATTATTGAATGGATCAACTAGTAGTGCCTTGATTTCCGCCTCGCGCATTGCTCCTCTCCTTCAAAGCCTCCCTAAATGATCGTTGGCGTCCCATTATAGCAAGAGCCACCTCGCGAGACAATACCCCATTGGCATTCTTCCAGAAGGAAGCTACACTTCTCTTTCACAGAGGTGATTGTATGTGCGGGATCATCGGGTACGTAGGGTGTGAACAGGCTGTCCCCCTCCTGTTTAGCGGGCTCAAGCGACTGGAGTACCGAGGATACGATTCAGCGGGAATCGCCGTCTTGGAGAGCGGAAAGATGACGCTCTTTCGCAGGGAGGGGAGGGTCGCGGACCTGGAGAAAGAGGTTCCCCAGACGCTCACCGCAAAAATCGGAATCGGGCACACCCGCTGGGCAACCCACGGGGTTCCCAGCGAGGAGAACGCTCACCCCCATCTCGACAGTCGTGGGAAGATCGCCGTGATCCACAACGGAATCATAGAGAACTTCCTCGACCTCAAGGAAAAGTTGGCCTCATCCGGGCACCGTTTTCGCTCCCAGACCGACACCGAGGTCCTCGCTCACCTGATCGAGGAGCACTATGATGGGGATCTCCTCGTAGCGACTGCAGCGGCCGCGCGCGAAGCGCAAGGGGCATTCGCCATCGCCGTCCTCTCCGAGGACGAGCCAGAGCGGATCATCGTCGCCCGGCGTGGGAGCCCACTTGTGATAGGGAGGGGAGAAACCGGAACCTTCGCCTGCTCGGATATACCTGCCATCGCCGGTAAGGCGTCCCAGGTCCTCTTCCTGGCCGACAACGAGCTGGCAGAGTTGACCCCGGATGGATTCCGCGTCGTAGATCTCACGGGGAAGGAGGTCACGCGTCCGCTGCAACCGGTGACTATGGACCCCTTCTCGATCCAGAAGGGTGGATACAAACACTTCATGCTGAAGGAGATCCACGAACAGCCACGCGCCGTCGGAGAGACGATTCGGGAGAAGATCAACCTCAAGAAGGGGACAATAAGCCTTCCCGGCATTGACGAGCTGAAGACAGATTTCGACCACGTATACCTGGTCGCCTGCGGGACCGCATACCACGCCGGCTTGGTGGCGGAATACCTCTGGGAGCGCGTCCTTCCGGTTCCTGTACAAGCGGTGATTGCCTCGGAGTTCCGCCTCCGTGAGATGCAGATCACCCCGCGCACCCTCGTCGTCGCCGTCTCCCAATCCGGGGAGACACTCGACACCCTGATGGCCGTGCGCCGCGCCAAAGAGAGGGGAGCCACAGTGATCGCGCTCATCAACTCGCTCCACTCGGCGATCGAGAGGGAATCCGACGGTGTCGTATACACCCGCGCCGGGATCGAGATTGGGGTCGCCGCGACAAAGACCTTCTCCGCCCAAGTCTCCGCACTCACCCTCCTTGGCCTCTTCCTCGCCAAACGGCGCGGCACGATCTCAGACGAGACTATGAAGGAGGAACTGGCCGAACTCACCCTCCTCCCCGGCCAGATCGCGCAGATCCTCGCCCACGAGGATAGGATCCTCCCCCTTGCCGAGCGGTTCCACCACGCGACGGACTTTCTCTTCCTCGCCCGCGGTCCGCTCTACCCGATCGCCCTCGAAGGGGCGCTCAAGCTGAAGGAGATCTCCTACATCCACGCCGAGGGGTACCCAGCTGGGGAGATGAAGCACGGCCCGATCGCCCTGATCGACGAGAAGATGCCCGTCGTCGTCCTCCTCTCCCGCCACATTGCCTACGACAAGGTCCTTTCCAACATTCAGGAGGTCAAAGCGCGAAAGGGGATCGTCATTGCACTCACCGACCGACCAGACGACCCGCGGCTCGTCTCCCTCGCCGATCAGATCTTTCCCCTCCCTGAGGTCTCCCCACTATGCCTGCCGATCCTGTACACCGTCCCCTTGCAGTTCCTTGCCTACCACATCGCTGTCCTGCGGGGGACCGATGTCGACCAGCCGCGAAACCTGGCAAAGACCGTCACCGTCGAGTAAAGAGCGATTCAGGCCCCAGTGGAGGGGAGAGGCTTCGGCTCTGAGGAGGAACTGTGGCAGGCAGCGGATAAGATACGGGTAGTTGAGGAGTAATGAATGGATCAATCGCAATACACGATGATTGCGAGTTTCATCTGGGGTGTGGCGGACGATGTGCTCCGCGATCTTTATGTTCGGGGGAAGTATCGCGATGTGATACTGCCGATGATCGTGCTCCGCCGTTTGGATGCGGTTCTGGAACCGACGAAACAGGCTGTTCTCGACATGAAGGCGTCCCTCGACAAGGTCGGAATCACCAATCAAGATGCAGCTCTCCGGCAAGCGGCACAGCAGGACTTCTACAACACCTCCAAGTTCACGCTTCGCGATCTCCGTGCACGTACAAGCCAACAGCAACTCAGGGCGGATTTCGAAGCGTACCTCGACGGTTACTCATCCAATGTGCAGGAGATCCTCGACAACTTCGACTTCCGTCACCAGATCCCGCGCTTATCGAAGGCCGACGTGTTGGGAACTCTCATCGAGAAGTTCCTCGATCCTGCGATCAACTTGAGCCCTAACCCGGTGATCAATGGCGATGGGACTGAGCGTCACCCCGGCCTCGACAACCACGCGATGGGAACGATCTTCGAGGAGCTCGTTCGCCGCTTCAACGAGGAGAACAACGAAGAGGCTGGCGAGCACTGGACGCCGCGCGATGCCGTGAGACTCATGGCGAAGCTCATCTTCCTCCCCATCGCCGACAAAATCGAGTCCGGCACCTATCTTCTCTACGACGGGGCCTGTGGAACCGGCGGGATGCTGACGGTAGGGGAGGAGACACTGAAGCAGTTGGCCGCAGAACGCGGGAAGGAAGTCGCAACGCATCTCTACGGCCAGGAGATCAACCCGGAAACGTACGCGATCTGCAAGGCCGACTTGCTTCTCAAAGGGGAAGGTGAAGCAGCAGACAACATCATCGGTGGACCGGAGTACTCCACGCTCTCCAACGACGCCTTCCGCGCACGCGAGTTCGACTTTATGCTCTCCAATCCGCCGTACGGGAAGAGCTGGAAGGGCGATCTCGAACGTATGGGCGGCAAGAAGGGGATGACCGATCTTCGCTTCAAAATCACCCACGCCGGCGACCCGGAATACTCGCTAATCACCAGGTCGAGCGACGGCCAGATGCTGTTCCTCGCCAACATGCTCTCCAAGATGAAGCATGCTTCCCCGCTCGGAAGCCGTATCGCCGAGGTTCACAACGGTAGTTCGCTATTCACGGGGGATGCAGGACAGGGAGAGAGCAATATCCGACGTTGGATCATCGAGAACGACTGGCTGGAAGCCATCGTCGCGCTGCCTCTCAACATGTTCTACAACACCGGCATCGCCACCTACATCTGGGTAGTAGGCAATCGCAAGCCTGCGCATCGACGCGGCAAGGTCCAATTGATCGACGCAACACAATGGTACAAGCCGCTACGCAAGAACCTCGGCAAGAAGAACTGCGAACTGTCCGAGGAGGACATCCAGCGCATCTGCGACACATTCCTCGCCTTCGAGGAGACCGAGGAGTCGAAGATCTTCCCCAATGAGGCGTTCGGCTACTGGAAGGTCACCGTCGAACGACCGCTCCGTCTTGTTGGCGCAGATTCAGCCCGCGTCTACAAGCCTGCCGAGATCAAACCACTCAAGGCGACAGCCGAGAGATCAGAAGACGCGCCGCCGATCATTAAGAAGATTCACAAGAAGGGCACCGGGCCGGATGCCTTGCGCGGCCTGTTCGAGATAACTGTCAATGGCAAGCCTGCAGTAGTCGAGTTCGAGCCCGACACCGACCTTCGCGACACCGAGCAGATTCCACTGTTGGAAGAAGGTGGCATCGAAGCCTTCATCCAGCGCGAGGTCCTTCCCTATGCCGCCGATGCCTGGCACGTGCCCGACAGCGTGAAGATTGGCTACGAGGTCAGCTTCACGCGCTACTTCTACAAGCCTCAGCCAATGCGCAGCCTCGAAGAAATCCGGGCCGACATCCTGGCGCTGGAGCAGGAGACCGAGGGGCTGCTTGATGAGATTCTCGGAGAGGTGGGCGAATGAAGGCGACCGAAGCCAGATTGCTTGATTTTCTCAAGAAGTCTCCGCAGTTCATCATCCCCATTTACCAACGCACCTACTCCTGGACCGAGTCGCAATGCAGGCAGCTCTGGGATGACATCCTTCGCGCGGGCAGCAATGACGAAATCTCAGCGCACTTCATAGGCTCCATCGTCTACATTGAGAAGGGGCTCTATCAAGTCTCCAGCCAGTTGCCGCTGCTTGTCATAGATGGGCAGCAACGGCTCGCTACCGTGTCACTGATTGTCGAGGCGCTCGCCCGCCATCTTGGAGACTCCGAGCCACTTGACGGCTACTCGGCCAAGAAACTTCGAAGCTACTACTTGCTTAACCCGCTGGAAGACGGCGAACGTCGCTACAAACTGCTGCTCACCCAGACCGACAAGCAGAGCCTACTGTCCATCATGGACCAGAAAGCTCTGCCCGTCGAACGCTCACTGCGCCTAGAAGAGAATTTTGCCTCCTTCACACAGCTAGTAGCGGGGCTCGGGGACGACCTCGCCCCGCTTTGCAGAGGATTGGCCAAGCTGATGGTGGTAGATATCTCGCTGAGTCGCGATCAGGATAATCCGCAACTCATCTTCGAAAGCATGAACTCGACAGGGCTTGAGCTGAGCCAGGCCGATCTGATTCGCAACTTCATCCTTATGGGACTTGAGCCTGCGCATCAAAGCCAGCTCTACGCTGATCACTGGCGCCCTATGGAAGTAGCCTTTGGCCAGGAAGCCTACGGCAAGCACTTCGACAGCTTCATGCGCCACTACCTGACTGTCAAGACCGGAGAGATACCCAATGTCAAGCAGGTTTACGAAGCCTTCAAGGCGCACGCCCATGGCCCGGAAGTCGCTTCAGCTGGCGTTGATGCACTGGTGGCCGATCTCTACGCTTTCTCCAGGTATTACTGCGCTATGGCCCTGGGACAGGAGGCCAACCCGCTACTCGAGTCCGCCTTTCGGGACCTTCGCGAGCTAAAGGTGGATGTTGCCTATCCCTTCCTGCTGGAACTCTATCACGACTACCAGCAGGACGTGCTCAACAAGGAGGACTTCGCCCGGGCAGTGCGGCTTGTGGAGGCCTACGTGTTCCGACGGGCAGTCTGCGCCATCCCCACCAACTCGCTCAACAAGACCTTTGCCACCTTCGGACAGGCACTCAAGAAGGACGGCTATCTCGAGAGCATTCAAGCGCACTTCCTGACCCTACCTTCCTATCGGCGGTTTCCGGGTGACGAGGAGTTCAAGCGCGAGCTGAAAGCGCGTGACCTGTACAGTTTCCCGCGCCGGAGCTACTGGCTGCGCCGCCTGGAAAACCACGGACGCAAGGAGCGCGTGCCGGTAGACGAGTACACCATCGAGCACATCTTGCCGCAGAACGTGAACCTCTCAGCGAAATGGCGAGAGGCACTGGGCCCAGAGTGGCAGCGCGTACAGGAGATGTGGCTGCATACCCTCGGCAACCTGACGCTCACCGGATACAACCCCGAATACAGTGACCGGCCGTTCCCCGAAAAGCGCGACATGAAGGGCGGCTTCAAGGAGAGCCCACTGCGGCTGAACGAGGGGCTCGCCGCTCTGAGTACGTGGGACGAAGGTGCCATCCAGGAACGGGCCAGGCGGCTCGCCGAGCAAGCAAGCACGGTCTGGGCGGCACCCGAACTGCCGGACGAAGTGCTGGAGACCTACCGGCCCAAGTCTGAACGACCCGCTGGCTATAGCCTCGATGACCACGCGCAACTCGGAGCGGACAGCCCCATGCGCCAGCTATTTGAGTCCTTCCGCAAGGAAGTTCTGGCACTCGATCCCTGCGTGACGGAGGAGATCCTCAAGCTCTACGTCGCTTACAAAGCCGAGACCAACTTCGTGGACGTTGTGCCACAGAAGAGCCGGCTGCGCCTCTCGCTCAACCTGCATTTCCACGAAGTGCACGACCCGCGCGGCTTGTGCAAAGACGTAACGAACCTCGGCCGCTGGGGTAACGGCGACGCGGAAGTAGGACTCAGCAAGCCAGAAGATTTGCCCTACGTGTTGGGGCTCGTGCGCCAGGCCTTTGAGAAGCAGATGGGAAACGGAGAGGGCAACGCATGATCGCCGAGCTCAAGCCCTATCCTGCGATGAAGGCCTCCGGCGTGGAGTGGCTGGGCGATATGCCGGAGCATTGGGAACTCGAGCGAGGCAAGAACCTCTTCACAAAGATGGAGCGGCCAGTGCGCGATTTGGACGAGGTCGTGACGTGCTTCCGAGATGGCACGGTGACCTTGCGGAAGAACCGCCGAACACAAGGCTTCACTGAGTCGCTGAAAGAGATTGGATACCAAGGGATCCGGGCCGGGGACCTTGTGCTCCATGCGATGGATGCCTTTGCCGGCGCTGTAGGAGTAGCCGACTCTGATGGCAAGGGAACACCTGTTTACGCGGTGTGTAAACCCAAGCCTAATGCGGATGCCCATTACCACGCATTCGTCACTCGAGAGATGGCCCGCAGTCATTGGATCCTTGCGCTAGCTACCGGAATCCGGGAGAGGTCAACGGACTTTCGGTTTGGAACCTACGCGAGCCAGCTGGTTCCGCTCCCTCCCCTCCCCGAGCAAGAGGCCATCGTGCGGTTTATTGACTATGTGGATCGGCGAATTCGGCGCTACATCCGGGCCAAGCAGAAGCTGATCGGGCTGCTGGAGGAGCAGAAGCAGGCCATCATCCACCGCGCCGTCACCCGCGGCCTCGACCCCGACGTCCCCCTCAAACCCTCCGGCGTGGAGTGGCTCGGTAACGTACCGGAACATTGGGAGGTGGTGCCAATAAAGCGAGCGTTTTCGTCAATGGACTACGGCATTTCAAAGTCTGGATCCGACTCTGGTGTGATTCGTCTCTTGACCATGGGACATCTGAAGGATGGATATGTGAGAGTGCCTGCTGATGGTGGTGTTGACTCCATTGACTCGTCCCTTCTTCTGCAAGCTGGCGACCTTTTGTTCAACCGTACGAACAGTCCAGATCTCGTTGGCAAGGTGGGCCTATTCGTTGGTCACGCATCTCCCGTGACGTTTGCTTCCTATCTTGTGCGAATGCGTCCGCGTCCGAACCACGCTCCAGAGTACTTGAACGCAGTTCTAAACGACGCGATCTTCTTATCGATCGTTCGAAGAGAAGCTATACCGAGTCTGCACCAATCGAATCTGAACCCGACAAGGTATGGAAGGCTCCACATAGCTTTGCCCCCGCAGAATGAGCAACAGGCAATTCTTCAGGTTCTGCAACAAGAAACTGAACGTCTTGTAGCGGGCATCATTGCCGCCCGCCGCGAAATAGAACTCCTCCGCGAATACCGCACCCGCCTGATCGCCGATGTCGTCACCGGCAAGCTCGACGTACGGAGTTATAATGTGGTAAAAGAGAGTGATGATACCGCACCAGAGGGAGGCTAGAGTGCCATGACGCAGGCTTTGATCCATCCAGCTATGCTGCGCTGGGCACGCGAGCGTCTACAATGGCCACCGGAGTATGTGGCAAGAAAGCTCCCAGTCAAGCCGGAGAAATTTGCATTGTGGGAGTTGGGTAAGGCATATCCAACCTTTCGACAGGCACAGGTGCTTGCCCGGACTCTATACATTCCATTTGGTTACTTATTCTTATCCGAACCACCGGATGAGACTCCTGCAATACCAGATCTTAGGACCATTCACGATGAGAGATACACCCAACTGAGTGTTGATTTCCTTGATACGTTAAATAATGTGTTGCGGAAACAGGACTGGTACCGAGAGTATCTCCAACAGGAAGGAGCTGAACTCCTACCTTTCATCGGCCGTTATTCCACGAGTGATCCAGTGGCAGATGTTGCCAGAGATATATGCGCCACCCTAGAAATCAATGCTACGTTACGGCATAAGGCACGAAACTGGCAAGATTTTCTAAATTTGCTCATAGAAAGAACAGAATATGCAGGGATCTTGGTAATGCGAAACAGCGTAGTGAAGAACAATAATCACCGGCCACTCTCTGTCGGAGAGTTTCGGGGGTTCGCACTCAGTGACCACCTGGCACCTGTAGTGTTCATTAACAGCAGAGATGCTAAGGCAGCGCAGATTTTTACGCTAGCTCATGAATTGGTTCATCTGTGGATCGGTGAAAGCGCTATTTCCAGTCCTGACTTAGCGTACGGTTCGACGGAGGAGGATTATCAAGTTGAGAAGTTCTGTAATCGGGTTGCTGCAGAAGTCCTGACGCCACAGGAAGACTTCCTGCGGGAGTGGAGTGGCCAGGAAAACATAGAACAGAACATCGCTAGGCTGGTCAGGTATTACAAGGTAAGTTCGGTGGTTGTTTTGCGGCGTGCACTGGAGTTGGGGCAGATCGATCGGGATAGTTTTCTCGAACAATACAGACAAGAAGTGAAGAAGAGGCAGCCAATCAAAGAGAGTAGCGGCGGTGATCCATACGCTACCTACTGGACACGCAGCAGCAAACGCCTCACGCAGACAGTTATCTCCGCAGCGTTCGAAGGGCGGTTGTTGTATCGAGAAGCGGCCAATCTCCTTGGTGTTAAAGTTAAGACACTAGAGGGGCTACGAGAGAGGATGGAAGGTCGGTAGCTGATAATGCGCCGTTACTATCTGGATGCCAATGTGTTTATCCAAGCCAAAAATGGACCATATAGTATGGATATCGTACCTTCATTCTGGAGGTTGTTGGACAAGCAAGCTGAAGCTGGTGTAATTTGTAGTTCCACAACCGTGTATGCAGAGTTGGCAACTGGGGATGATGAGCTAGCCGACTGGGCAAAGGAACGTAAAGGCACTGGACTATTTCGGGAGCCTTCTGCGGATGTACAGAGGTTTTTCAATCAAATCGCCGTCTACGTACATGCACGGTATGCTGAACACCAGGCACAGGAGCTCCTTGATGGCGCTGATGTGTGGGTGATAGCTCATGCAAAGGTAGAGGACGCTCTTGTCGTCACCCATGAGAATTTAGTCAACGAGTATTCCAAGAAGCCTAAAATACCTAACATTTGCAAGCATTTTGATGTAAAGTGGCTCAATACATACCAAATGCTAAGGGATCTGGGAGCACAATTCTGACCAAGAAAAGGGTGTGCTCTGGCGCTTATTTGATGGAAGCCGATGTCAAGGGATGACAAAGATCGATTATGTTCGCGTTTATCAGCATGTTACGGGATGGCTTCGTATTTAACGGTCATTTGATCGCAGCTAGTCATGGAGGAGGTGAGCACGCGCCATGGCAACTGAGAAGGAGCTTCATTCCGATCTTGCCGTACCCCCAGGCGAGTACCTGGAGGAGGTTACTGGCGAACTTGGAATGACCAAGGATGAGTTGGCTCGCCGGATGGGACTTCGTGCCACCGAGTTGGGTGCAGTCTTCAGGGGCACTACGCCGCTCACGTCCGATGCGGCCATGCAGCTGGAGAAGGCGGTTGGCGTACCGGCAAACATCTGGCTCGGGCTGGAGGGAGAGTACCGCCTGGCGCTTGCTCGCCAATCAGAAGAAGGTCAGGTGGAGAACCGCGGATGATGATAAAGCGAGATCAGCGGCTGATCCGCGAGGTTGTAGACGCACGAGCCATCTTTCCCTACGACCCTTCGGCAGCGCCGAAGCTGATGAAGTATGTGCCATGGTGGGCGGTACCCCAGAGTGAGGACAGGCGTTCGTGAGTGCGGTACTTGATGGGTACTTGATGGATAGCGGCTACGAGACCAAGGTGGTGTTCATGGAATCCTGTTGCGGTGCGAAGAGTCGTGGTCAAGTCGTACTTGATGGGTACTTGATCAGAGCACTTCCCAGGCTCGGTATGAGGAGGCATTGCGCATGACCACGGACACGAGCGAACGCGGGCTGGAAAACCTGATTGTCTCAACGCTGACTGGACTTCCGCTCGGAGCAGGCCTCGGCGGCGATGATCACACGGCCTATCCTCTGGCTGCCTATGGTGGGCTAGGCTACAAGCTTGGTTTTCCACGCGACTACGATCGTCAGTACGGGGTCGATCTCTACCACCTGCGCAAGTTCCTTGCGTTTACACAGCCTGATGTGCTCGAAGCACTTGACTTGCAGAATGATGGGCCGACAAGACGTAACTTCCTTGCGAGACTCCAAGGGGAGGTCACCAAGCGCGGCGTGATCGACGTTCTGCGGCATGGGATTAAGCATGGTCCGCATACGATCGACCTGTTCTACAGCACCCCATCGCCTGACAATCCAAAGGCCGTAGAACGATACGAGGCAAACCGCTTCTCGATCACACGGCAGCTTCGCTACAGCCGCGACGAGACGCAGCTGGCGCTCGATCTGTGCTTGTTCATCAACGGGCTACCTGTCGCGACGTTCGAGCTAAAGAACTCGTTGACCAAGCAGACGGTGGACGATGCGGTGCAGCAGTACCGGCGCGATCGCGATCCGCGAGAGCTGCTGTTTCAATTCGGTCGTTGTGCCGTTCACTTCGCCGTGGATGACGCTGAGGTCCGGATGTGTACCCATCTCAAAGGCAAAGGCTCATGGTTCCTTCCGTTCAACAAGGGGTACAAGGATGGAGCGGGGAATCCGCCGAACCCGAACGGGCTCAAGACCGACTACCTTTTGAAAGAAGTCCTTGAGCCGCAAAGCCTGACGAACATCATGGAAAACTACGCCCAGATCGTCGAGAAGCGCGACGAGAAGACGGGCAAAAAACGACGCGAGCAAATCTTCCCCCGCTACCACCAACTCGATGTCGTGCGCAAGCTCCTCGCAGATGCTAGCGAGCACGGGGCGGGCAAACGATACTTGATTCAGCACTCGGCGGGAAGCGGGAAGTCGAACTCGATCGCTTGGCTGGCGCATCAGCTGATCGGTCTGCGCAAGGACGAACAGTATGTGTTCGATTCGATCATCGTCGTGACCGACCGCATCATCCTTGATCGACAGATTCGCGACACGATCAAGCAGTACTCGCAGGTGAGTGCAACGGTCGGACATGCGGAGCACTCAGGCGACTTACGTCGATTCATCGAGGGTGGGAAGAAGATCATCATCACCACGGTGCAGAAGTTCCCGTTCATCTACAACGAGATCCAGACCGATCAAGCGGGAAGGACATTCGCGATCATCATCGACGAAGCACATTCCAGTCAGGGTGGGCAGACCTCTGCGAAGATGAGCATTGCTCTCTCCGGCATGGCAGGCGAGGTTGAAGTCGAGACGTTCGAGGACAAGATCAACAAGATCATGGAAGGGCGGAAAATGCTCACGAATGCGAGCTACTTCGCGTTCACGGCCACACCGAAGAACAAGACGCTGGAGATCTTCGGAGAGCCAGTTCCTGCCGTCGAGGGCAAGGTGCGCCACGTTCCGTTCCACAGTTACACGATGAAACAGGCGATTCAGGAGGGCTTCATCCTCGACGTACTGGCCAACTACACTCCAGTGCACAGCTACTACCGCTTAATCAAGACAGTGGAGGGCGATCCGGAGTACGACACGAAGAAGGCGCGCAAGAAGCTGCGTCGCTACGTGGAGTCGAACGATCACGCCATCCGGCTGAAGGCGGAGATCATCGTTGACCACTACCACGAGCAGGTGGTCGGATTAGGGAAGATCGGTGGGGAGGCACGGGCGATGGTCGTTACTAGCGGGATCGAGCAGGCAATTCAATACTTTCACGCGATCCGTGACTACCTCCAAGAATCGAAGAGCGCGTTCCAGGCGATTGTGGCGTTCTCGGGGGAGCACGAGTACGGCGGAACCAAGATGACTGAGGCATCGCTCAACGGCTTTCCTAGCAGCCGGATCGCCGACAAGATTCAACAGGAGCCGTACCGCTTCCTCGTCTGCGCCGATAAGTTCCAGACTGGCTACGATGAGCCGCTGCTGCACACGATGTATGTCGACAAGCCGCTATCCGGAATCAAGGCAGTGCAGACGTTGTCTCGGCTCAACCGGGCGCATCCGAAGAAACACGACGTCTTCGTGCTCGACTTCATGAACGATGCTGACACGATTCAGGCGGCATTCTCCGACTATTACCGGACAACAATTCTCAGCGAGGAGACGGATCCGAACAAGCTGCACGATTTGACGGGCGAACTGGACAGTTTGCAGGTCTATGGTCCCGAGCAGGTTGATAACCTGGTGCGGCTCTATCTGGAAGGAGTCGGGCGGGAGCAGCTGGATCCGATCCTCGACGCCTGCGTCGCTGCATACAACGAGAGTCTGGACGAAGATCAGCAAGTTGTGTTCAAGGGGAGGGCGAAGACGTTCGTGCGGACGTACAGCTTCCTTGCGTCGATTCTTCCGTACGTGAACGCCGATTGGGAGAAGCTGTCGATCTTCCTCAATTTTCTCATCCCGAAGCTCCCTGCGCCTGTCGAAGAAGACCTATCGAGAGGCATCCTCGAAGCGATCGATATGGACAGCTACCGCGTCGAAAAGCAGGCAGCCGTCCGGATTCAATTGGCGGACGAGGATGCGGAGATCGGCCCGGTTCCAACGAGCGAAGGCACCGGGAGGCCGGAACCCGAGTTAGAACGGCTGAGCAACATCATCCGTGCGTTCAACGATCAGTTCGGGACTGAGTTTACGGATGCTGACCGCGTCATTGACAGGATCACAAACGATATTGCACCGGGTGTCTCCGCGGACAATGCCTACAAAAATGCCCGTAAGAACTCCGACAAGCAGAACGCACGCATTGAGCATGATGAGGCACTGCGGCGCGTCATGACCTCGCTACTGAAGGACGACACCGAGTTATTTAAGCAGTTCAGCGACAACGACTCCTTCCGGAGATGGCTGACAGATACGGTCTTCTTCTTGACGTATGTGGGGAAGGGCCAGGAAACTAGCAGGGCTGGATATTGAAAGAATCCCGAAATAGTTGATGCTGCCCAGCAAGGAAGGCATCATTACTCCCTCTACACCTGGCAGATAAGGCTGATCCCATTATGAAAACTGAAGTAGGGGACAACGAGTCGGGGGTCGGCGTGTATTGTAGTGGATCGGCCTCTTCAGGTCAGTGTGGCAACGAGTAGGGTGTTCCCGTGTGCCTCCAGGATCTTCACCTTCTGTTGTGAAGGAATCGTCGCCCCGTTCTGACTGAGAGCGGACCAGATCTCACTGTTGATCTTGACCTGGCCGAACGGGTTGAGAGGCGTGACCGTCTCCGCAATTAGCCCGACAAGGGCTTGCGGACCGACGTGCGCTGGGCAAAGGAAAGTCCTTCGCAGAAAGAGAACGTACGTCGCACTGGAAACGAAAATCTTGCCGAGCGGCACCCCGACCAACACCCACACCGGAATACGGACAAACTGAGACACAATCGCAAGAACAGCGATCAGTACAACAAGCTCGGCGCTCTCTTTGAGGAGATAGGCTCTCGAACCATTCGTTGCATCACTACGACTCATCATCGCCCACCACCGACGATTCCCAGGTACACGGTCAAGGCCATCAGTGTCAGTATGGTGCCCAGGATCAGAATGCTGACCAGCGGTCGTCGCAAGATAGCACCCGCTCGCCCTGGAAGGTTCCACGCCAACGTCAGCAATCCTGCTCCCACCCCTACAGCGATAAAGAAGGTTCCTCCCGACGCCCAAACCAATCCCCAGCCCACAAACAACCCGGCATAGATCAGCGCGATACCGACCACAACGGATAGAAACATCATCAGAATGTGCGTTGTCGTGATCTTCATAGCATGCTCCTCAGAACTACGCAATGAACCGGTGTAATCAGACGGAACTTCATACCACTGCCCGCAGGAAGTAGAGCTATTCTTGCTTAGCATGCGATCGCACCCCCGTCCTTGCTACCTTATTGCAAGACGGGATATAGTTACCTCACTATGGAACCGTTTACAACCGACAAACCGTTTATTGGAATGATCCACCTCCCCCCCCTTCCTGGCAGCCCTCGTTATGAAGGGGAATCGATCTCCTCGATTCTCACCACGGCTCTGCGCGACCTCGATGTTCTGGAGGCAGGTGGGACCGACGCTGCAATCGTGGAGAATATCGGGGATGCCCCGTTCGCCAAGCTGGCACCGAAGGAGACAATCACTGTGATGACGGTGATCGTACAGGCAATCGTCAAACGATCGCGTATCCCCATCGGGGTGAACGTGCTGCGAAACGACGGGCTGGCAGCCCTCTCGATCGCCGCGGCGACCGGGGCAACCTTCATTCGGGTGAACGTCTTCTGCGGGACCGCCTTCACCGACCAAGGGTCGATCGAGGGGGAGGCCCGTCCCTTACTCGAACTGAGGAGAAAGCTCGGGGCAAAGGTGACGATCCTCGCCGACGTGCACGTCAAGCATGCCGCCCACCTGACGACACTCGAGGAGGCCGCTCTCGACGCGACGCGCAACCACCCCGACGGCCTGATCGTCTCCGGAATCGGAACGGGAAAACGAACCCCCCCGGAGGCCCTGCAAGCAGTGAAACAGATGACCCCCCTCCCGGTCTTCATCGGAAGCGGTGTGCGGATCGACAACCTCTCCACCTACCGCGACGCGGACGGATTCATCGTCGGGACCACCTTGAAAGAGGATGGTGCGGTCAGGGCTCCGATCAACCCGGAACGGGTGCACGCCTTGGCTGAGGCGATCGCCGGACTGCGAACGAACGAATGAGCCGCATCGTTGTACTGGGGGATCTCAACCTCGACATCCTCGCAACACTCCCCGAGGTACTCCCAGAAAAGGGAGAGGTGCGGAGCCCTATCCAGGTGATAGCCGGCGGATCGGCAGGGAACTTCGCCCGCACCGCCGCCCGCAAGGGAGCAGAGGTGACGTTCATCGGATGTGTGGGAGACGACCTTGTGGGAGACCTCCTTGTTCGCTCCCTGCAGGTTTCCGGTGTCGATACGCGGGTCAAGCGCGTCGATCGACAGAGCGGAACGATCATCTCCCTGGCGAAGGAGAGAGGGAAGACGATGATCTGTTCACGTGGGGCGAATGACGGCCTCGATTACACCTGGATCGAAGAAGGCTTCTTCGTCAATGCCGATCACCTTCACCTCTCCGGTTACAGTTTCCTGACTCCTGCCCAACGCGGCGCGACGCACCGTGCGATCGAGATCGCTCATTCCTTGGATCTCACGATCTCGATCGATCCCCCACCGGCAAACTTGATACGAAACTTCGGCGTACCCGCCTTCCTCGCAGAGATCTCCACCGCTGATTTCATCTTCCCGAATCTCGATGAGGGAATGACTCTATCGGGAAAAGAAACCAAGAAAGAAATCGTAGATATCCTTGCTGGGCTTTTCCCTATGGGGGGTCTCACTTTGGGTAAAGAGGGATCACTTGCCTGGTACGGAAAGGAGCGCGATCGGTACGTGAGCCACCCGATCACCGCGATCGATGCGACCGGTGCAGGGGATGCGTTCGCTGCCGGGTTCGTCGTCTCCTACCTCGAAGATCATGATCTAGCGCGCGCGAATCAACAGGGGAACAAAGCCGCGTTGCAGATTCTCACGGAACGCGGGTCTCTCGCTGGCTCTCCAAGTACCCCTGCAGGATGAGGACGGCGGAGAGGCTGTCGCGCAGTCCCTTGCGGCGCTTGCGCGACAGGTTCGCCTGCACGAGGACCCGCTCCGCCTCGACGCTCGTTAAGCGTTCATCGAAGGTGACTACCGGAAGACCGCTCTCCTCGCGCAACGCCACGGCGAAGGCGACGACTTCGTCTGCCATCTCACCCGAGGATCCGTCCATGTTAAGCGGCAGGCCAAGGACGATCTTTGCAATCTCCCTCTCTCGTGCAAGTTGCGCAAGGAAAGAACGGTCGTCAGCGATCGTTGTGCGCACGCGGACGGGAAGGGGAGTAGCAAGTATCGCATCCTCATCGCTCAGGGCAAGACCCAGTCTCTTGTGGCCGTAGTCGATCCCAAGGATGCGCATATCAGGTTCCGATGATCTCCAACGCTCGGCGTACAAGCTCCTCCAGTGGGAGGTCATCCGCGCGCAGCCGTTCGAGCGCCTCCCGCGCCTCCCGCACCGAGAAACCGAGGGACTTTGAGGTGAGGGCCCGCAGGGCGGTCTCCTCCTTCTTCGAGAGAGGGAGCGACGGAGATACAAGGTCGGTCGTCAGCTTGTCGCGCAGCTCGATCAGTATCCGCTGTGCCGTCTTCCTCCCGATCCCCTTGACCGTCGTCAGCTGCTCAACGTCCCCGGAAGCGACCGCAACGATAAACTCATCCGGCGAGAGACTAGAGAGGACCTGCAGGGCCAGGCGCGGACCGACCTGCCCAACCGGGAGAAGGGACCGGAATATCTCCCGCTCCTTGAAGCTTGCAAACCCGAAGAGAGAGATCCCGTCATCACGCACGCTCATATGGACGTAGACGATCCCCTCCTCGCCACGGTGGTAGATGGAGAGCGTTCGCACCGGACAGAAGACGCGGAAGGCGATCCCCCCCCCGGTCTCAATCACCAGGTGATCGGTCGCCACACGAACCACTCTTCCGGTGATCGAGTCAATCATCGTTCCTCCTCCCAATGGGCCCGTGCCCCGGTCGCATCCTTGAGCTCCTGGGTGAATCGCTCAACGCAACTCGGAGGAATTGCGATGAGCACACGTCCCTCATCGTCGTAAGCGACCTCCTCCACCCGCGCCGGGTGACGGTGGATCAACCACATCACCCGCGAATTGATCTCCGGTGGGAAGGTGATCGCAAGCTTCACTTCCCGGTGCCTCTCCACGATCGTCGCTGCGGATAGGGCCTTCTTCGTCGCGTCGGCGTAGGCACGGATCAACCCACCCAGCCCGAGCTTCTTCCCCCCAAAGTATCTTACGACAACTGCCAGCACATCGTAGAGCTTCTCCCCTTCAACCTGCGCCACGATTGGCCCACCCGCCGAACCGGACGGCTCCCCAGCGTCGTTCGTGTACACGATCGGGCTGGATTCCCCCATCAGCCTGTAAGCGTAACAG
>JAUWNS010000246.1 GCA_030612485.1 Candidatus Bipolaricaulota bacterium
GAGGGTTCGAGAGCACTCAATCTGTTCGTGTACGTGATCGGGCTCGGATAGATGCCGATGAGGTATCGCTCTTCGTCGTCGTCGAATTGTGGAGTGATAGTGAAGATGTGCCGCTCGCCGTCCCGTTCGATAAGTATCTCGACCGGTTCTCCCTGGGAACCCTGAACCGCATGATCGAGGTCTGTACTCGTATAGATCGTAACATCCGCGATCGAGATGATCCGATCGCCGGGGAGGAGAATGGCCGCGGCCGGTCTCCCCGGAATCAGCCCGCTCACCTGTACTAGGGGGAATCCGAAGGCCCATAGGGAGAAGGTGACGACGACGAGGGTCATCAATAGGTTGGAAGCGGGACCGGCCAGACTGATCAGGATGCGGGTAAACGGCGGTTTGCTGTATAGGAGTTTCTCCGTAGGGATTTCAGGATCGGTCTCTTCACGATCCTCCCCGGCCATGCTCACATAGCCACCGAACGGGATCGCGCGGATCGAGTACCGCGTCTCCCCACGCCGGATCGACGCAAGCCGCGGGCCAAACCCAATCGCAAACTCCTTGACGTACACCCCCAAGAGTTTCGCCGCCAGGAAGTGCCCCCCCTCGTGAACCCCCACGAGGACAATGATCGTTCCCAAGAAGACTAGAAGCGTGATCACGTGAGTCTCTCCTTCCGCATGATTAGAACCCTCTTCGTCTCAGATGTTACGCGGACTGTATCCGAAAGGCGCAGTCCAACGACCCAAATGATCTTCTGTCGATCGCAGAGAAGCGGGATACTATCACGCTCATAGAACGGAACCCGTTCGTCGATGTAGAAATCCTTCAGCTTCTTCTCTCCTCCCAACCCCAGCGGGGCGAACCGGTCTCCAGGATGCCGGCCGCGCACGTGTAATGGAAACTGTACCCGATCCGCATCGGCCACCTCCACCTCTCTATCCTCCGTGATTTGGGATTTGCCGGATTCAATCCGATCCTCGATCGATAGATCGAGGGAGATTCCCAACGACGGGATCTTCGTTCGACCGAGAGCGATCGGGACCTCAAACGAGAGAGGGTTCTCCATCTCTCCCTTTCCCAACGTGAGTTCGTCCCCTTGAAAACGCGCGACAAAACCAGGGAGATCGAGCTTCCCGTGTGTGCGCTGCGAGGCTACAAGGCCTAATAGCGCGTCGATATGCACCTTCTCGATCCCCTGCAAATCCCCACGAAGGCGGGCGACCCCCCGCCGCAGGAGAAGCGCTTGCAACCCCTTGGAAAGCTGGGAAAGGCGCCCCCTCTGAATGACTATCTGGCCCTCTGTTTGTACGATGAGAACTTCCACCCACAAGGGAGCGAGGAGTTCGTCGAGTGCAAGCTCTTCTTCCACAAGGAGGTCCGCCGTGCGCTGCAATGCCGCCAGGACGCGTGGGTTCATCTCTCTCAAGAGCGGGAGGATCCGATGGCGAATCCGGTTGCGCGAAAAGGAGAGGTCCTGATTCGTGCGGTCCTCGCGCCAGGAGAGATCGCGTGAGCGGGCGTAGCTGAGGATCTCCTCGCGAGAGACCTCGATCAACGGGCGAATCAGCGAGCAGTTTACCGAGCGGTTCACCGGCCGGATACCCACAAGGCCGGTCGGGCCAGCTCCGCGGATAAGGTTGAAGAGTATGGTCTCCCCTCGATCGTTCTGCGTATGTCCGAGGGCGATCTTCGTGGCACCAACCTCATCTGCAGCCGCGCGAAGGAAATCGCGCCTGAGCAGTCGCGCTCCCTCTTCAATTCCAATCCGCTTTTCTTTACTGAATTTGGCTACATCGAGCTTCTTCTCGATGAGTGCAAGCTTCTCTTTCCGTGCTAAACGAGCGACAAAACGTGCATCCTCCCGTGCCTCTTCTCCTCTAAGCCCGTGGTCGAGGTGAGCGATCATGATCTCGAGCGGGGACTCCGCTGCCAGTCGGCGTAGAATGTCGAGGAGGACAACCGAATCTACTCCGCCGGAGACCGCGACAAGTACACGTTCCCCCTGTTCGAGCATCGCGTAGCGCTCAATCGTCCCTTTCACCCTCTCTAGCAACATAACAAGGATTGTGGCCGTTGCTTCCTACGATGTCAACGAGGAGTTTAGCGATTGAATCATTGAGAGATTGAATCATTGAATGATTGGATGGCTGGGCGACCGTGCTTACTTACTGCTCTTTCACCGCCGTCCACTACGCTGTCGTTCATCTTCTCAATCGCTCAATGGGTCAATCGCTAAATCATTCAATGATTCAATGATTCAATCATTCAATGTAAAACCGCGGTCGTCGGTCGGCAATGAGATCGTTGTACTGGTTGAGCGTCTTATCGCGTGCCTTTGCAGGGTCGATCTCGACGATCTCTGTCTCCTCTCGATCCGGCGAGAGGTGGGCGAGGATCTCTCCACGTGGTGAGATGATCTGGCTCTCGCCGGTGAAACGCAGGGTCTGCGCCGCGCGGGCTTCGATTCCAACCCGGTTGGCAGTAGCGGTGAAGAGACCGTTCTCCAGGGCGCGCACCCGCATCGTCAGCTGCGCGTAGATCGGCATCACCAGGTTGGCCGGATGGGCGATGATCTCCGCCCCACGCAGGGCAAGAGTCCTCGCTGCCTCAGGGAAGAGATGGTCGAAGCAGACCATCAATCCCACCTTGGCAATGCCAATATCGATCACGGGGAAAGGTTTGTCACCCGGGGTGAACCAGCGCTTCTCCTCGAAGAAGAGGTGGATCTTACGGTAACGCTTAAAAAAACCGGAGGGCCC
>JAUWNS010000097.1 GCA_030612485.1 Candidatus Bipolaricaulota bacterium
GGCGAGGATACAGTGATGTCTTCACTGGCGCCCATCACTGTCCCACCCGAGTTTGTCCACTTGTAGGTATACGGTGGGGTTCCACCGCTTGCCGTGGCATTCAACAGTACCGATGTAACCGCACATGTAAGTTGCTGATCGGGTCCGGCATCGACCGTGGGCGGGGTGATGTCTTGGGTCACTGCAACAGAGTCGCTCCCTGAGCAGCCGTTGGCCCTTCTGGCCGTCACAGTGTAGGTCCCTGGTTCGTCAACGGTGATCGTCCCAGTAACACCGACGACTCTTCCACTAATATCGACCCACTCGTAGGTGTACGGACCACCTGTTGCAGTTGCTGTGAGAGTAATCACGGGAATATCACAGGTTAACACCTGGTCAGGGCCAGCATCAACAACAGCGGGGGTTACTGGCGGAGCACCTACAAAGTCGATCGTTAACTGAGAATCCTTCATCTGGCAGAACCAGCCGTAAGAACTTGGTGGCTCGTAGCAGACAATACCAGCTTCCTCCTTGCACCGTTCCGTGGAAGCCGCAGGCAGCGCGTCTGTAACAGGAGTATTGGTCAGCCAGTAAGTAACAATTGCTTTCAGTGTTTCATAACCGACTGTGTAGCCACACGTATGAGGAACAGGAGCACTCCGCAACCAGAATGACACCGCACGCTGTACTTGAGAGAAAGAGATCCTGTCAGAAAGGGTGACATCCAGGCGATCATTCGCGACATCCCAGCGGGAGATGGCAAGGATCACCGGGAGGCATCGCCATATGTGAACCGTATTCTCGCCGGTTACCTCTCTCTCACAACACCCCAGCTCACTCGAAACCATTCCTACAATTGTAGCATCTTCTCCACAGCAAGTTGTTGGATCGTCGAAATCGTTGGGGAATGATGGCACAACTTCAACTTGGTAGACAATCTTCTTAGTTTCACCTGCTGCAAGGCGTTTCGGGTAGATCCACTCTACCTGTGAACTTCGATACCAGAACCCATCATTGCTGATTGGGGTAACCCGCCACCCGACGGGGAACCACTCTTTTAGCCCCACTCCGTACGCATCATTGCTCCCCGTGATCTCGACAGATACCACAAACCTACGGGCAGGAGGACCCGGATCGAGGCATCCGTTTGCGAGCAATATGGTGTCATACGGTAGGAAGGTGCTGATCGTCCGTTCCGCATCCAACTTGGGATCAAGGCTCAGCGGCAGCGGTTCATCAACGGGTGTGCACGTAATGTAGTAGGCTGTAACACGTTCAATAAGTGCCAGGGCGAGCTTTTCCCCTTGCGTCCACGGAACGAAGATGTCCCCTTGCCATAGTTCCAGAGCACGGGTGTACTGTTCGCGCGTTATTGTCTGTCCAAGCCGAAGATCGATCGTATCCGGTTTTTCCGGTGCCTTTTGAGGGATCAAGTGGGCGATTGCGCTCATGATAGGGAGTGCAGATACGACTTGTATCTCGGAATCACCCGTCACCGGCATTTCCAATGCCGGCAGCTTGGTCTGCAACGTTCCCGTGATGGAGAAACACCTTGGCAGGGAGCCTGTCATCAATCTGTCTGCCTCGGGGACTGTGACCTCATAGACAATCTCCCAATGTCTTCCAGCTCGGATAGTCCCCTCGAATACCCACCGCATCTTCTCTCGTTTGAAGGCTGCACCAGCGTTCTCCAATGGATGTATCTCCCAGCCAATGGGGAGTAACTCCTGAACTCCTAGTCCTACTAGATCTTGATCCGTTTCGAGGTGCAATGTCACCATGAAGTGACTCTGGGGAAGCGCATAGGCCGTAGAAATAGAACGCGTCATGCGGACACTATCCGTGTCGACGCCCTGCCCAACAAGCGGTGCCCCCCACAAAAAGAGACACAGCGATACAAATACCAGTACATACAGTCCGCGATAAATTAGCCCCCTGTTCAATGCTGGTCCACTCCTTCAGTCAGCTCCGGCGTAGCGAGCCTTGATAGTACAGTCTACCGAAAAGAGTGGTGCCTCGTCTGTAACGGAGATCACGCGTAGCGAGCGCAGCAGCAGCTCGCTGGTTGCCCCTACCGCGAACCCTTGGTGAAGAACGGCAAAGTTCTTTCCTGGCACAGCACGAATTCTCACGGTAGACTAGTAACGTATAGATATGGGTCGGGTTGTAAAGGAAATCCGCAGAACTCAAGAAGAGAGGAAGAGATGGCTAAGGACAAACCGTATTCTGGAAATAGAGATGGCGAGGCAATTTCTCCGATCAGGAAGGCCGGTGAAGAAGCACCTAGCGACTTTATCCGCCAGATCGTCATCGCGGACCTGAAAGAGGGGAAGCACGAAGGACGCGTCCAGACCAGGTGGCCGCCAGAACCTAACGGTTATATCCACATCGGTCATGCAAAGACCGTCCTGTTGAACTACTGGATCGCCCAAGAGTTCGGCGGCAAGTTCAATTTACGCTTCGATGATACGAACCCGCAGAAGGAAGAGACCGAGTTCGTCGAGTCGATCATGGAGGATGTGCATTGGCTCGGTGCTGACTGGGAGGATCGACTCTTCTACGCTTCGGGCTACTTCGAGCAGCTCTACGATTGGGCTGAACAGCTCATCGAAGACGGCAAGGCGTACGTCTGTGATCTAAGTCCCGAGGAGATCAGCGAGTACCGGGGAAGAGCGATCCGCGAGGGGAACAACGTTGTCACCCCCCCCGGAAAGGAGAGCCCCTACCGTGAACGCACTGTGGAGGAGAACCTGGATCTCTTCCGCCGCATGCGTGCCGGCGAGTTCTCCGATGGATCGAAGACGCTGCGCGCCAAGATCGATATGGCGCATCCAAACCTCAACATGCGCGACCCGGTCATGTACCGTATCCTGCGAGCTACGCACCATCGGGCAGGGGACGAGTGGTGCATCTATCCGACCTACGACTGGACACACGGTCAGTCGGACGCGATCGAAGGGATCACACATTCTATCTGTACCCTCGAGTTTGAGAACCACCGCCCGCTCTACGACTGGTTCCTCGACAACCTCCCAATTCTGAACCACCCACAGCAGATCGAACTCGCTCGACTCAACCTGTCTTACACCGTGATGCACAAGCGGAAGCTTCGCCAGCTGGTCGAGGAGAACTGCGTAAACGGCTGGGATGACCCGAGGATGCCGACGATCGCCGCAATGCGGCGACGCGGCTACACGCGGGAGGCGATCCAGGAGTTTGTCAAGGGAATCGGCGTTACAAAGTCCGAGAGCATTGTCGAAGCCTCTTACCTCGAATACTGCCTCCGCCAGGACCTGAACAAACGTACCCCGCGCGTGATGGGCGTTCTCAACCCGCTGAAAGTGGTCATTACGAACTACCCCGACGATGGTGTCGAGGAGCTCCCTGCGATCAATAACCCGGAGGATGAGAGTGCTGGCACGCGACAGATCCCGTTCTCGAAGGTACTCTACATCGAGCGTGAGGATTTCATGGAAGACCCTCCGAAGAAGTTCTACCGCCTTTCGCCAGGTCGCGAAGTACGGTTGCGTTACGGTTACTTCATTACCTGCACCGATGTGATCAAGGATAGCGCTGGCAACATCGTGAAGCTTCACTGTACCTACGACCCTGCCACCCGCGGCGGGGATGCACCTGATGGCCGCCGGGTAAAGGCGACCCTACACTGGGTCTCGGCACAGCACGCGATCGACGCCGAGGTTAGACTCTACGATCACCTGTTCACAAAGGAAAATCCACTAGAGGTCGAGGAAGGGGAAGATTGGCTCGATACCCTGAACCCGGATTCCCTCCAGATCTTGACTGGATGCAAGCTCGAACCGAGCCTTGCTACGGCGAAACCCGGTGAGCGATTCCAATTTGAACGCAAGGGTTACTTCTGTGTAGATTCCGATTCAACCCAGGGAAAGCCAGTCTTCAACCGCACCGTAACCCTACGCGACACCTGGGCGAAGATCCAGAAGAAACAAAAGTAGGACCATACTGCTATGTTGATCTTCTCTGGGGAAACTAGCAGCTGCTATTCCCCACTGAAAGCATCAAAGCACATGCAAGACTTGGCACCATCAGGTAGTCTGAGGATCAATCATCCTCTTCAAGCTTTTTCACCATCTCTTCCACAATTTCCTTGAGCTCAGGGATTAGACGGTTTAGAACGCTCTTGTTCTTTGTCTTTAGATACTGTAAGGTAGCGCGATAGGGCTTTAGGAATTCGATCAGATCGGCTTGGCCACTTCGTTCAATGAGCTGAAGAGCTTTATCTAACAGTTCCTGGTTTTTTGTCTCTAATAATTCTTTAAAGTAGATGCCAATGATTTCTTGCGTCACGTCAGAAGGAGCTACGGGAGAGTATTGCAGAGCTCTCCGCAGATGATCAATCGCCTTTTCGTATCTGCCCCTGGCGGTGCTTTTTGAGGAAAGACTTAAAGAAGCTGTAATGATGAATAAGGCTGCTGTTGTGAGTAGCGGTCCAGCATTTGCTTCCTTGGCCAATCTGTACGCATTTTCCGCGTCCTTGAGGGCAGAGGAGTTACTGCCGCGAAGGCCTAATGCCTGACTTCTACCTAGAAGGATAGAAACGATGTCCGTTTCTTCTTTAGCAAACTTGAGGGCGTCTGTATAGGATGCAATGGCCTCGTCATAGTTATCTTGCGTGAAATAAATGACACCAAGATTATGCCAGGCGAGATGATCATCAGGCTTGATCTTCAGCACCTTACGATAACAGCGGATCGCCTCGTCATACTCACTCTTCATGACATTGGCGTTACCCAGGGCATACCAAGCCAGAGCATCATCAGGCTCGATCTTCAACACTTTTTGATAGCATTGCAGCGCTTCGTCATACTCACCCTTCATAGAATAGGTGTTACCCATGTTGCCCCAAGCTTCTCTCCTCGCTGGATTGATTTCGGTTACCTCTTTATAACATAGGATAGCCTCATTGTAATCGCCCTCCTCAGTGTAAACGTCGCCCATGCTGAACCAGGCATCAAACGTATCAGGCTTAATCTCCAGTACCTCCCGGTAGCAACGAATTGCTCCGTCGTATTCCCCAATCTTGCGATAGGCACTGGCCAAGTTACGCCAGGCGTTAGGATTCTCCGGCTTTAGTTCCAAGTAGTCTTTTAGGGTTCCGATTTCTTTGTCCGTTTTCCCTTGTCTCTGTTGGACGAAAGCTACCCCCGAGAGGGCTTGAGCAAGAAACTCCTTATCCCCTTTTTCTTGTGCTTTAGCAAGAAACGCGTTCGCTTCTCGTTCCGCTGCCGCGAGATCTCTCACCTTCACAAGCCCATAAACCCGGCTGAGATGAGCCGTAACGTGCAATGGTGCTGAAGCAGCTTCCTGGATGTAATAGAGTCTATCTATGATCCCTCTTGCCTCTTCGACTGCCCCCTCAGACAACAAGGTATCCAGCTCTCCAAGCAATTCTCTAAGTTGCTCCGCTAACTCTTTCTGAGAGAACCATATCTCGATGAATTTGGTGATGAAATGCACTCGCTTGCGACCTGCCTCAACACGCATCTGCCGCCACATTCGGAACAGGCGTTCGCTAACATCGTAAAGTGTCTTTCTTTTCTTCTCCTTGAGCGTCCTTACAAACCCGGCTTCGCGCAAACGTTTCAATTGTGTATTAGTCACATTTACCGGCAAGCGGGCAAACCGAGCGATCTCTGTGGGAGATGAAGGCCCATCGAGCAGAGAAATGGCATCAAGGACCTTCCTTTGCTGAGGAGAAAGGGATTTCATCCGATCCTGGAAGTAGGGGGTCATCTCATCAAGCAGCTTGATGAAGTCGCTCTCCACCTCCAGGATCTCGGATTCGGTGAAGATTCGATAGAGGCTCAGAATAAGACGAGGGTTTCCTCCGGTCAGGTGAACAATTGCTCTTAGGCGGCCTTCGTAGTCATCCAGCTTTCCCAAAAGTTCATCTCGACCATCTAATTTTAACCGTTTTTCAATGAGCTCTTTTACCTGCTCCACTTCTATTTCCTGCAGCCAGATCACTTCAAAAAAGTTATAGAAGGCTGCCTGATAGTCCATTACCGCATCAAACAGGGTGGGAGCAGTCCCGATGAGCATAAAGATGTCCTTGCTCATCAAGATGCTGCGCAGCCGGCCTTGATCTTCTTCCGTAAAATGCGGCAGAATGTCTTGTAGATTGTCAAGAAGCAGAAGAAATTTCTTTCCCGTCTCGCGCCTTCTATTGGAGAGATACTCCAAAACCGCTTCTTGCTCTGCGTTACCTGGAAGAGGGACACTATCAATCCTCTGTGTTAGCTGGGAGAGTTTCTCATCGGGGGCTTCCTGTCTTAGCCTAGCCACGATTTCGAGCAAAAGATCTGGAAGAGAGATCATTCGATACTCTTCCTCAGCAAACAGAATCGGTTCCCAGGAATCATTTAAATGCTGACAAAGTTCATTCCACGTAATATTCCCCGTCGTGCCGTGATAGATGAGAAGAAGCAGATGAGTCTTACCGATCCCCCTTGGCCCAACGAGCAAGAAGTGTTGATTCCCTTTCTTGTCAGCGCCCTCTTTCAGGGCTCGAAGGATTCTCTTTAGCTCCTTATCCCTACTTACTGATAGGTCTTTGAGGTTTTGCGGGTCCTCCAAAGCAGGAGTATATCTGAAAAGTTCTTTGGCCATGGCTCACCTCTCCTAGATAAGGGTGTAGTACCGGCACCACCAGTCCCTGAGGACCTTCGTGGCGAATGTATACCCTTCCGCGGCGTACACAATGTAAAAATCGTTCTCTAAATCGGAGAGAAGATAGCTAAAATCCGCTTCGTTTCCAGTTCCTTGAGTCATATGCATGTACAGGTCCCATAGTTCCTTCCTCGAAAGGCTGCCCCTTTGAGCAAGGCGGGAAAGAAACTCTTTTGCTATTTCGGCCAGATTCTCATAGTAACCTTCAATGCGTTCATAATAATGCTCAAAATAGGTTCGGTTATAGCAAGCGAGCACACTATCCTGATAGGCCTGTTCAATAATCTCTTCCGAGAGATCCTTCTCGTGCCTCCGTTCCATCTCGTTAAGGCTTCCGCGTATAAGAATCTGGAGGAAGTAGGGGATGGGAACGCCAATTATTTGGCGGAATCTTTCTAAGACTTGCGGGGGCACCTTTTTGATCTCCCCTTCCTTCTTTAAGACGGCTCTTATGAATCCATCAGCTACTTCATCGGGGAACTCGCCGATTCTGATAGTAGATAGGTCATTGATCACCTTCGTCCCTGTTCCCACGTGCTGGAGGACCTTCTCTATCCCGATTGATCCTCCGATAACCCACCGCACCTTGTCTTGTAGTTCGGGGATATGCCGCAGACCACGAAGCCAGGATAGAAAATCTTCTGCTTGCTCTTCACCTTTCTTTCTCGCGATCTTCAATATAAGCAGTGGCAGCTCATCTACAATGAGGATGCTCTTCTTTTGTACATCTTTGAGGAGCTTAATCAGGGCCTTCCCTTTATCCTGCCAATCCTGTTCCAAACCCTTCCGCAAAGAGATCTTAAACTGGGAAATTCCTACCTCTCCAATTTGGTTGACCGCAGTTCCCGCTACTCTCTTTACCCCTTGGAAGATTTTCTTAGACATGTTGTCCGCGAGCAGGGCTGTCATGATCTCAGCGACGAAATCCTCCGGGCCTTTAACCCATTCGACATCCAAGTAATGGGCTTGCCAACCCTGTTTGGGCTCGTCAATAAGAGACAACATAATGCTGGTCTTGCCAAAGCGCCGTGGCGCGGAGAGCAACACCGAGCTGGTCTCCAATGTTTTCCAGATCTGTTCAAGTTCTTTTTCTCGGCCCCATAGGTCATCCCCGTGGACTGGCTGTCCGATTACGTTGCGGGGGAGTCTTTGTCTGTCCATCTTACTAACACCTCCGTTATATAACAACAATGTTATACTACACATCTGTTACATTGTCAAGGACAGAGACTCCGTTGCCAGAGGACAATGCGCGGGGTGGACCTCGCTACGGTGAAACCCGGTGAGCGGTTCCAATTTGGACGCGAGAGCTACTTCTGCGTCGATCCCGACTCGATGCCAGAGAATCCCATCTTCAACCGGACGGTCACCCTACGTGGCACATGGGCGAAGATTCAGAAGCGGCAGAAGGGCTACCTTAGGCTGCGGTGGCGGAAAGGAGTAAAACGCGGTATCCTGAACCGCATGATCGAGAAGCAGAGTGCCGCGATGAGGAGAAGACAGGGGGGATCGTTCCCTTCTCGGTTCTTTCGCTTCGGTCTTGCGAGGGATGGGACGTATCGTTTCTCGCCCGGGTCCCTTCCTGATGAGGTCAAGCTTATCGGGGACGGGCAGATCGGGGGGAAGGCTCGCGGTCTGCTCTTCGTCATCGATCATTTGAAGAATGAAGGCCCCCTCACCAAGTACGATCATCTCCTTCGCTTTCCATATTCTCTCGTGGTGACGACTGCGATCTTCGACGCGTTCATGGAAGAGAACAGTCTCAATGAAGTTGTCCTTGCCCACTGTCGCCAGGAGATAGGTTCGGATGAACTTAAGGAACGGATCGCTTCCGCCACTTTTCCTACGGCGGCCCAGGAAGCCCTCGCCGGTTTCCTCGCCGAGAAGGAACATCCGCTCGTGGTGCGCTCCTCCTCGGTGATGGAGGACGA
>JAUWNS010000146.1 GCA_030612485.1 Candidatus Bipolaricaulota bacterium
GGAATCCAACCAGGGCCCGACACACGATACGCACTGATGAACACCATCAACAACAACGTCCACGCCAGAAGTGGTGCAACTGCTGTCCCCACTAGATACAGTGGAACACTGAACAGAATGTCGCCCACGCTCCCAGCCATAAGAATCACCCCGGCCTGGGAGACCGTCCACCATGCAAGACCCCCGATGATAACCGCGTAAACGAGGGCCGTGATCAGTGCGAAGGCGAATCGAGCAAGCACGTGCAAATACCCGCTCGGAGGACTGAGTAACAGCACCTGATACTGCCCCTGGCGCGTCTCTCCGCGGATTCGGCCGATCATTAAACACAGGACGAGTACGCCAATCAGCGCTGCACCGGTGAGGAGACCAGCTCGAACACCTAGCCGCTCCCCAATTTCTGCAAGTCGCACCTGATGCATGCCCCACGCCCAGAAGGCAAGCGATCCGATAAGTGCTGCTGCCCACACCCGGGAACGCCGGTACTCAAGCCAAAGCAGTGTTTTGAACCTCTTCATCCCAGCACCTCCCGGAAGGCATCGACCACACTCTTGCCCTGTTCGCGCAGCTCCTCCGCTTGTGTGTCCAGAGCCAACCGCCCATCGCGCAGGTAGATAACGCGCTCGAACAACCCTTCGGCTTCCGCTACCTCGTGGGTCGAAAGGAGGATCGTCTCGTCGGTATGCCACTCACCCACCAAGGACGTCAGGATCTTCTCGCGCGAGAGCAGATCTATCCCTGCCAACGGCTCGTCGAGCAGGTAGAGCTTTGCATCGCGCGCCAGTGCCATTGCCAGACGCAACCGGCCGCGTTCGCCCTTCGACATTACCTTTGTTTTTCGTCGCGGGACATCGAGTGTGTTAAGCAGCTCACGAAAGCGGCTGCAATCGAAATCGCCGTACAATCCTGCCATGAAGCGCTCGGCATCCGCCGGCGTCATCCAGGCGTAGAGCGAATCGGTCTCGCCGAGGTAGACGATCTTTGCCCGATTGCGACGCGGCGGACCGTTAAAGGCCATCACCTTACCTTCGGTAGGGGTCAGTAGACCCGCAAGCAGCTTCAGCATCGTCGATTTTCCACTTCCATTAAGTCCGAGCACACCAACGATCTCGCCAGCGGGAAAATCGAGTGTCAGTCCCCGCACGCCCTCGGCCTTGTAGTAACACTTGGTCACGTTATTTAGTTTCGCCAGCATTCAGCACCTCCTTCAGGACGGAGATCCCTTCCGAACTTGGAATCCCCAACCGTCTGATCTCCCACGCATAGATTGTTGCTGCAGAGTGGAGCATCTCTGCGCGCATCACCGCAACGGGCGCATCTTTACGCACAAACGTACCCAGCCCCCGCCGTTTCTCGATCACACCCTGCCTTTCCAGCTCCATGTAGGCGTGGACCACCGTGTTCGGGTTCACCCCTAGTATTTGCGCCAACTCCCTCGCCGAGGCCAACTTCTCTCCCGGTGAAAGATCACCGCGCGCCAGAGCTCGGCGCACGTTCTGCGCGATCTGTACGAAGATCGGTCCTGCGTTCATGTCGAGAGTCCAGTCTTTCTTCTTCGTCATAGTGTACTAGTATACTAGTACACTATGACGAAAATCAAGTCGGAAACAGATCGGCATCCCTTCCATCGTCTGCGGAGATTCACGATAACCAGATACAGATCGCTGATTAATCCGGCGTTTTGCGGACGTTAGTCACCAGGACTCCGGCGATGCAGAGCACTCCACCGAGGAGCGACAGCCATGTTGGAATCTCGCCCAGCCATACCCAAGCGATCACAATGGCGAGGACCGGGTTCAGGTACAGGAAGCTGGTCACGTTCGATGCCGGTGAGCGCGACAGGGCATAAACCCAAAGAACATAGGCGATCGCTGCGGGGAAGACGCCGAGATACAGGGCGGCACCGGTTGCAGAGATTGGTGCAATCTGAACCGTTGTGATAAGGCGCGGGAGGAAGACAAGCATCGGCAGCGTCCCCGCCCAGATCACGTAGGTCGTGAACTCGAGTGGGCTGTATCGCTCGATGAACCGCTTCTGCACGACGCTGTAGATGCTTGTGAGAACAGCGGCTAGCAAGATAAGGAGCGCTCCTATTTCGAGGTGTACGCCACTGCCCTCCCCAAAGGCAATCAAGACAACACCAAGAAAACTCAGCCCCACGCCCACCCATCCTATTGCCCGAAACCGTTCCCCGAGGAAGAACCCAGCGAGAAGAGCCGTGAATATCGGGACAGAAGCGATAAGCATACTCGCCGAACCGGCGGTCACCGTCACCTCACCGACGTTCAGCAAAAGGTGATACCCAGTGATACCGAGCAGGCCGAGCACTGCAATCAACGGAAGGTCGCGAAGCTTCGGAAGGCGCATCCTGCTCGCGATCGCGTAGATTCCAAGCACAGCCGACGCAGTCAAGAAACGCAACAGTGCCAACTCACACGGACCGTAGGCGATAAGCGCCGCGCGAATCGCCGCGAACGCCGACGACCAGAAGATCAAGGTCACAGCCAAAGCAATCAGTGTACGCCTGTCGGTTGGAGTATTCATCAGCGGATGCAGCACGTGATCCAGAACATCGCTCGTTACTCTAAAGCAAATATTGTCGCTGTGGAAAGGCTGGTATTTATTACAGAGTACATATGTGGTATCTACCGATACATGCAGATGTACGATGAGTCCTGTTCAACCTTCAACTGGAACTTCTCATTTGCCTCGACTATGAACGTGTCGTACGGTGCGTAGTCTTTCCACTCATCGCTTCCCGGCAGCCTGACAGTGAGCTTCCCACTCGTAACCGTCATGATCTCTTTGGTTGACGTTCCAAATTCATATTCGCCCGCTGCCATGACACCGACGGTCGCCGAACCGTTCACACCCTCAAAAGCTATCGACTTGACCTTTCCATCAAAATACTCATTTGTCTTAAACATTTATACTTCCTCCTCATTGATTTGCCGATCAACGCTGGGCTTTTTGGCCATATCGGCAAGAGAAGGATACCATTCCCGTGGGGTCCTCACCACCTGCAATTAGGCACACTGCCGTCCAGTATCTACCACGTTATCGAAACCAGGGCCACCCCGGCGATAATCAGCAATACGCCTATGGCAGAGCAACGAGAAGGTCGTTCCTTCAGTATGAAAACGCTCGCCACAAATCCGAACAGTACCACCAGTCCCCGAATGGAGGGAACAAGATTAGCCGGCACCCGTTCGAGGGCGTTCGCCGCCGTGGCGTGCAGTCGTGCGGCGGTGAACTTCGATTATCACAAGATCGTTCGCAGTATGAGGCAATTTATGAACGGATTCTAGGAGAGGATTGACGACTGTCAATCAGGCCGAATAGAAGTCCCTTTTTCCAAGCGAGCGCCTTTGCTTGATTTCTCCTATCTGAAGCGGACATAGGCTGACTACGGGTTCGGTTTGCTCCAGTCGACCGATTCGTAATAGAATCGTTTTTTGGAGGTGATGGAAATGCGTCGGAAAACCTGTCAATACGCTCTCCTCTCAGCCTTTCTAGTTGTCAGAATATTGTTTTCTGTCCTAGGATTCGCAGAAGAAAGCTGTGCATGCTACGACCAGCCCGATGACCCGTGCATCGCACAGGCATTGACCCTGACGAGTATCGAGTTCCCTCATCAGGTTTTAAGAGACGGTGAATACGTGGATTCATGCTTCCACGACGCCTTGTATGAGTTCGGCGAAAACTCGGAGGTATGGGTCATCATCCAGGTTGATCCGGGAGGAAATTGTTACGAGTGTGCGCAAACATACATCCTGTATCGTCCGAGGTTGAATGTGAAAAGCGGAGAGGACTTCGAGTTTGCGGTGAATGACCCTGGGTTTACAGCGAGCAACGTCGTCTTTTCCATGTCTGAATGCAGCCCTCGCACTCCCTATAAAGTAACCGCAGCAATCATTGAGGAAGATCAAAACTACACGGATGTGCTGAAACGGCTTGCCAAAATCGTTCCTCTACGTGGCTTTGCCGTTCTCAATACGACGGGGAGTCGCAAAAAGGAAACCGCAGAAGAAAAAGGCTGGTCGATCAGGATCGAAGCCCCGATCCTCCAGAATATCTACCATGCGATCGTCTACGATGCCTATCAAGGGAACAAACCTGAAGATGAATGGGAGCGCAACAGCAATGACATAGTGCTGAGGATCACCAGCTGGCCAGTGCACGGCCTTGACTTTGTCGGTCTGCGAAAATCACCTAGATTGCCGAAAGAGACTGGAGAAATACGCTTGCGTACTAGCGCTTCGTCAGAAGAAGTCTCTGGAGACTTCGGATGCTCCCGCGAGGCCGCCGCGCGTGAGACGCAGGCCGAAGCGTTTCACAAAACCGCGACGATGAATAACTCTCCAGGGGCACCCCATCCACCACCGCTGCAGCAGATCATCAACAACTCCCCTTCGGGGTTTCATTGTTATGGCCCTGGATCGGCGAATCTTCCCAAAAACAGTGTCGGGATGGAGGTTACCAAGCGTACAATAGTCAACGCCGGACCGAACAACAGCATCGTTATCTTGAAACTCGCGACCGTGGTGATCCGGTTTAAGGATTACTCGGACTACGTTTACTGGAATGACGTAGAGGAATGTATCGATCAGGAGGGGAACATCACCTCTGGAACTTACGATCGCGGGGATGGAGCCTCTCGGATTGGCTCCAAACGTTCACGTTCCCGCAGCGACTTTTGGAAGGCGGATATACTACAAACCCATCGGTACGTGTGGGGCAGCTCCGTGGGCTCTCCCCTCGCTCTGTCGGAGATTATTGACCTATCGACTGCTGATGGGCCTTCTGTGGATGAGATAGTGATCACCACCGGTGCGGGAGGAACGCTGGATCTCACCGGGCTTGGACCTGTAAGCAGCCTCTTTGGCACGTCAGGGAGTGTAAAACCATCGCTTGTTGCCAATGATGCGATCACGATCTATGCCGATGATATCCTTCTTGATCCCGGGGACTCCTTGTCGGACTTGATGAGCCCTGTACCCACCGTCAAGCCTGGGATCGATGGATTCCACCTCATCCTCCCTGAGGGGGTAGGGGTGCTGACCGGTGAGGATATTCTCCCGATCGGGGTGATGAGTTGGGCGAGCAGTCCCCAAACTGTGTCGTTATCCTGGCAGGATAGCAGAGGGTGGGTAGCACCCGGCACGATGCCGGTGTACCTGCCGTCTGGAGGCATGACGTTCGTCAACCTATTGGTCCATGTGCCGGAGGGAGCTGATCTAGTCTCTTCCTCCAGCATGCTCACGTTCACCGGAATCTCGCAGTCGCTCGGTTCCACTGAAAGCATTTGCGAGCTGATTGCGTCCACGTCGGTGGATGCGGATGATGTACTTGCTCAACCGACTGAAGAGGCGTCCGCGGAACCGGCCGTTGCCGAGGAACCCCCGGAACCGGGCATCCCCGAGGAGATCTTGACGTGCACCGAAGACCTAGGAGAAGCATCCGGCACCGACTACAAGAATAGCGGCTTTCGCCGGCACAAAGTATCCCCGTCAAAGCGTCTAAAATTCTTCAAAGACGAAATCGATGCCTACTTGGACTGCAACAAGCTTGGACCCTGTGCACGAACGGTGAAGACCTGGTTGCAACAAGCTTCGCTGGAGCTACAGAAGGAGCTGGCAGAGATCTTCTACACGGCATTTCAGAAAGCCAACCGGTAGAGAAGACTGGTGTTGCAGGTCAGTGTCCAAACAGGTGAACAGCTGGGCTCGCGTATAGGCGCTTAATAAAGAAATCCCTTGAAATTGACTATCCCCGTAGCAAGACTACAGGGTATTCCGCCAATTTCATTTTGACCTGAAGGTCAAAACCGGGATTTCATTATTTCACCTCACCCCGACCCTCTCCTATCAAG
>JAUWNS010000192.1 GCA_030612485.1 Candidatus Bipolaricaulota bacterium
CTAGAAGGGAAGAAGTGGGGCTATGCCTACCCAGGTTCCTCGTCGGGGTACCAGTATCCAAACATCACCATGGCGGGATACGGGGTCACTCCGGGAGCCACCTTGGAGACCGGTTCTCATAACAACTCCATAGTTGCAGTATATGAGGGAGATGTCGATTTCTGCACGGGCTACTTCAGCGCACCAAAGCCCCCGCTCTGGGTCAAGCAGATGGGCCTACAGTGGGAGGAACATATGTACCCCGAACTCGGCATCTGGGATCCAATAAACAACGAATTGTACACAGGGTGTTGCCCGTGGGAGGTGAAGGACCTTCGTCTGGCAGTGATGGATACCTATCCTGACATCCTGGAGAAGGTCGCTGTCGTCGGAATCTCCGATTCGATCCCCAACGACGGAGTCTCTTTCGTATTGGACTTCCCTGAGGATCTCAAGGAGAAGATCATTGCGGGCCTCCTCACCTATATTCACTCCATCGAGGGGAAGAAGGTTTTTGGCAACCCGAAGTTCTACGAGTGGGATGATATCTACCCGGCTGGCGACGAAAGCTACGACGTTGTCAGGAAGGTCATGGGCATTCCTATCCCTGAAAGGTAAGAAGTGATTTAAATCTGAGTTTGGGGGGAGGGGCGAGTCCTTCCCCCCGTTTTTTATAGATAGGACGGTGCCATGGCAGAAGCGCAACTGGTCATCGAACACCTGACCAAGGTCTACGAACGTGGAGAGGTCCTCGCTCTTGACGACGTTAGTTTTTCCGTAAAGAAGGGAGAATTTCTTATCCTTATTGGCTTGTCCGGTTCAGGGAAGTCCACCCTTCTGCGATGTATCAACCGACTGATCGAGCCGACCTCGGGCAAGATTCTCCTCGATGGTGTCGATATCACCAAAGCGAAGACGAAGGATCTGCGGCGCATTCGCCGCAAGATCGGCATGATCTTTCAACAATTCAACCTTGTGAAGCGTTCCTCGGTGAGGACGAATGTCCTTGCCGGTCGCCTTGGATATACCTCCATGTGGAGGTCTCTCACTGGGCGTTTCTCCAAGCAAGATCTCGAAAGAACGGAGGTCAGCCTGGACCGTGTCGGCCTGAGCGAGAAGATGCACACGCGGGCGGATCAACTCTCCGGCGGTCAGCAGCAGAGAGTGGGTATCGCACGGGCATTGATGCAGGAACCGGAGTTGCTCTTCGCAGATGAGCCGGTCTCCGCGCTCGATCCAGCCACGTCGAATTCCGTCCTCCAATACCTGGAACAGATGAACCAGGAGGATGGTGTAACCGTCCTTTGCGCCCTACACTTTCTCTCGCTTGCCCGTCGCTATGGCACCCGCATCATTGCTCTGAAGGACGGGAAGATTGTCTTTGAAGGACTCCCTAAGGAGATTGACGAGGCCCGCTTCAAGGAGATCTACGGCGAGGAGGCGGAAGAGGTGGAGATCCGCTAGATGAAACGTGGATTGATGTTTCCCAAGAGACGTGTCGGGGCATTCATCATCGATTGGGTGATCTGGCTTTATATTTCCTACAGTGTCTTCTTTCTTATCGATTACTGGTATACCGAGATCGTCGCCGTTCGACCGTACTACAAGGTCCCTTTCCCCTGGTATGGATGGCCGATCGCTATCATCAGCAGTCTTCTGATCGCCGTAGCCTGGGAGGGATTAGGGACATCTATTGGGTTTAGGGCGTTCGGCTTGACCCTCATCCGTACGGACGGCTCTCCTCTAATACTAAGATCGAGGTTGAAGCGGCTTCCACTCGACCTGATCTCTTGGGCGTTGAGCCTGGTGGTTGGCGGGCTTATGCTTGTCCCGCTTGTTGGTCTAGGAACGCTCTTCCGCGGTCTTTCGACGGGCACAGGGATTTCATTCATTCCCATGGTCTCCCTCTGGAAGCTCGGCCCTTGGTACCTGTCGCTGCTCTATGTCCTGCTCTCCCTCGCAGGGATCATAGTGATTGGAAGCAGGTGCTTCTTCGCCGCCTATCGGCTAGCTAAATGGACATGGTCAGGGCCTAACGGGGAACAGTTCTGGTGTGATCGGGTCTTCCACGCGTGGGTCGCCCCCCGTTCCGAGATCGAAGATAGAGGAATTCCCCCGAAGCGCTGGTTCGCAACGAGCTGGGGGATAATGACCCTTATCCTTATTGTGATTACGTTCTATGTCGGGTGGTTGACGACCGGGATCGACTTCGGAAACCTGATCAGGCGGGCTCCGGTCACTGTCGATCTGCTGAAACGGCTCACTGCCCTGGATTTCACGCACTTCATCACTCCCGAACCCGTACTGCGAGATTCCATCGGCAGCGCGATAGTGGAGACGATCTTCATGGCGCTCTTGGCAACCCTATTCGGCGTGGTCTTCGCCTTCCCTCTTAGCTTCCTAGGTGCACGAAACATCATGGCCACCGGGCCGGTCGGTTGGCTGATCTATACGCTTACACGAGGATTCTTCAACGTAGTGCGCTCCGTAGAGACGATCGTGTGGGCACTCATCTTCGCTGTGTGGGTCAGTTTCGGCCCCTTTGCCGGTGTGATGGCGCTTGCGATTCACACCATAGCTGCGTTGGGAAAGCTCTATTCGGAGCAGGTAGAGTCGATCGACCCCGGACCGCTGGAGGCGATCGCCTCTACCGGGGCACGGCGTTGGCAGGTCATCGTATACGGGGTTATCCCGCAGATCATCCCGTCCTATTTGGCATTTACCATGTACCGGTGGGATATCAACGTCCGTATGTCGACGGTCATCGGCTTGGTAGGGGGTGGAGGCATCGGACGGATCCTGTTTCACTACAAGAATGATCTCAGGTGGGGAGAGGTGGGAGCTGTTATCGTGGTGATCATAGCTGTCGTATGGGCTATGGATTATGTGAGCGGTTTGGTGAGGGAGAAGATCGCTTGATGGTACGCGACGAATACTACGCAGGGTTCATGCAGAGGAAACCGGCCTGGATGGAGGCGGTTGGGGCTCTCAAGGCGCGGATTGTTGCGTTTATTGTTGATTATATTGCAATCTTCTATTTGATAGTGATAACAGCCTATTGCATCACCGAGCTCTCTGGCTATCAGGGAAGTTTCTTTCCCCTCCCTTGGTGGATCCTCCTGATCGTGGTTGGTGAGCTTGTTGTTCTTTGGGAGACGTTCGGCATCTCTTTGGGGATGCGGGCTGCCGGGATCCGCCTCAGAACAGAAGATGGGAGCACAGTGTCCTTCCGCAGAGGTATCATCCGCTACCTTGCATGGCACATCTCCGCCCTTCCCGCGATAGGCTGTCTCGCCATCCTATGGAATAAGGAGCACCTCAGTTGGCATGATCGCATGAGTGGAACGAAGATCGAGAAACAGAGAGAGACGTACAAGGCCAGCATAGCCTGGTATAGGAGCAGTAACGGGATCGCAACCGCGCTCCTCGTCTTTTTCACCCTGTTGGCCGGTGTTTTCATCACCGAGATCAACCTGCACACCCTGTTCACGGGTGCGTCCAAGACGGGTCGGTTATGGAAGGCACTCTTCACGCCGGATTGGGCTGTCTTGGGGGAGGGGATCAACCTCCTCATCGTCACGATCTTCATGGCGCTTATGGCCACGCTTTTCGCGATCGTATTTGCAGTCCCATTGAGTTTTCTAGCGGCGCGCAATCTGATGCATGGATTCATCGGACGCACCGTGTACATTGTAGTGCGCATCGCGATGAGCATCACCCGCTCGATCGAGCCGATCATCTGGGCGATCATCTTCGTCGTCTGGGTGCGGCTCGGGACCTTCCCGGGTGTGCTTGCCCTGTTTGTGCACTCGATCGCCGACTTGACCAAACTCTACTCAGAGCGACTCGAGTCCATCGACCCCGGTCCGGTTGAAGCTATTCGAGCTACAGGTGCCAACAATCTTCAGGTCATCCTGTACGGGATCGTCCCCCAGATTGTCAACCCCTACCTCTCGTTCACGATCTACCGCTGGGACATCAACGTTCGCATGGCCACGAGCATCGGAATCGGCGGCGGCGGAGGGATCGGACAACTGCTGTACCACTATACGCGGCACTGGAAGTGGCACGCCGCCGGCACCTTGATGCTACTGATCATCTTAACGGTTTGGGCGATCGATTACCTGTCGAGCCGTCTTAGAGAGAGCCTCGAGTAGCGGAGATTGAATCATTGAGAGGCTTAGAGCCTGTTGCGCAAACCTCTCCCTGCTGTATAATTAGAAACAGCCTAAGAATAGGCGAGGGGGGAACATGCCATATAATTTTCTTGAGTGTAATCGTGACCAGATGTATCTCATGCCAGTATCGATGCGCGAGTGGCTTC
>JAUWNS010000064.1 GCA_030612485.1 Candidatus Bipolaricaulota bacterium
CTAGCCCGACTTTACCGTGCATATTTCGCAACACAGCATCCCTACAGGGAAAGCGTGACGAATCCTGTATGACCTAACGGGAGGCGTATCGATCTAGGTCAAGGACCTCGTACAGTTCTTGCTGTTCAGGTGACATCGCACTGAGCGAGGTACGAATCGTTGGCTTACCACCGGTATTCTCTTCCGGAAAGACCATCGTCATCTCTCGGATATCTCCGAGCAGATCAACTACCCGCTGGATCGATAGATCAATGCCCTTCATGTGGAGTTCTCGCTGGAGGAGACTTAACAACATCAGCGCAACCACACAGGTAAACACGTGTACACGAACCTTCTGGTCTGTCCAGTGATACTGTGGACGCAGCGCAATGTGATGTGGGTCCTTCATCTCTCGGAAGGCATCCTCAACATGGTAACTGGCTCGGTAGGCACGCACGATCTGGGCAGCGGTCCAGTTGTCGTTGTCGGTGAACAGGATCGTCTTGCCCAGAAGCGTCGTCTGCAACTCCTCCCAGGCCTCCTGATTAAACCGGTAACTGACCGCTGGTAAGCCATCTCGCTCCGTGATCTTGACAGTGAACAGATCCTTCATGTGCCGTGCTTTCAACCACTTATCGACCTTCTTCTGCGTAGCAGTGAGGGTGGGGCCCCGCCCCCTACGAATCTCCCCTCTTTGCCATTTCTCAAGTTGAGCAACGAGTTCGCGAAACCATTGTTGCCGCTTGCCGATCTCACGGCACAGGGTCTTCGATTGAGCGACAAACAGATTTTCGTTGTAGGTGACCAACACAGTGCGCTTGTGGCCAAAGACCATCTTCGTCGTTTGGTAGGCGGAGACCCCGGGCAGCCCGTCTTGGTCCAGTGAGCGAAATTGCTCCCGCTGTACTTTAAGTAGATCGCGGTGCTGCGTGAGAACCAATGAGCCAACAAAGTGGTAGGGCGTAGCAGCAACGGCATCAAGGTTGTCCTTGGAGTTGTTCCCCTTGTCGAAGATGACGGTAACATGCTCCACACCAGCGGTGAGTCGCTTGCAACGGGTGACGAGTGCATCCGTCAGACTGGCAAAGGTAGGGGCATCAGTCTGGTTGCCCGGGTAGGTGTGGTGGAACAGAGGTACATGGAAGTCAGCGGTGACGAGCAGTGCCAGGCCGACGATGCGTAATGAAGCACGTCCCTCCTTGCTCCTGCCCCGCTGCGCCAAGGTGGACTTCTCGTTGAACGTGTCGATGAAGGTGAAGAAGTTGGTCGCATCAAACAGTAGGCGGTGCAGGTCAAGATTGAACTCCTCAACCATCAGCGCTGTCAGGTCAGCTTCAATACTGGCAATCGCTTCCGGTGAAACACGGTCCATGTTGTCCCAGTAGCGTTGGCTGGTGAGCTGACGGCTCTCGATGTCGACCAGTCGTCTGAGCACGGTCTTGTCAAACCACTTTCCCACTTTGGCTTTGCTGCGGGGATTGACGCAGCGGTTGATGACGGCAACCAGAAGGTAGGTGCCAACAGAGGGACCATCTCCCCGTTTCCCGACGTGCTTGTCAATGATGGACACAAAATTGAGGCGAGATGCCAGGTCGTACAAGGCAGCAACAGCCCCCAAGTCGGTGACGATCCCCTCCCGTTGTGGCTGTGGAATGAGGTGAGCTTCGTGCCGCTCAGTCACAGCGGTGATGATGTTGTCGAGGCGGCCGAGGTACTTCTGCCACACGATCTTGGGCTTACCGTTTACCCGCCTGCACTCGCGGGCGTAGTAGTAAGTCCTTCCTCGGATGATCTTCTTAGTGATGCTCGCCATAAGTTAGGTCATACACTATTTGTGCTACTAAGTCAAGTAAGAGATGTGAAGTCGCCAAAGATACCATATTAAGCAACAAGTTAGAGTGAGGTACCACGTGATGTAGGCGAGAAATGTTAGGTCATACACTCTCCGGCCGGCATTCTTTCTCCCTCTCTGCGCAACACAATCACGCAAACTGCCTTGTAAAGGGAGTTTGCGATACTGCTTAATGCCTTGTACAAAGAACAATCAGTCATTGTAATACCCCTCCACGGTAAAGTCGGGCTAGTTCCGCCTTCCGCTACTCCGATGTCGGCCTCTGGCTCGTCTACGCCGGTGTTGCCCCACATAATGCACAGGAGACGAGCAAGATCATGCTCGATCAACTGGGTGAGCTCGAGCGGGATGGGATCTCCCCGGATGAACTCGACCTCGCAAAGGCTAAGCTGCGCGGGAACCTGATCCTCGATCTGGAGACAAACTCCAGCCGCATGGCTCGCCTCGGGAGCGCCGCGATCACCGGCCAGGAGATCCTCTCCCCGGATGAGCTGATCATTCGCTTGGACACCGTCAGTATGGAGGATACCTCGCGCGCAATCGCGCGCTTTGTTCGATTGGATCGCATGAACCTGGCGATCGTCGGCCCGGGAGATACGAATGTTGTGAACCGCTGACGATTGCGCTAGAATCACCCCGCGATGCCGATACCAAGCGCCATCTACCCAGGGAGCTTCGACCCGATTACCTATGGACATATAGACATCGTCCGCCGGGCAAAGAAACTCTTCTCTCGTCTGCTGATCGCTATTGTCGCAAATCCAAGCAAGAAACCTTTCTTCTCCATCGCCGAGCGCGTGAAGATCACACAGGACGCTCTTGTTGAGGCAGGGATCTGTGGGATCGAGGTGATCAGCTACGACGGTTTATTGATTGACTGCGCCAAGGAGGTCGGAGCCACCGCGATCGTACGAGGATTACGGGCCAACTCCGACTTCGACTACGAGTTTCAGATGGCGCTCACCAACCGCGACCTCGACTCCGACATCGAGACCGTACTCTTCATGACCGCCGGTCGTTACAGCTTCCTCTCCTCTTCGATCGTCAAGGAGGTCAAGAAGTATGGGGGAGACATCACCTCATTCGTTCCCAAGAGCGTCGAACAGGCCCTCATGCGCAAGTTTGCAACACAGGATCTTGAATTTCTGCGTTAGGGATCTTTCTGTAAGCTTGCTTTCAAACCCTACTTGAGCTATATCTCTATTGGTTCCTTGTTATTTCGAGTGGGTAGTGCTTTCTAATTTCGGTTCACGCAGGATGGATGCCGGTTGCAAAGCAAGACCGGAGGTCGAAGAGAATTCACCACGAAGAGCACGAAGGACACGAAGAATGTAATTCGATGATCTCGCGAATCGGGTAATTTTCTGTGCAATGTCACCAAACTTAAGAGCGGAATCAAGCGCTTTGTCCTCCTTCGTGTTCTTCGTGTCCTTCGTGGTGAAACAGTTTTGTACCTCGGAACCTGAGATTGACTTCTCCCGCAACCTGGTGTAGGCTCAAAGTCAAGGTGGAAAGGATTCAGGGAGATCGGACTCTAAGGGAGGAATAGATCATGAGTGATTCGTTCTGGGGTTGGTTGATTGGGGCGGCTGCGATCAGTGTGGCGCTCCTCCTCTTCCTGGGGACATCGGCAGTTGTCGAGGAGCCATCTGTGGGCGAAGGTGTCGATTACACCGAGTCGGTGACGCCGCTTCATCCTCTTACAGCGGTGGAACCGATCCCTGCAACGATGGTCTCCCTGCATTCTCAGCATCCGTGCGATTGTGCGCGGCCCCTGCCGGAGCTCATCGGTGGCTGCCAGAGGGAGTGGTCTCCTCCGTGCACAGCTACCGTGCCGTGTGCACCGCTCTCCTATTCGTGCGGTCCTTGCTCGATTCCTGGGATCAATCGGAGCATCTCGCCGTGCATTCCCGAGTGTGGAGTCGTTCAATTCCATGCCACGGTTGCTCAGCCGGTCTGCGATTGCATAACTTTCCGTTGGGAAGCAAGCAAAGGGACGTTCCTCGATCCAACGGTAAGCGATCCGCTCTTCTACATCCCGGCGACGTACTATCCCACCGGTGAAGACTTATGGATCACCCTAACCATCGTCGATCAAGATGGTAGCTACTACTGCGATCGGGTGTGTCTGCATGTCGTCAACGTGCGCTAGCGTCTCGAAGAACTTGACAGCATCGTAACGGCTGGATCTACTGGTGAACGTTGGTATGTAAACCGGTCCTTGTGCTCATAAATCGGATGATGTTGGACTTACCTATAGACTTGCTCTGAGGAGTCCAGGAGAAATCCAACAGATGGCAGGGAGAAGAAATGTAGGGGTTGAAGCTTCTTCTCTCGTCCGTTCGTACCACTCACTCAAGCCGCAAAGGGATGCAACTCCACTGCGGGTGCTAGGCTGTGCTGTTCCCTCCGAAGCTCTTCCCTCTTTAGAGTGGGTCCATATCGAGGCCACCACAGTGAAACAGGATCGCCATTCTGAAGTTTTCTCTGTCGCGGTATCTTGGTCGGGTACAAAACACGACGCTACCGACCATCCTTAGTGGGAAACAGGACATTCTCTCGCGAAGGCCGAAGCAACCGACAACCTATCTCCGCGGGGCAAGCAAGCATACACCCTTCCTGGACGGCCAGTTCAATGGCATACTTCGGGGCATTGACAGAGCAGGGGATTATCCCTATACTGCGATTGACATGTTAGAAGCTAACGGACAGTTGACCTTAAGGATTCGCAACGGCTTCCTCGGCTTCTATTACTATTTTATGGTCGGCCTCTCCGTTTACGCCTAGCTGAAGCGGGTAAAGACGGAAGGCCGGAAAAGGACTACAGGGTCTCCCTGCGGTCTTATTTTTTTAAAAAGGAGAATAGATGAGCTGTCGCGGCATGAGGGGAGCCACAACCGTGGGGGAAAACAGCGAACGGGCGATCATCGCGGCGACGCGGACCCTACCCGAACGAATGGTGTCCGCAAATGGCATTGCAAGCGAGGATATCGCGTCCGTGATCTTCACCACTACCCCCGATCTGGACGCCGCCTACCCGGCGCGGGCCGCGCGCGATCTCGGATGGACCAATATTCCACTTCTGGGTGCGCAAGAAATCGATGTCCCAAACAGCCTTCCCCGTTGCGTCCGCGTTCTCATCCTATGGAACACCGATCGGTCCATCGATCAAATTACGCACATTTACCTCGGTGCAGCCGCTGCACTGCGGCCAGACCTGGTAAGAGAGGAGGAAAAATGATGAAGGTAGCGTTTCAAGGGGTACCGGGAGCTTACTCGTACGAGGCAATCGGACAGTTCTTCGGCCCGGAAGCGGAGAGGATTCCGCAGCGTACCTTTTCCGATATCTTCACCGCGGTGGAAGGAGGGACGGTCGACTATGGGATGCTCCCGGTGGAGAACGCGGTCGCCGGTTCGGTCGCCCCCAGTCGTACGAACTCCTGATGGAGCACGACTTGCGCATCTACGCCGAGGTGATCCTCCGCGTTCGCCACATGCTCCTCGCCTCTCCCGGGACCAGGTTCTCCGCGCTGACGCGCGTCCGCTCCCACCCCCAGGCCCTCGCGCAGTGCCAGCGCTACCTCGTGCGCCACAAGCTCGTACCAGAACCGGTGGAGGACACCGCCGCCGCGGCGTGCACCCTAGCTGAAAATCCAGTTCCAGGGGTTGGGGTGATCGCCGGGGGAGCAGCAGCGGAGCTGTGTAGCCTTGAGATTCTCGACCGCGACATCGAGGACTACACTTTCAACTACACCCGGTTCTTCGTCCTGGGCACGGAGGACCCACCCCGGGCGCAGCGGAACAAGACCTCGATCGTCTTCACCACCCCCCACCAGCCAACCGCCTTGTTCGAGTGCATCGGCGAATTCGCCCGCCGTGGTATCAACCTGACGAAGATCGAATCGCGCCCGCGGTTGAACCGGCCGTGGCAGTACATCTTCCACCTTGACTTCGAGGGGCACGCCAAGGACCCAGAGTGTGAAGCAGCGATGATGGGGCTTCTGCGCCGTTCTCTCTTCTTGAAGCTCCTCGGCTCATACCCCGCCGCGATTACTCCGGTCGGAGAGGGCGGCGAAACGGGTGAACTGGCCCAGGGGGTAACCGGATGATCGGAGTGGAACGGGCGGTTCCGGTGCTGCGGCCGTTCAAGCTGGCAAGCCGGGAGTCTCATCCGCAGGATACGGTGGTTCGGGTGAACGGAGTAGCGGTCGGGAAAAAGGAACTCGTGGTGATGGAAGGACAGTATGAAGCCGATTTCTGAGTCGAGTGTGACGATCATCGGCCTTGGGCTGATGGGAGGCTCCCTCGCCGGGGCCCTGCGCGGAAAGTGCCGGGACGTGGTCGGGGTAGCACGGAGGGAGGAGACGATTAACCAGGCTGTCTCCCACGGGCTGATTGACGCAGGGACGACTGACCTTGCTGCCGGGGTACAAACTGCTGACATCGTCGTCCTGGCAACCCCTGTGCGGACGATCGTCAAGCTCGTGCGTACCGCCGGACCGATGCTTCCCGACGGTGCGATTCTGATCGAGTTAGGAAGCACCAAGGCAGAGGTGATGGCGGCGATGTCCGACCTCCCGGCGCATGTACAACCGCTTGGGGGGCATCCGATGTGCGGGAAGGAGCTATCCGGGATCGACGCCGCCGATCCAACCCTGTACCGGGGAAAGACGTTCATCCTCGTCCCGCTTCCCCGCACCGCCCCCACGGTGGTCGCTGTCGGACGCGATCTCGCACAAGCAGTTGGGGCCGCCCCCCTAGTGCTGGATGACGCGAGGAGGCACGACTTTCTCGTCGCCACTCTCAGCCATCTGCCGTATCTGTTGGCGTGCTCTCTCGTGCGGACCGCCGACGCGACCACCTCAGAGGATCCGGTAGCGTGGGAGATCGTGGCAGGCGGGTTTCGCGACACCTCCCGCGTTGCGGCGAGTGACGTCGATATGATGACCGACATTCTCTTGACGAACCGGGAGGAGATACTAAACGCGCTCCGGGAATACGGCTTGCACCTGCGTAACCTCGAACGGTTAATAAAAGAAAAGGATGAAAAGGAGCTGAAACAAACACTCAGTTACGTGCGCGAAAAACGAAAGGAGATGTTCGCATGAGGCGGCTGCATGCATCCCGGAGCGAGCCGCTTTTCGGGCATCGCACTGCGGGACGCCCTAGCAGGAAGCAGAATCCCACTGGTCGAAGCACACCTGTCGAATATCTATGCCCGCGAGGAGTTCCGCCCAACCTCAGTCACCGCCCCGGTCTGCATCGGGCAGATCTCCGGGTTCGGCTGGAAGAGCTACCTATTGGGGATCGAAGCTCTGCTCCATAAGAAGGAGAAACGCGATGAAGACGCAGGCTGACCGCCTCGGGAAGATACCCGAGTACCCGTTTGCCCGCTGGGGAGAGCGGGTGAACGCCGCCCGCGCCTGCGGGATCGACGTGATCCGGCTTGACATAGGGAACCCCGACCTCCCGCCCCCTAACGCCGTGATTGACGCCCTCTGCTCATCGGCGCGGCGGCCCGAACACCACGGCTACTCCAGTTACCGCGGGATCCCGGCCCTGCAGGAGGGGATCGCCTCCTACTATATCCGGCGGTTCGGGGTGGATCTCGACCCGAAGGACGAGGTCGTCCCGCTCCTCGGATCCAAGGAGGGAATCGTCCACCTCGCGTTGGGGGTCCTCGACGCCGGCGACCTCGTCCTCGTCCCGGACCCTGGTTATCCATCCTACACCATGGGAGCGGTCCTCGCTGGGGCGGAGGTCTATAAGTTCCCGCTCCACCCAACCCGCGATTTTCTCCCTGACTTCGACGCGATCCCGGTCGATGTCGCCGACGCGGCGCGGATGATGTGGCTCAACTACCCGAACAACCCGACCTCCGCAACCGCCGACCTTGGGCTCTTCGAACAAGCGGTCGCCTTCGCCCACAGTCACGACCTCCTTCTCTGCCACGACGCCCCGTACTGTGACATCGTCTACGACGGTCACACCCCCCCGAGCCTCCTCCAGGTCCCCGGAGCAAAGGAAGTGGCAGTGGAGTTCAACTCTCTCTCCAAGACGTACAACATGGCCGGCTGGAGGGCGGGGATGGCCGTCGGGAACCCGGACGTTCTTGCCTCCCTCTCCCGGGTGAAGTCGAACATCGACTCCGGCCAGTTCCGCCCGGTGCAGGAGGCGGCCGCTCGCGCCCTTGCGATTCCGGAGAAGTGGATAGAGGCCCGCAACCGGATCTACAAGGAAAGGATGCGAACCGCGATCTCCGGGCTCGCATCCCTCGGCCTTCCCGTCACCCCGCCGCAGGCGACCCTCTACATCTGGACCAGGGTCCCGGAGGGGTGGACCTCGAAAGGGTTTGCAACGGTCCTCCTCGAGAAAGCCGGCGTCTCGGTCGCGCCGGGCTCGTTCTTCGGAGAAAACGGCGAGGGATACGTCCGCATCTCACTCACCTCTCCGGAGCCACGCATTGCCGAGGCAATCAATCGGATCCAGAAGGTTTTGGAGGAATGAGCCCCCGGACTGGAAGCCCGGGGGCATGATTGCTTATCACCTTGCGCCGATCTACTTGCGCACGACCTCCGCGTGATCGATGACGAGATCGCCATTGTAGTCGTCGATCGTTAGCACGATACGCGGTTGCAGCACGCGGTAATTGCTGAATGCATACTCGACAACGTAGCGATAGTCGTCCTCGAAGCCGTCGCCATCGAAGTCGCCCTTCTTTACATCGCGCGGTGCGACGATCTGCACGCGCGCATCGATCAACACGTTCGAATCGATGTCGATCACAACTGAGTTAGCGATGCCGCTCCAAGTACTTCTCTCTAACCATAACCGGTCATCGATCGCCTGATCGAAGTCAAGGTCGATCGCGTGGTAAGCAACGGGGTAGTCCTCTGGATCATTGGGATGTGTTCCCGCAATAATCTCGTCAGCGTCGGCAAAGCCGTCGCCGTCAGTATCTATCGGTTCGATCTGCACCGGCTGAAGCAGGGGGATCAGCTCCGAGTTGCAGGGGTCATCATCCAACCCGTCGATCCACCCGTCGGAGTCGGAATCACGACACGTCGGGTCGAGCATCGGCACGAAGCGGACGAAAAAGTCGACCGGGTCCTCGTCGAACAGGCCGTCGCCGTCGTTGTCGAGACCATCGACCGGGTCTTCATCGATCAACGCATCTCCGTCGTTGTCAAGCTGCGAGTATGTGACGGCGACACACACATACTTAACCTCGAACCCGTCGAGCAGCCGGTCGTTATCGGTGTCATGGTCGAGTGGATTGGTCGGGTTGAACGGTGGCTCGACCGGATCTTCGTCGATCAGACCGTCACCGTCGTTATCAATACCGTCGACGGGATCCTCGTTATATAGACCGTCACCGTCGTTGTCCCAGTTGGCGTAGAATTCGAAGACCTGGGCCTGATACCGTTCTTCGTAATCGGTCAGATCGTCATCATCGGTATCGGGATCACAGGGATTCGTCTCGTTTGGGTTTGGCTGGGGAGGTCCTGGGAGGGGATCAGGAGCGTAGTCGAAGTCGCTAGGGAGGAAGTCGAAGTTACCGTCGTGATTGTTATCCTCGTATCCGTCCTCAAGACCATCTCCATCAGTGTCAGCGATGAGAGGCTCCAAGCATCCGCATGCGGGATAGGTCACGTTGAGCGTTCGACCGAACAGGTCGGTAGTCGGGATCCAGCCCTGACGGGAGGTCGAGAAGCCAAGGACCTCAATACCGTCGCCGTCCGCATCTCCATCGGTATCGTACTGATTCGGATCGGTCTCAGGAGTTCCTGGACCCCCAGACTGCCAGAGTTGTCCGATCGTCCCATCCCACGCGCCGTTTCCGTTCTTGTCTTCACCATAGCCGTACGGATTAGGATGATCACCGATGCCATCGGCACTGCCACCACGCATGAGGGCGCCACACGATGTCAACCCAGGGGTACTACAGGACTTACAGATTGGGTTGACTACCACACGAGCGTCGCCGCTCGTCATCCACGGTGTCCCTGTTCCGCCGTCACACAGGCCATCGCCGTCGGTATCGGCGTTCAGCGGGTTGGTCGGATTGAGCCCGAATACCTCGGCCGAGTCGAGGAGACCGTCGTCGTCGGTATCCGGATCGAACGGGTCAGTCGGGATCGGCCCGCCACCGGTCACCTCGTGCCAGTCATTCCGACCGTCGTCATCGGTGTCCCAATCGTCGGGATCCGTACCGATCGCAATCTCCTGGCCGTCGTTAAGACCATCACCATCCGAATCAGGATCGCAGACGTTCCAAAAGGCATCATCCTGTTGTTCGCCATCTCCATGCGTCGGCACAGTCCGCATGATCCCCGGGTGTGCGACATCCGCAACGTTAAGGTCGATGAAATCCTCGTAGTGGGTATACGTAAACTGAACGCCAAGGCTTGTGATCACACCCGCCGGCATGATCGTGACAACCTTGCCGTCTTGAATGCCGTCATCGTCGGAGTCGTCATCGTTGACGTACGGACAGAGAAGATCACGAATGCCGCCCCAGCCGCCCGCCAAAAGGCTCAATCCACTTCCGGGGTACTCCTGCGGATCGAACAGGTGATCGTCGTCGGTGTTGATGTCGAGCGGGTCACTTTCTTGATCGAACGTCCGTCGCGGCCCGGTCCCAGGATTTCCCGGGACGTCCACAGTCCCACCGGTGGCGATTAGCTCGTCCGAGTCCATCAACGTGTCGTTATCGGAGTCCTGATCGAGCGGATCGGTCCCGGTGATGTTGACCTCTTCGTAGTCGGAGAGGCCATCGTTGTCCGAGTCCACATCGAGCGCAGGAATGGTTACGGCAACCGAAGCCCCGGATACAGGGATGAAGATGTACGGCGCAATGAGGTTGTTACCGGTGCCCGGACTCGGGGCCGTGTGGGTGTACCCGCTTGGAACTGCGCTGGCGCCCATTGGCAATACCGTGGAGACCCCCTCTGGGGCAACGGTATTGAAACCCGGTACAGGTCTTGTTGGCCGACCCGGGATCGGCCCACCGCCGATCAGAGCGACCTCTTCGCCGTCCAGTAGGCCGTCACCGTCGGTATCCGGATTACAGAGGTCTGTCTCCCAATAGGTAACAGTGCTACTCGCTTGGGTCCCGAACGATCCGATTGTGATGCCCGCGCCACTTACGCCCCATGTGCCATCGTGGTTCGCATCCTCAGTCCCGTCTTGCAGGCCGTCGTCGTCCGAATCATCGTCGTTGACGTAGGGACAGACATTGTCCGGAGTGCCTCCTGTTGACCGCAACGGCATCCCTGTTCCAGGGTATTCGATCTGGTCATAGAGATCGTCATCGTCGGTGTCGGGATCAAGCGGGTCGCTCTCCTGCTGGAAGGTACGATTGGGCCATGTTCCGCCCGTACACAGCAGCTCGTTGGCATCGCTCAATGTGTCGTTATCACTGTCAGCATCAAGCGGGGCGGTGTGGGTGATATTGACCTCTTCGTAGTCCGAGAGACCGTCGTTGTCCGAGTCGTCATCGAGAGCGGGGACAGTCACACCAAGATTGGCTCCCTCTACACCAACAGTCGTCGAGACACCTGTTGGCGTAACCTCGCCCTTGCCAAATAGCCCCTCTTCTTCTCCGTCGAGGAGACCGTCGCCATCGGTGTCATCGTTACAGAGATCGGTCTCCCACCAGCCGATTGTGTTCGACGCCTGCGTCGTGCTATTGCCAACTGTGATCCCGCCGATGCACGTCCAGGGGAGGACGCTGCCGACGTGTGATCCCCAGCAGCCGTCCAAGTTGACATCCTCGTACCCGTCCTGGAGGCCGTCATCATCGGAATCGTCGTCGTTAACGAACGGGCAGGAGTGGTTCATGTAGTACTCGACG
>JAUWNS010000126.1 GCA_030612485.1 Candidatus Bipolaricaulota bacterium
GAGGCGTTTCACCTCGGGGTGAGTCGCTCCGAGTACGATGTAGAGCAGGTCAGGGAACTCTTTTACCACTTTAGAGATCGCTTCGATCGCCACTTCGATTCCCTTATTGGGGTTGAGCAGGCCGAAGGTGAGGATCACCCGGCGACCCTCAGCCTGGAATTGATCCTTCGTGTAGACAGGGTCGAGGAATGGTATGTCCGGTGCTCCGTGGTGGATCAAAAGGATCTTCTCCCGTGGGACATCGTAGACATCCACCAGCAGCTCGATCGCCCTCTGTGCCATTACCACCACCAGCGTGGAATGCGCGCAGACGGCCTTCAACGTCTCCAACTGCCCGGGAGTCGGTTCTTGGAGGACGGTAGGGAGCGTTGTCACCACTGGCCTCGTCAGGCGACTGAGGAGATCAATGACGTACGCCCCATCGTCGCCGCCGAAGATACCAAACTCGTGTTGCAGGCTGATGACGTCCGCAGCGGAGAGGTTGAGGAAATCGGCTGCACCCCGGTAATCCATCCTGTGCTGAGCCTGAATCTCAAACTGGACCTCCGGGCCGTAATTGTAGATCCCTCCTTTGTTACTCAGGGCGACCACACGTACGGTCTCGCCCGTGCCAACGGTCTCTCCTTGCAGTTGAGCGATGCTCTGTCCCAAGTCGTGGGTGAACGTTCCGATTCCACACTGGCGTGGGGGATAGGTTCCAACGAAGGAGACATCGATCGGCTTTAGCACCGTGTCATGATTAGCCATGCTTTCCCTCCTCTTCCAGAATCATCTTATACACCTTCAGGTAGTTTTCCACCATCCGCGCCTGCGTGAAGCGCTCCTCCACCCAGGTGCGGCACGTTCTTCGATCGATGGCATCGATCTCTCGTACGCTCTCCACCGCATCCTCACTGCTTGCGACCAGGAAGCCCGTCTCACCATCACGGATCAGCTCGGGCATCGACCCACGATCGATAGCGATGACCGGTGTACCACAGGCCATCGCCTCGACCACGGAGAGGCCGAACGGCTCGTCGAAGTTGATAAGGTGAAGGAGTGCGCGCGCATGGCGCAACAGATCAGACTTCTTTGCTGGATCAGCGAGACCGACATATATCACCTGCTTTCCATCGATGTGCGGCTTGACCTTTGTCTGAAAGTATTCATCATCTTGAACGATACCCGCGATTATAAGCGGCAAGCCTGCCTTGCGTGCTACCTGAACCGCCTCGTAAGTGCCCTTATCTTGGTGAATGCGCCCTAGGAACAGCAGATACTCATCAGGCTTTGGGCAGAACTCATACGCCGCGATTGGTATTCCATGATAGATGGTGGCAATGTAGTCTAAGTCCGGATTACGGTCGGCGTTGCTGATTGCCACATAGTATACGCGGTGATTGTATTTTCGGTACACGGGCAGGATCTTCGGCGAGGAAAAGCCGTGGATTGTGGTAATGATCGGAGTCCGCACTAAACCTGAATAGGTGAGAGGGAGAAAATCGAAGTGGTTGTGTATCAGATCGAATTCGTCAGCATGCTCAAACACCTCTGAGATGTGTAGGCATTCCCACACTTTGGGATCGAGTTTCGGATCCTCGGAATAAGGGTGAGGGCAAACGGCACGGAGCTTCGCCGCCGTCTTGGAGTCTCCGGTGGCAAACAAAGTCACATCCACCCCACGGGCAACCAGTCCCTCCGTGAGTAGGCTCGTCACCCACTCCCATGGCCCATAGTGGCGTGGCGGTACACGCCACGAGATCGGGGCGAGCATAGCGATCCTCAATTTGGACATGGGCTCTCCTTACGATTGAGGGCAAGCAAGAATGTAGTCTAATAGTTGGTCCATATTGGCTGTAGCCAGGCCGACTCTGGTATCTGCAATTCCGTAGTAGATCCGGAGTTTTCCTGCCTCCTCATCGAAAATCGCTCCGGTAGGGAAGGTGACCCCTGGCACGTCGCCGCCCCGCTGATACCTGTCGCGTGGCCCCAGAACCCATTCATCACTCCTTCTTATCACTTTCCAGGGTTCCTCCAGGTCCAACAGGGCGAGGCCGACCCGGTAGAGGGCCCCTGAGGCGGTCATACGGATCCCGTGATAGATGATCAACCAGCCTTCCTGAGTTTCAATCGGCGGTGTGCCCAGGCCCACGCGCTGAGAGTCCCACCATCCGGGTCGCGTGGGGAGGAGTACCCTGTGATCGCCCCAGTGGGTGAGATCGGGGGAGAAGGAGATCCAGATATCCCCCTCTCCTCGGATGATCGGGCGATGGAGCAGGGCGTAGCGTCCCTTGAACCGCCGTGGAAAGAGGGATGCATCCTTATCCTCGGGCGGCATGATGGGGCCAACGCGGGTAAACCCTTGAAAGTCTTCTGTTAGCGCCAGTGACACGAGCGGGCCGCTGCTGGAGAATGAAACGTAGGTGATCGCGTATTGCTCGCGATCCTCCAAGAAGACGATGCGCGGATCCTCCAGGCCCCATTGTCCTTCGCGAGATTCCACCTCCGGTTTCAACGCGGGACGTGCTTCTACTCGCCAATCGGTCTTCCCATCCTTGCTCCTGGCGATGGTGAGGTGGGAGAAGCCACGCATGTCCTCGACCCGTACGAGAAGGATCGTCTCCCCGGCCAGTTCCGTTGCCCCGGGATTGAAGGTTGCATTGGCCACATAGGGCCACTGCTCCGGGGAGAGGATAGGGTTCTTGGAGTACCGGTGAAAGAGAAAATGATCGGCGTTACGTGAAGCTTGCTTGTCCATCCTGTTCCCCCTATGACTGTTTATTTCACGCAATTCACACTATTCTTGCCTCCGTGATCAATCAGCGTACTATTATACCAGAACTGGGAACTCTCTTGTATGTTCGCTCTTGGCGATCCTGGCGGTTCGGAGAGAGAAAGAAGCCTGCATTTCTCGCAGAAGCGCAAAGGACGGCAGAAACTGAGGACAAGCGGACTGTTGAGCAGTAGCCCTTTGGAGATCTTGGGTTGGCAAAAGACCGGAGCTATTTACGCGAATGGGAGATTAGCTTGTTCTGGCACAAGAAACCGGCCTTCCCCTGCCTTACTAGGTTCTTTAGAAGCGAACGACTTGATTCACAGAAGCATGCTGGTTTTGCTGCACACCGGATTGTTACCCATTGCCAGAATACCCAAGAGAGGGGAAGACTCACTCCGCCCGCCAATCTGATTTAAGCACTGCCATGACGAGCGTGTCGTGATATGTCCCGTTGCGGAAGTATGACTCCCGCATCGTCCCTTCGTGGACAAACCCGGCCTTCTCGTAGGCGCGCTGCGCACGTTCATTGTGCGAATAGACCTCCAGCGAGATGCGATGCAGGTTGAGTTCGTCAAATCCGTATTGGAGGATTAACTTTGCCGCCTCTAGCGCGTAGCCGTGTCCCCAGTGCTCCTTCTCTCCTATCATGATCCCGAACTCGGCGTTGCGGTTCTGATAATCTATCTGATGTAAGCCGCAGTTACCGATGTGCAGATCTCCATCTTTCAGGGCGATCGCGAGGGAGAAGTCCTTCTCGCTCTTGTACTGACTCGTGAGCCACTCGCGTTCTAGTGTTTGGCTCATTGGGAACCGTCGCCCCAGGGTACTGAGGATCTCGGGGTCGTTGATCCACCTCATGCATCTGTCAAGATCGTCTTCCGCAAGGGATCTCAGGTAGATTTGCTCGCCGATTAGAAACGGCATGTGCATGATTATCCTCTCCTGTTATCAACGTTTGCTTAACGAATTATAGCCTTTCTCTAGCTATATCGCATAACCCGCAAAGAAGCCCTATTACTCAATTGTCCCCTTGCATCCGATCAGTTGAATGATCTTCTCGTCCACGGCTTCAGGGGAGTGTTTCACTGACAAGCGGACGTATATGGATCCCTCTTCGAGCAGGGAATACTTCAACAATGACATTGGTGCGAAATGCCTTACGAATGTTTCCTTCCGTGAGAACCTCCATCGGAGAGCCTAGAGCGAGCCATCGACCCTCATGGAGTAGCCCGATCTTCTGGGAGTATTGGGCGGCCAGGTTGAGGTCATGAATTGCTGTAAGTACCGTTACCTGGCGCTTTGCTTGTCGTTGGATGATGTTCATGATCTGGATCTGATAGTTGATGTCAAGGTGTGCTGTCGGTTCGTCAAGCAGCAGGATTTGGGGGTTTTGAGCAAATGCCGTTGCTAAGAATACACGCTGTCGCTCACCCCCCTGAAAGTTCCTGCATCGAACGCCGAGATAATGTAATAACATCGGCTAGATGCATCGCATCCTCAATGGTTCTCGTATCCTCGGCAGATTCCCGCGAGAACCGCCTTTGATGAGGGTACCGCCCCATTGCCACTACTTCGCGAACGGTAAAAGCGAATCCAACCTCTCGTTCTTGCCCAACTACTGCTAAATACCGGGCGCGTTCTCGAGGGGCTAGGTCTTCTATCCGCTTCATGCCTAAGTAGACCGCACCTGCATCGGGAGAGAGAACTCCTGAGATGTTCTTGAGGAGCGTAGTCTTTCCTGACCCGTTCGGTCCTAATATAGTGAAGATCTCTCCCTCCCGCACGGTTAAGTCGATCTCATCGAGAAGAGGGGAACTGTTGTAGGAGAATCGCAATCCCTCAACTGTGATATCCATCACATACGTACCCCCTTTCTTTTCAAGAGGTACAGGAAGAAAGGAGCCCCGAGAAACGCCGTGATGACTCCTACCGGCATCTCGGCCGTGCTGACGACCGTGCGTGCTGCCATGTCGGCCAAGACAAGGAAGATTGCTCCAGCGATTGCTGTTGCCGGCAGGAGGAAACGGTAGTCCGGTCCGATGATCAATCGCATGATGTGCGGGATAATAAGCCCGACAAATCCGATCGTGCCGGCAAAGGCAACAGCGGATGAAGTAAGGAGTGTGGCAACTACCAATACCACACGCTTGCTTGTCTCCGGATTGATTCCCAGGTGGAACGCCCCCTCTTCCCCCATGGAAAGAGCGTTTAGATCGCGCGAGAAGGCGATCGATATTAGGCTTCCGAGCGCAACGACCGGCGTTAATACATGTAAGTAGGCCCAATTGGCTCGTCCTAACCCTCCCATGGTCCAGAAGATGACATCGGTGATCTTTTCGCTTCCTGAGCATAGGAAGATGGTGAAGCTTGTCACGGCCGAAAAGAACGCCCCCACAGCCACTCCGGCTAGAATTAACGTGAAAACCGAGGTCTTCTTGCTCCGTTCCAGCGCCAAGCGGTAGACGATCCCCGCCGCTGAAGACCTCCGATGAAGGCCCCCAATGGGAGGAAGAGAGCCCCACGTAGATTTAATAGGATCACTAAAGAGGCTCCGGTTGAGGCGCCACTGGCAGTCCCGAGGATATACGGGCTAGCCAGTGGATTGCGGAACAACCCTTGCATAGTCCCTCCGGAGATGGCCAGTGCACAGCCGACCAGCAAGCCCAATAACACCCTCGGGAGCCTGATCTGGGAGATGATCAGGTACGAGACAGACGGAGAAGCATCCACGGAGGCTCCCCGCCCTACCAAGTAAGAAAGTGTATCTGAGATGGGGATGGGAACCGGGCCGACGATCACTCCGGCAAGGAAGGTAAGCACGGTCAAGACAAACAGTACCACGAAGACCAACCTTCTGGAGCAAGTTCTCTTCCGGTTCAATCAGCCCTCTTCTCGTTACCGATCGCTATTCTCCCGGATGAAGGAATTCGCCCATCTGCTTGAGGGCCTCTGCGACCTTGGTGGAGGTGAGCCACGCGGCGTTGATCCCGTAAACCCGGCCGTTCTTTACCGCTGACACGGTCTTAAGCAGCGTGTTAGACGTGATGTTCGCAATCTGGGAGGGAGCGGTGAAGATCACCTCGGGATTGCGAGAGACGATCTCCTCGAGGCTCACCTGAGGGAACCCCTGAACATCGCAGAACACATTCTTACCGCCAGCGCGGAGGATCAGTTCGTTCTCGATCGCGCCACTGCCAGCAGCATAGGGGGGCGTGTCCGGCACCGAAGCATAGAGGAAGGCCGCCCTTACCTGTTCTTCGGGAAGGGTTGAGGCCTCGATTGCGATGATCTCCTCCGCGATCTGACCGAGCAGTATTTCTGCTTGCTCCTTTAGTCCCAGTGCCATCCCCACCGTTCGGATTGTGGAGAAGATATCGGGGATACCACTGATAAGCGGGGTGGTGAGGACGGTAATCCCTGCTGACTCGAGTTTACCCCTCTCTCCCCCCCAGTCTCCGGGGCCGAGCACAAGATCGGGCTCCAAAGAGAGGATGACCTCCACATTCGGCGAGAAACTCGGGCCAACCATCGGGAAATCAGCCACCTCCAGTGGGTTGTCCGGTGACTTTGCCACCGCGATCAATCGATCGATGGCACCTAAATCGATCATAATCTGTGTATACAGGGGGATCCCAGCTACAACAATTCGATTGGGTTGACTGTTGATCGTGACCTCGATCCCTCTGTCGTCGATCACTGTAACAGGATACTGCTGCGCTGAGGCGACCCCCCCAAGCAGCACTAGTACCACTACCAGAGCCCATACTCCTTTCCACGCCCTTGTTGTCATCTTTGTACCTCCCGGTTGTTTGTGGGATGTAACATCCCACATTGGTAAGACCACAGTCTACCGTACCTGGCCCCAAAAATCAACCAGAGGAAAGATCACCTCATCTCAGAGAGGATTTCGCCGATAATCCGCCACAGAGCGAGGCCGGCTCGCCTGCGGTCTGGAGCGGCCACAATAACGAGCAGATCTTCTTCTCGCCTGAAAGGGAACACACCTTTGATCACTTGTTCATCGTGGGGATTGTGTGTACCGATTTGCTCTTTGCTGTGAGAGAAACATAAATCCTCAACGCAGCATCGGATCAAGATCATGGCGCTCGCTCC
>JAUWNS010000183.1 GCA_030612485.1 Candidatus Bipolaricaulota bacterium
ATCTCGCTCGTCGTTATTCTCGCGGTCTTTGGGGCGGTCTTCTACTTCATGTTGATCCGCCCGCAGCGCAAGCGTCAGACGCAGCACAAGGAGCTCGTGACGGGGCTTAAGAGGGGAGATAACATAGTTACTGCCGGTGGAATCTACGGAGAGATCGATTCGATTGGCGATACTTCCATCGTTATAAAGCTCGAAGATGGCGGGAAGATTCGTCTCGCCAAGAGCAGCATCGTGAACAAGCAAGCTAAGTAATCGCGAAGGAGGGTTTTGAGAGAATGGCACACAGTAACATGACAAGAAATGACTGGATTCGGTTTGGGAGCGTCCTCCTCGTTGCCCTCGGCACGCTCGCTCTTCTCTACCCGTTCTGGCCGTTGAAGGATGTTGTGAACCTCGGTCTCGATCTGCAGGGTGGGGTTAGGATGGTCCTTGAGGCACAGGATGTAGAAGGGATGAGCACGGATCAGCAAAGGGATACCCTCGATCGGGTCATCACCATTCTCAACAACCGCGTCGACCAGTACGGCCTTTCCAACGCCGAGATCAAGCGGATGGGAACGACGCGAGTCTTAGTGAATCTCCCCGGAACTAAGGATCCTGCAGAGGCCCGCAACCTGATAGGTCAGACCGCAATGCTCGAGTTTCGCAAGGTGGTTGAAGCGGGAACGAGCCCTAACTCCGACCTTATTCCTTCTTCTGCCACGCAGGAGGTCCTGTACAATCGAGAGGGGATTCCCTATATCGTAGAGTCAGCTCCTTTGCTGACCGGAGCGGCCCTTGCCGACGCGAATGTACGTACCTCTCAGTCGATGCAGACTGCTGGACAGCTCTTCATCTCTCTCTCATTCAACCAGGAGGGTGCGCAGCAGTTTGTGGAGGCGCTTCGCCACCTGAAAGGGGATAACCCTGATACACCGCAGAACGAGGGGGACCTCCTGGCGATCGTGCTTGACCACGTCATCTACAGCGCGCCACGGATCACCGATTCGATAAAGGTGGCTGCTGCGCAGGGTTGGCGTTCGGTGCAGAATTCGACCACCATCAGCGGACAGTTTACCAAGGAGGAAGCGACTCGGATCGCGATCGTCCTGCGTGCCGGTGCGCTCCCGGTTGCGGTGAAGGTCGTCGAGGAGAACACGGTCGGCCCGACATTGGGGAACGATTCGATCCGGCGAGGGATGATCACCATCGTGGCCGGGTTCATCATCATCCTCTTCTACATGCCGGTATATTACCGTGCTCTAGGAATCGTCGCTGACGTCGCGCTCGTTCTCAATATGCTGATCATCTTCGGGGCGCTGGTCGTCTTCAACGCGACCCTTACCCTCCCAGGCATCGCTGGTATCATCCTGACGATCGGTATGACGGTCGACGCCAACGTGATCATCTTCGAGCGGATCAAGGAAGAAAAGCGTACCGGGAAGTCTCCGCTCGCCTCGGTGCGAGCTGGGTTTGAGAAGTCGCTCTCTACCTTGCTCGACGCGAACATCACGACACTCCTCACCGCGCTCATCCTCCTTCTGATCGGGACCGGTCCGATCAAGGGGTTTGCGATCACGCTGGGGATCGGTGTGGTTGGTAGCCTGTACTGTGCCTTGGTTGCTAGCCGACTTCTCCTGGAGAGGGCTGGCTTTGCCGAGCATATTCCGGCGAAGGTGGTGCAGAGCGAGTCGTAACGCTAAGGATCAGTTTAAGAAGCGCATCGGAAGGACGAATGCCGCCGCGCTTGACTTCGAGATCAAGGTTGATCCCCAAGTCGAGTGCGGCGGTTAGCCTTTGCGCCGAGTACCCCTTCGCCTGTGTCGCGAGCCGGCGGACGAGCCAGGATGGCGTTCCGAGCAGCGTCGACATCTTTGCCTCTGCGATCTTGGAATCAAGGAGGACCCGCACCATCAAGAGTTTCGTCAGGTGGCGTACGACCCCGGAGAAGATCCGCCCAGGGTCCTCGTGCAGGCGAGAGAGTGTTGCGAGGCTCTCGGGAAGGTTGTGCTCTCCAATACGATCGAGGAGAGGGTAGATCGATCCCTCCCCCGTAGAGAACCCTACCTTCTCGATCGCGTCGCGATCGATCGTCCCTTCGGAAGAGAAGGAGCGAAGCTTTCGCGCCTCCTGCGAGAGCACGAGAAGGTCGCCATTGCACCGTGCGATCAAGACATTCAGCGCCTGCGGATCGAGATGAACTCCCTGCGCGACCATCACCTCAGAGGCCGTGCGTTCCAAAGATTTCCCCTTTACGGGAGGGAAGGCCTGCACTATTCCGCGTTTTCTGGCTGCCTTGATGAGCGGGCTCGTCCCCTTTAAACCCGGCGCGAGGAACGTGAGGTACGTCCCTGCAGGGAGATCCCGTTCAATGAGGGCGGAGAACGGCTTTGCCTTGATCGACTCTGCATGACGGACGACGAAGTGGCGGCTCTCTGCAAAGAGAGAAGCGGACTGAAGCTCCACCATAAGGGCGGAAAGATCGATCTCGTCGCCGAACAAGGTGTGCCGTTCGGTCTCCGGATGATTCTCGATGATCCTCGTGTGGCGAGCCTGCAGGGCCTGCTCACAGCGGAACGGATCGCCGAAGATCAGGGCTAATTGTGGTTCAGACATAGATCCTCGCTGAGTGGTCTCCAAGATGACTAAATCATAGCCAGCGCATGCGCCATGAGCAACGGGGAACGGGGAACGCGGGGAAAGCAAAGACGGGGGGGAAGGGGAGAGCGCGCGGGGTCTGACGTTGTTTCTTGCGTGGAGGCCGGCAGATCTCTTCTTCGGGGGAGAATTGAGCCATGCAAGAAACAAGGTCTGACCCTACTAGGAATCACCCTCAACCGAGAAAGCCGATCAGCGATTCTTCCGCCTCTTCGATGGCCGTGAGGCGCGAGACTCTTTGTACTTCAATACCGAGTTGTTCGGCCAAGGGGAGTAGTACCTGGTGAAGGTCCTCCTTCATGACCCACAGCGCGCGCGGCCAACTCTTCACACCTTCCAAAAAGGCGAGGAATCGAGACTGAAACTCTGTTGAAAACTTCCAGGGTTCACATAGGTCAAAGTGCAAGATGATGCCGTTCTTGTGCTCAACGATGAGGAGCGCAATGGGAAAGTAAGGAGGGCCATCTTCCTGTTCGATCGGAGAAGGGACAAGCAAGGTGTCAACTTCCCATATGCCGTGCTTTGTAGCGGGTGCCTCGCGCATTCTTTTCAACGTCGCTACCGGTAGGGGAGCAAGGGAGTGTTCTTCTTTTTTCTCATACGGAGCCGGTGCTCGCCACTCATCCTTCCAACGCATCCCATTTCGATCTTGCGGCACCCGCACCATGTAGAGACCCTCTTCGGGCGGGATAAGAATATCAGAGTTGTTGGCCAGCCGTTGGGCAACCCCGATGGTCTGTTCCAAGAGCACGGCCAAGGAGCGAACCTCTGAGGTGGTTAAATACCAAGGGAAGAACCCGGGTTGGCAGATTCGAAAGAGCGGCCATGCATTGTGCCCCCGGAAACGAAGCCCAAGTTTGCGTATGATCGCATAATCCTCTTTTCCTATGTCTGCGCGGTTCTCAAAGGAGGCCATCAGACACTTCTGGATGGTGAACGCGTTAGGACTGTCGGGGCCGATCTCCCCGGATAGGATGCTGTTGTAGACGGCAAGCCCCTCACTCCCGAGATTACCGACCAAGGCGAAGACCTCACCCTGATTCCCTAATACACAGGTGTAGATGACCTCACGGCTTACGGGGTCCTGTACCCCGAAGAGATCGCTATCCCACATCCACTCCCATGGTGCAAGGGCATGAAACTCCTTAGCCGCTTGGTAGAGAGCCTTCCAATCTTCTAGGGATGGTATCGCTTCTTCTCTCGTATCGTGCACAATCGATCCTCCTTTCGCACGGAGGGTATGTTACATCAAATCAGCGAACGATTCTCTACCCGTTCATGATCATCTTGTATGCGACAACCCTCTTTCTTGTCCTGCTGCATATTCGCGGCTAATCTCAATGATGACATGCCAGCAACCTCACGAGTGCGCGATGAGATCATCTCTGCCATCAGCGATAGCCTACAAGGTGATGACCACACGTGTATCATCATCCACGGGGAAATTGGGGTAGGGAAGACACGCCTCGCGGAACAGCTTGCCGCGGCACTTATCGAACGCAGGATCAAGACCGGAGGAGTTCTCTCTCCCCGGATTCTCGATGGGAATGAAACCATTGGTTATACAATTCACGATCTCTCAACAGGTGAGGAAGAGCCGTTCGTCAGGCTGACCCCACCAGGGATCCCAATCGGCAAATTCTATCTGATGGAAGATGGATTAGCATTTGCTCGTGCAGCGATCGAACACGCTACAAGAGCCATGCAGGTCGTATTCGTCGATGAGGTCGGTCGTCTCGAGTGCAATGGTAAAGGACACGCCCCGGCTGTGCGAACGCTATTACGCTCGCAAGCACTTCCGGTGCTCCTCGTTCGCTCC
>JAUWNS010000249.1 GCA_030612485.1 Candidatus Bipolaricaulota bacterium
AAAGAAAAGGGACTCCTCACTCCGCCGGAGCTCGTCTTCGATCGATTCAAGAGCAGACCGCTTCGCCTCCTCTTCCTCGGGGTGATGATCACCTTCACCCTACCGTATCTTGCCATGCAGCCGATGGCGGCGGGCTACGCCTTGGAGGAACTCCTCGGCATTCCGTATTTTGCTGGAGCCACACTGATCACCGTTGTCATGCTGATCTACACCTTCCTCGGCGGGTTTCGCGGCGTAGCGTGGACCGACGTCCTCCAAGGAGGGATGATGCTGGTACTCCTACTTGTCGCCCTCGGGGTAATTGCATCGTCCTTCGGCGGACTCTCCGCAGCGAACCATGCAGCAGCCATCCGATGGCCGGAGCTCTTCTCCCGCCCGGGGATGGGGGGAGCCTTCTCCCCCGGGATATGGCTTGGGTACATGCTCCTGTGGCTCCTCTGTGACCCGATGTTTCCCCAGCTCTTTCAACGCTTCTACGCCGCCCGCAACGAGCGAGCACTAGGGACGACGATGGCCCTCTACCCGCTGGTCACCGGCATCCTCTTCCTCCTCCCGGTAACGATCGGGGTGATTGGACGGTTGGGGTTCCCGGAACTCCCAACAGGGGTCGCCTCCGATAAGATTCTTCCTCTGCTCCTCTCGCGCTATACTCCTCCAATCTTGGAAGCGCTAGTCCTCACAGCAGCCCTCGCCGCCCTTATGTCGACCCTCGACTCCCAACTCCTCACCCTCTCCTCCATGCTCACCCGGGACCTTGTCGACCCCCTGAGGAAGGGGCAAGCCGTGTCGAGGCGCGCCTCACCGAGGCAAGCCTCACCGTGGGTAGGGAAGGGATTCGTAATCGTGCTCGCTCTTAGCGGATTGGCGATCGCGTGGCGGCCACCGGCCACCTTCCTGGAGATCGCGACAGAGACCTTCACCGGCCTTGCCGTCCTCTTCCCCACCGTGATCGCCGCCCTCTACTGGAAACGAGCAACAGCAGGAGGGGCAATCACCTCGATCCTCGTAGGAGAAGGGTTGGTCGTTGCCTATCACCTCCACCTGCTCCCCACCTTCGGCCCCCTCCCTGTGATCCCCGTCGTCTTAGCAGCGAGTCTGATCCTTATCGGGGTGAGCCTCCTTACCCGGCCTCATCCCCAGGTTCAGGCCACGGAAGAAATCCGCAACGGGAAGAAGGGAATCTGGAAGTGGGTCGTCGCCTTTGTGCTCCTCTTCCTGCTGGGGAACGATTATTGGGCGTGGGGGGATGGTCACCTGGGTCCGCTCGGCTTTCCGTGGTGGGTCTGGTACTTCCTCTCTCTCTGTCTTCTTATGTCCTTGACCTTCTGGCTCTTTGCACGCGATCGTTGCGATTGGCAGGAAGCTCATCGGGATGACTCATAGCCTCATCTCCTCTCTGATCCGGCGCAGGCGCTCCAACGCCTCCTTCAGGAGACGCTTGCTCGCCGGACGATTCAACCACAGATTGGCGCCGGAGGGATGAGGGAGAGGGAGGACGAGTCGGCCATCCTTCTCGTGGATCGCTCCAATGAGAACACCGAGTTTCTCTCGCCCCAAGAAACGGTCGATCGCCACGCGACCGACAGGGATGATCAATTTGGGGTTCAGCAGCTCGATCTCGCGAGCCAGGAAAGGAGCGCACAGCCTGCGCTCCACTGCTGTAGGGACGCGGTCGCCGCGTGAGTTGCCCTTCCCGGGGAAGCACTTGGTGATCGCAGTGATGTACTGTGTTGCGCGAAACTCCGACTCCTCGAAGCCCGCACGAGCGAGCCAGGAGAAGAGACGCTTCCCCGCCGGACCGCTGAACGGAAGGCCTACCCCTCCCTCCCGTATTCCAGGGGCCTGCCCAACGACCATGATCTGTGCAGATGCCGGTCCGGAGAAGATCGCTCCCTCCCTTATCGGATACCCAGCCTCCAAGCAGCGCCGGCAGTCGCGCATCTCGTGCTGCAACTCATCAAGGATGGACCTATTCACCACTCCTCCTGTCAGAAGTCCCACGCAGCAGCTACTTCAGTGCTTCCTGATCCTGGAACTGATGGGGCGGAGAGGGTTGCCCAATGATGGCTGACCTCCTAAAACCTTGTTTGAATATATTTCTCTGAGTTTTCCGGATCAAGCTTCACTGTCTGTGGGCCACTACGCACGTAGAAGTCGCCTTCTTCATGCTCTTCGATGCCCTTCCACTTGAAGAAGACCGGCTCTGGGCTTCGCTGGCAGATCACCAAACAAACGGTCTTGCCTTGGATGGCCTCCATCTTCGCATCAACAAGCGTTCCAGAGCGATCTCCCAGCGCTGCACCGATGACGTGGCTAAGGTGCAGGAGGAACTTGTCCTCGTTGTCAAACCGGTCCGCCTCGATTCCGATGATTGTCTTGTCATCGGCCACGCCGATCAACAGATCTCCACCGTCCGTGTTCAGGAAGGCTGCGATCGTCTTGAGCACCGCATGTGTCACCACGGTCGGGTCCTTACGATCCTCACGCAGGTTCCACCGCAAGGTCGACTTAAACTCCAACGTCTTCGATTCGTGCTGCTTCAAGAGCTCCTCGGCTTGCCGATGCGTTCGCAGGTACTGATCGAACAGGTAGTTCTTGAGCGCCTCGCCGAGCGCCCG
>JAUWNS010000142.1 GCA_030612485.1 Candidatus Bipolaricaulota bacterium
ATGGCACGGGGGACGCCCTTGAACCGGTCCCATTGATGTAGGAAGTAGTCGCGCGTATGATACCCCACTTGGCGGATCAGCTCCCCGTGCGTCACTGAGATCTCGGAGAGGTTAGGGGCGTAGATGATCACCTGCCCGCCATCTGCCACTACAGGTTCGAGCTTGTAGGTGCACTTACCCGCTGTCCATAGCTCCCAGTACATCGGCGGAGCCATGGATAAGACTGTCTTAAACGGGTGTTCCACCCATATGATGTTCTCCTTGGCAGAGAGGTCAACAGCTTTCGACCAAGCATCCTCAACCTTTCCAAGGAAGAGACCCTTCAAATCGTGCCCGCGCATAACGAGCATAATTCCCAACCGAGGCGTGGGAACCATAGTCGCCGCTTTCTCGATCATCATTCTAACGGGGGTGCTCTTGTGGCCGATCGTCTTCGGGCTGGTGATCAGCGCCCCCAACCAGTGCGACTGATGCACCATCTCCGGCCCGGAGACACCCGGAAAGAAGTACTTGTGCCCAGCAGAGAAGCCGACCACCTCATGCGGGAAGACCGGGCCGAGGATGATCACCAGATCGTGTTCCAGCACCGCCCGATTGATCGTCACCGGAACTTCCTCGGATAGGAGTCCCGTCGAGATCTTCTCCATCTCCGCACGGGTGATTGTCCCCACCTGAGCAAGTGCCCCTGGGTTATCCCATTCGTGCTGCACAATGTGGACATTCCTAAAATCGTTCATCCGTGGGCCAAGGTGTATACGGAGCTCATCCTCAGATAACGGCGGATGGGTCCCCAAAGCGACAAGGAACGTGACCTCCCGGGCACGAGAAGAGAGATGGGTGGATATCGTCTCAAAGAAGGTCGGCATGGGAAGGGTGCGAGTATTGTCCGGAACGATCACCAACACCTTCTTCCCGGTAACATCAATCTCTTCCAGTGCCTTCCCCAGGCGTGCTTCCACCTCTTGCATGTCAATTGCGCGTCCGGGAGCGTAGTTAAGGATCATTCCTCCTCCCACTCCGCATGGAACGTGCCCTCTTTGTCGACTCGTTGATAGGTATGAGCGCCGAAGAAGTCCCGCTGGGCCTGTAACAGGTTCGCGGGAAGCCGCCCGGAGCGATACCCATCGAGAAAATCGAGCGCGGAGCTCATCACCGGTACAGGGATACCATGCTCGTGAGCCTGAATCACCACCCGCCGCAGAGCAAGATGATTGTCCTTCCACAGTGACAGGAACGGTTCTGCCAGGAAGAGAAGAGGGAGATCCTGTTCTTCTAGGAAGGCCTTCTCAATCGGTACGAGTAGCTTCGCCCGGATGATGCATCCTGCCATCCACACACGGGCCGCCTCGGCAAGATCCAGGTTGTAGCCACGCTCTACGGAGGCGTCCCTTAGTTGTCGTAACCCTTGCGCGTAGGCCGTCAAGACCGTGAGCATAACCGCACCGCGCAGGTTTTCCACAAATGGCTCGCGCGAGGCATCTAACTGCAACGCGGGTCCTGGAAGGACTTTCTCGGCCGCGGCCCGCTCTATCTTCAGGCCAGAGAGAGCGCGCGCGAAGACAGCCATCGCGATCGTCGGCGCTGGTGTTCCGAGGTCGAGAGCAGATTGGGTGGACCATTTGCCAGTCTCCTTCTGCTTTGCGGTGTCGAGGATTGAGTCAACGAGGGCCCCGCCTGTCTCGTTGTCGGGATGACGAAGTATTCGCTCCGTGATCTCAAACAGGTACCCACCGAGGTCTCCGGCATTCCAGTCTTCGAAGACGTCGGCCATCTCGTCCGGCGTCATCCTCAACCCCCGCTTCATCAAGTCGTACGCCTCGGCGATTGTCTCCATAATCGCGTACTCGATCCCGTTATGGATCATCTTGACATAGTGGCCGGCGGATCCAGGACCAAAGTAGGCACAACACGGTCCTTGCGGTCCTTTTGCCGCGATCTCCTTGAGGATCTCCTCGACGTGTGTGTAGGCGGCTTTGCTGCCGCCGGCCATGATAGCCGGGCCGTGCAACGCACCCGCTTCCCCTCCGGAGATTCCCACGCCAAGGTAGAAAATGCCCTGTTCCTCAACGGTGACGAGACGCCGCTCGGTCTCTTCGTAGTGGGCGTTGCCTCCGTCCATTACGGTGTCTCCTTCTTCAAGCAAGGGAAGGAGAGCCTCTAGTACCATGTCGGTACCCGCTCCTGCCTTGACCATCAGCAGGATCTTGCGGGGACGCGATAGCGTTCCTACAAACCCCTCCAGAGAGTAGGAAGGAATGATCTTCTTCCCCGCGCCGTGTTCTTTGATGAATTCTCGCGTACGCTCCGCAGTGCGGTTGAAAACCGCAATCGTGAATCCGCGGCTCTCTACGTTCCGCGCCAGGTTCTGGCCCATCACCGCAAGACCGATAATCCCGAAGTCGGCACTGTTCATGCGTTTACCTCCCAAGGCGGTGAGTCAGGGAGGGCTCGCTCGAATCGCTCGCTGAGATCCGCCTCATATCGTCCATCATAGGTTCCCGAAAAGAACCGCTCCATCGATTCATCGGCGAAATGCTTCCAGTAGTTCTCTTCTTCGCCGGGAATGATCGGATAGAACAGGGCATCGTTTGCCCTGGCTGCCCTACGGTCCCCGGGCGCATCACCGATCATCAAGACGTGGTGCTCTGCGTACTCTCCAGCTATGGAAGCGATGTGCTCTGCCTTTGTTCCCATCTCCTGACCACAGATGAGCGCTGTATAGCGTGCTATATCGTGCTCTTGCCACTCTCGTTCGAGTGCTTCGATAGGTGTCGCCGAAACCACGACCACATCAGCTCTATCCTGCAACTTCACGAGCGAGTCCCGCACATAGGGAAACGGCGGGATCCCCTGAACGATCTCACCCACTGCCCAGTTCACCCGCTCGCTCCAGGCAAGGATATGCTTCAGTTCCTGCCTCGCCCCCTCGTTTGCTGCACGATCGATTGCCTGTCTCAATCCGTCGTTCGACAAGAGACTTCGGGGATCGTCCACCCAGGCAAAGTAGTGCGGAAATTTTGGCACATTAAATCTGCGTGGTGGCCCCTGCGGATGAGTGGGAAGGAGTTCGGTGAGGATTCGCTTGATCGTGATATGGCGGTTCGCTCCCCGGGTCTTCGAGAAGAGATCGGCGAACTCCTTGCACTCCCGCGCGGCCTGAGCCACCGGTTGCAGGCCGAAGTAGGCGATCATCCACGGGCAGAAACACTCCCGCTGCTTGATTCCCATCGTATCGAACGCACAGCCATCAGAATCGATGCAGACGAGGAAGTCCTTGGTTGGATGGAAATCCTCAAATCTCTCACGATAGTCCATCTGCCCTCACTTTCAACGTCAGACAAAGACCCGACCAACGTCGGACACAAGGTCCGACGCTCGTTGGGTTCCGTAGCGTCGCAGCTTGTCTGCGACGTTTCGATAGTCCCTCATCGGTACCCCAAAGGGATGTACCCCGGACACTTCTTCTCAGCAAAGACCTCTCTCAGATGAGCGAAGCGTTGCAGCCCTCCAATAAGAGGGACTCTTGGGCCGATCTCGCCTATGAGAGGACAGGCATAGCGTAGGAACTCATCGGTAACGTCGATCCCGTTTGGCGCGATCCAATCCTTGGGGAATACCCGCTCAGAGTTGGCCATCTCTGTAAGGGGAGCCTTGTCATAGGAGACGGTGTAGTCCGGCCCCGGCTCGCGCCTGATCGTCGCCATGTAGCTTGTTCCGTCGGTAACGGCAATTGCCACCGCATGTGCTCCGACAGAATAGGCCTCTTCGATGTCTACAGTAGAGGCATAAAGCATTGAATCCCGCTGGTCTGTCCCCGGGATCTGCCCGCGCGCTGCTCCCCGAATGGCGAGGCCCTGCTGGTTTAAGTAGTTCACAACAATCTGGGCCACCGACATCTCACTTGCGCTGAATTGCGTGTGCCCGAACGAGTCTTTACTCTCTCCAAGATTCCCCACATTGAACCCCTCGCTCACCACGATGATTGCACGTCCGGAGCGCCGCAGTTCCTGGTTCACGTTCTCTGCGAGCTTTGGCAGGGTAGATTTAGCTTCGGGAAGATATATCTGTAACGGCATCTCGCGCTCCGGATCGGCGAGGCGCGCCGCGGCCGGGATGAAGCCGATCCGCCGTCCCATCGCCTGAACGACCAACACCGGGTCAGAACGGCAGGAACCACGATTCTCCTCGTTAAGATTCTGAATCATGTGCGCCCAATACCGAGCGGTCGATCCGTATCCCGGGGTATGATCGATCAACTCAAACGCCTGATCGCCCAGGTCGTTATCGATTGTCTTTGGAACGCCCACACAAACGAGGTCCAACCCGCTCTCTTGCGCGAGTTCGCTCACTTGCTGCGCCGTATCCATTGAATCATTTCCACCGATATAGAAGAAAAAACCTATTCCATGGACACGAAAGACTTCGACTATCCGCTCAAGGTCCTCTGTCTGCTCTGGCTTGATCTTGTAACGACAGGTCCCGATCGCCCCTGCCGCTGGTGTGGTCCGCAAGAGAGCAAGCTCCTCTTTATCCTGTGCTGACAGATCCAAAAGCTCCTCTTTGAGAACACCTTCGATACCGTGATAGGCAGCGTAGACTCGACCGAAGCGCTCCGGAAAATTCCGACAGGCTTCCACCACGCCAAGAAGGGATGAATTGATCACTGCGGTCGGGCCGCCCGACTGGGCTATGACGACGTTTTTCATCTCTCTTTTCCTACACTCCGGAGTACGCGGAGAAGCCCCCGTCAATCGGGACAACAATCCCGTGCACGAATTGGGAGAGGGGAGAGACCAGCCATAGGACTGTTCCAACAAGGTCTTCGGGCTTTCCGAACCGGTCCATCGGCGTGTGGTCGATGATCTGCTTTCCTCTTGCGGTCAAGTCCCCTTTTTCGTCTTGGAGGAGGAAGCGGTTCTGCGCCGTCAGGAAGAACCCTGGGGCGATTGCGTTGACCCGAATCTGCGGCGAGTAAGTCTGTGCCAGATGAACTGCCAGCCACTGGGTGAAGTTGGCCACGGCGGCTTTCGCCGCGGAATAAGCAGGAATGCGCGTGAGAGGGCGGATGGCGTTCATCGAGGCAATGTTTAGGATCACTCCCTCTTTCTGTTCGACCATGATCTTGCCAAAGACCTGGCTGGCGAGGAACGTCCCCATGAAGTTGAGGTCGAAGACGAACCGTGCTCCGTCTTCAGGAAGATCGAAAAAGGATTGATCCGGGCCTGTACTTGCCTTTGGAGAATTGCCTCCCGCTCCGTTGATAAGGATGTCCACCCGCCCAAATGTCGAGAGAATCTTCTTCGCTGCCTGTTCAAGTTCCTTACGGGAGAGAACACTCGTCTTCACGACCAACCCCTCACTCCCTGCTGAGCGAACGAGGGCCAGGGCCTTTTCGGCCTTCTCTTCATCAATATCCAAGAGGGCGATCTTCACCCCTTCTCGCGCCAACCCCTCTGCTATTGCTGTGCAAAGCACGCCTGCCCCACCGGTGATTACCGCGATCTTCCCTTTCATTTCATCCACCGTTCATCACCCCCAATCTTTCCAGGTGTCGGCCCAGGTGCCGGGCCAATCGCTCGTAATGCTCCTCTTCCCATTCATCGAGTACAAGGCGTAATTGGTCACCCAGTGGGTTCTGTAGAACCGCTCCAAAGGCTACATGTAGAACCTGCCGTCCATTCTGTTCCTCAATAATCTCCGGAAGTTCGTCATCTGACAGTGTCTCCAGTGGAGGGATCCGAGAAGGATCGGCCGAGATGTGGTAGCTCGCCCGCTCGTGCCCAAACTGCGATATCGAGAAGCTCGCGATCTTGCGAAAAAGAGCAGGCTTGTGACGCGCTACCACCTCTAGGGCGACAAGGTAGCTCGTCCCAGCCGTCTTCACGTGCCACAGACCATTGGTCTCTTCCGCCAGGAATGGGTACAGGGTGAACTTGTCCGACCCGGAGTGGAGGCTCAGGCGGTATGATCCGATTGTGCGGGCGATGGCGGCGTGCGTTTCAAGCTCCCTGCGAAACACCTCCAGATCGCCCCTCCAATCGACCCCCTTCTCCATCGCTCCCACAAACCGCGGGGCGAGGCTCATGAAGCCCACCCCACGCCGCCGAAACTCGTGAGCCACAAACAGGTGTTCCAATGGGGTCGTGGGCGTCTCCGTCTCGTCCACCGAGACCTCGTAGTCGAAACCATCGGGGAGGCGTTCAGCCAGGGCCTGGTACATTCGAGTGGCAAAAGCCACCGCTCCGCCGTACTTTATTGCGGCGCGGGCAAGCTCCTCCTCGGAGAAGCGCAGCGTTCCCA
>JAUWNS010000119.1 GCA_030612485.1 Candidatus Bipolaricaulota bacterium
CATGCCGGACCGCCTCCATATCCAGGGTCAAGAGCTCATGATCCTTCATGAGGAGAGTACCATCGACGATCGAGAGAGCGACATCGCTCCCGTTTCGATAAAGGACTATTTGGTCGAGCACGTTCCCTTTGGTGAGCGGCGCGTCGAAGGAGAGATCGATCCCAATAAGGTCGGCGCGCCCCCCCGGCGCGAGCGTACCAACACGAGGGAAGCCAACGGCCTTGCCCCCCCAGGATGTGGCCATCGAGAGGACCGTCTCTGCCGGCATCACACGTGGGTCCTGCAACGCTCCCTTGTGGATCAGGAAGGCCCCGCGCATCACCTCAAACGGATCGTTGATGTACCCATCCGTACCGAGTCCTGGCCGGATTCCACGCGTAATCATCGCCGGGACCGGAGCGATCCCTCCTCCTACCTCACAGTTGCTGAGCGGCATGTGCACGAGCCGCACCCCGCGCTCGGCGAGAATATCGATCTCCGATCGATCGATCGCGACTCCCTGGGAGGCAAGGACCGAGCTATCCCAGAAACCCAGCCTATCGTACCATTCGACCGGGCGCATCCCATACCGTTCGAGAGAGATTTTAGGTTCGTACGAGCTCTCCGATAGATGAAGATGGATCGAGCACCCGAGGTCATCCGCGATCCCCTTGGCAAGCATGACAAATCCTTCCGAACACGTGAAGCTCGTGTGGATCGAGACCATTCCCCGAATAAGCCGATCATTCTCGTGGTCTCTGACGAAACGAGTATTCTCGTCGAGGGCATCCCTTCCAAGGTCCGTACCGAGCCTTTCCGAGGCCTCGATCGATAGAACCCCGCGAAGCCCCGCATCCTTCAGAACCTCTGCTTCCACAGCGAGTGCCCCAGGGAGGGCGTTCGGAGCCTCCAAGACATCACAGACGCTGGTGAAACCCGCTTCGATCATCTTTCCACAGGCGAGAGCGAAGGCGGCCTTGATCATCGGATGATCCAAGCGGTTCTCCACGTATGGCCACCAGAAATCTGCCAGGAACTCGTAGAACCCGCGTGGAGGATCATCAACAGGGATACCGTGGGCGAGGAGGCCGTAGGAGTGCATGTGCGCGTTGATGAACCCGGGCATGAGAAGGAGATCGCGTGCGTCAATAACCTCCGCATGCGGATGCTCGGCGCGCAGTGCCTCGTTCGGACCAACCGCGGCGATCGAGCGCTCTTCGATCAGCACGCCCCAATCCTCTTGCAATGGTGTCTCCGCCGAGGCAAGGAGTGCTCCGCCGAGAATGAGACGCTCAGTCATCTTGCAACTCCTTCAGTCGTTCGGCCGCCTCGGGAAGGCCGAGGCGTTTCAGGGTGGCGGTGGTCGGCCAACCCCGCTCTCTGTCCCAGCCACGAAGGTCGTAGTACTCATCGAGCAGCTCCTCGGCATGGGCGATCTCGCCCTTCGCCCCGGCGGATGGGGAGGGTTCCTCGGTGAAACGACGCGGGAGGCGGTCATCCGCCCGCGTGATCCCGTGCAGGGCGTTGTAGGCGCGCATCAGGTTGTAGATCCGCTCACCCGTTGATTTAAGGGCATTCTCAGAGAATTCGATCCCGGTGGCATAGGTCAAGCCTTCCGCGATCTCGGGCCAGTAGATCTCGGCCATGACAAAGGTCCCGCCAGACTTGCAGACCCCCACCGAATCGACCACGGCGCCGAAGTCCTCCCCGTCCTTAACCAGGAATGCTTTATACTTGGTGGCGTGCGGGTCGGCCATCTCGGGAAGGTACTCCTCACCGTAGCGACGTTCCACCTCCTTGGTGTATCCCGTCTCGTCGATCGTGGGAAAGGCCTTCAGGTGATCGGCCCCACGACTTGATGTGATGTGTGCAAGGCCCATCGACTGCTGGGCCCGACCGTCCTGGGCAGGGATCTCCTGCCCCTTCACCTCCATGGCGTAGTACTCAGCCCCATTGCCGATCTGGGCTGCGGCTTCCCTCACCCCTAAGGAGAGAAGTGTGCCCAGCCCTTCCCTCCGGGCGATCTGTTCGATAAGCTGAAGGATCACGTGGTAGTCACCCCACTCGAGTGCGAGGCCGTCCGTATCTTCCTTTGTCAGGATCCCCTTCTCGTAGAGTTCCATCGCAAAGGAGACCGCCCGCCCGGCGGAGATCGTATCGAGGCCCAACCGATCGCAGCGGTCGTTCGCCGCGATGATAGAGGCGAGGTTACTGTTCCCCACTGCCGCACCGAACGAGTTAAGTGTCTCGTACTCGAAGCTCGACGTGACAGTCCCCGCGAACTCACCCTCTTTTACCTGGTAGATGTTGTCGCACCGGATCGGGCAGGCAAAGCAGCCATCGTCCTTGACCCAATATCCTTCGTGAAGAGCTTCTCCCCCGATCTCTTCGGCAAGGGCGAAATCTCCGGACTGAAAGTTCTTGGTGGGGAAGCGACCGATCTCGTTCATGAGCATGACCAGGCCGGAGGTGCCATAGCGGGCAAGGGCAGGGAAGAACTCGTTTGCTTTGATCCTCTCGTGCATGGAGCGGGCGAGCCGGGTGAATTCCGCTTGGCGCGCGATCGGGACCTTTCCTCCTCCCCGAACCGCGATCGCCTTCAACTTCTTCGAACCCATCACCGTTCCGATCCCGCTCCTCGCGAGGCTCCGATTCGGCGTCGCCTGGATGCAGGCATACCGTACCCCATTCTCCCCGGCGGGCCCGATGCAGGCAACCTTCACCCGCTCATCCCCCTTCTGTCGTCTGATCGCCTCCTCCGTCTCGATCGTGTCTAGCCCCCACAGGTCGCTCGCCTCTTCGAGGCGGGCCTTCCCATTGTCGATCCACAGGGTAACCGGTCGAGCAGCAATCCCAGTGATGACGAGCATGTCGACCCCAGCAAACTTGAGCTCAGGCCCGAAGAATCCGCCACAGTTGGAGTCCCCGTAGATCCCCGTGAGGGGAGACTTGCTGATCGCCTCCATCCGCCCGGAGGTGGGCCATGCCGTCCCACAGAGCGGGCCGGTAGCGAGAATCAGGACGTTCTTCGGGGAGAGCGGATCGACTGAAGGTACAACCTCATTCCACAGGATCTTGACGCCGAATCCATTTCCCCCGAGGAATGTACGGGCCATCTCCAGTGTGATCTCGTGTTCCTCGATCATTCCCGCACTCAGGTCCACCCGGAGATATCTTCCGATATAACCACCGCTCGTCTGCATTTCTCCTCCTAAGCCAGTCGATCGAGCCCAAGCTCGCGAAGCTTCTCATCGGTGGGAATACCGTTCTCGTCCCATCCGCGTAGCTCGTAGTATCGTCTGAGCATCTTTTCGAAATCCTTGATCCTGTGAACCATCGTAGTCCCCCCATGTGTGACCGAGAGAGGCTCCTCGGTAAATCTAGTAGGAAGCCGGTCATCCACCGACGAGAGACCGAGCCGCACATTGTACATCCTCTCCAGGTTGACGATCCGCTCACCGATCCGTAAGAGTTCATCCGCCGTGATCACGTGACCGAGCGCGTTCAGACCACGCATGAGGTCTTCGGGGTAGAGGGGATACGTCTCGACGGTGCTAAACTTGCAGACCCCTAGTGAATCTGCGACGGCACAGTAGTGCTCACTGAACCAGACGAGGTCAGGCTTGTAGCGCTCGTTCGCCGTATCCAGTAAGTCGGGCATGGTCTGCGGAAGGAGGGTGCGGCCAGCCTCCTCCAGTCGTGCCGTATCGATCGTTGGCAACGCGTACAGGTGGTCGGCACCGCGGTTGGATGTGGCGTGTCCCAAGCCAAAGGCCTTGGCGACCCGCGGCTCCTGGGATGGGATCTCCAACCCCTTGACCTCCATTGCGTAGCGCTTCGCACCCGCCCCGATCTCTTCAGCAGCTCGGCGTGTCCCCTGTGCGAGGAGAGCACCTAGCCCTTCCCTGTTTGCGATCTGCTGGATCAGCTCAACGATCGTCTTGCCGTTCCCCCACGAGAGGTCGAGTTCCTCTTCGTCGAGGAGGCCCTTCTCATGGCACTCCATGGCGAAGGCGATCGCCGCGCCGGTCGAGATGGTGTCGAGCCCGAGCTCATTGCACAGCATATTGGCGTAGATGATAGCCTCGGGATCGTCGCAGTAGCACTGCGGCCCTAACGAATCGATAGTCTCGTACTCGGGACCTGCAGTGACACACCGGTAATCCCCTGTCTTAACCTGGGAGATGCGGCCGCACCGGATCGGGCATCCAAGGCACCCCTTGGTCTTCACCTTGTACCGTTCGAGAGCAGGAGCGTCTATCCGCTCGATGAACGGGACTTGACCGAGTTGATGGTTCTTTGTCGGGAGATCTCCGACCTCGTTCTTGATCGCCGTCAGGAACGGCGTCCCCCATTTACGCAGGTTCGGAATGGCAGGAGCGGCAAGGACCTTCTGGGTCGCTGCACGCGCCTCTGCGAGAAACTCCTTAGGTAATTGTTGCGGCCGGTTTTGCAGGACAACGATCGCCTTCAAGTTCTTCGATCCGAAGACGGCTCCCCCTCCGGTACGCGCGGCCGCGCGGCCACCGTCATTCATCACGCTCGCGAAGAGGACCCCGTTCTCACCAGCAGGGCCGATGCTCGCCACCGATGAGCCGGGGTACTTTTCGTGTAGAAACGCCTCAGTCTCGCCCGTGGTCTTACCCCACAGTTCATCCGCGGACTCGATCCGCGCCTGGAAGCAATCGACGAGCAGGTAGACCGGTGCCTCTGCCCTCCCTCGAATCACCAGTGCATCTAACCCGCAGGCGGCCAGGTAATATCCGAGCTTCCCCCCTGCATTGGCGTACCCGTAGGAGTTGGTCAGGGGAGAACGGAAGGTCAGATGGTAGCGGGAGGCCGCAGGCCATGGCGTCCCGGAGAAGAGGCCGGTAGAGACGATGATCGCATTCCCCGGGCTCTCCGGCTCGATCCCGGGAGGAACCAGGTCGTACAGGATGCTGGCCGCATAGCCCCTTCCGCCTAAAAAGGACTCGATCGCCTCTTGCGGAGTGTCCATCACCTCGATCTCACGGGTGGACAGATCAATATAGGCTGTCTTGCGAACCCTCATGAGACGCCTCCTGCTCTTCAGTATTTGCCAAGCTAGATGATAGGATCAGGAGTGGAAACCGGCAAGGGTCTTCTCGTGCCTCAGTGCCTCAGCCGGGGATGAACCTCCCCCCGCCCTCTCCTTCTTGGAGGGTTTCGTCAGCGTAAATTATCCGTCCGCGCGAGATCGTTGTCTCGACTGCCCCGTGCACCATCATCCCCTCATAGGGAGAGAAATCGGTCGCCATGTGCAGGTTCTCAGCATGGATCGCCCACTCCTTCTCTGGGTCGAAGATCACGATGTCCGCGTCCGAACCGATCGAGAGGGTCCCCTTGCGTGGGTAGAGTCCGTTCCCCCGCGCCGGCCCCTCGGCAAGGAGTCGAGGGAGGGCGGTCAAAGGGAGACGCCCCTTCCTCACGCCTTCGGAGTAAAAGAGAGGTAGGAGGGTCTCCACGCCGGGGAGGCCGTAGGGAAGATCTAAGAACGATCCCTTCCAGGTCTTCTGTTCTCGCGTGAATGGGCAGTGGTCGGTCGCCACAAGATCGAGAGTACCGTCGCTCAAGCCTTGCCCCAGCGCCTGTTGATCGCCTTCTTTGCGCAGGGCCGGACTCGCCGAGAAGAGGTGGCCGTCCGCTCGATCGTAGACCTCCTTTGTGAGCAGGAGGTACTGCGGACAGGTCTCCGCGGTGAGTCTCACCCCTCGTGCCTTGGCGCGTTTCACCGCTGCAAGACCGAGCTCTGAGCTGACATGCACGATGTGCACTTTCACCCCGACCTGTTCAGCAAGGTAGGCCACCTGATCGATCGCTGCTCCTTCACAGATCGGTGGACGAGCCTGCGCGAGACTCGTCATCTTACCCTTTGCCTCGCTTCCCATCTGCTGAAGGATCGCGTCGATGATGGGATCATCCTCACAGTGAACCAGCGCGACCGCATCGAGATCGGCCAGCACCCCAAAGGCATGATAGAGAACGCCGCTGTCCGAAGAGCGCCCGGAGGCAGCGTACGCCGTGTAGAACTTGAATGTTTTAACGCCAAGCTTTACCGCATCACGAAACTCTACTTCGTTACCCGGATGCCAGCCGATGACTTCCCCGTGCAGGGCATAGTCGATCACCGAGGCCGCAGCTTCTTGTTTGCGGCGCTCGATATCTTCGGGAATCGTCGTTTCATTGCTCCCCACCGTGAAGTCGACGATCGTCGTTACCCCGCCGCAGGCAGCGGCGCGTGTTCCGGTAAAAAAGTTGTCGCTCGATCGTGTCCCAGCGACAGGGAGGGCCATGTGCGTGTGCGCATCGATCACCCCGGGAAGGACGAGTTTGCCAGAAGCATCGAACTCGTGCTTCCCCAAAAGATCGAGCCCCACGGCAACGATCTTCTCACCATCGATTGCCAGATCAGCCTGAATTGTTCCCTGCGGGGACACAAGCGTTCCGCCACGAATTACCAAGTCATACACTGCGTGTCTCATCGTCCCTTCCTATTCGTTCGTGCCTGCTCTCATCGCATAAGTATATACGGAAACCGGCTCTTTGTCGTTTCGAGTGGGTAACTAAAGAGAAAGGTGAAGCGCCAAGACTCTCACAGAGGTACAGAATTGTTTCACCACGAAGGACACGAAGAGCGCGAAGGGGTCAAAGGCACTGCTCATAGGTCAACTCCAACAATCCTGGGCTCAGTTCCCGGTGTACTTCAGTTGCACACCCGATTAACCGATTCGACAGTTCAACGAATTCCATTCTTCGTGTCCTTCGTTCGCAGCCCATAGGGCCGCGTGTCTAGCCGGTGTAAGTCCGGCGGCGGGAATTGACTGTATGCCCGCATAGTATATCCGACGTCTCTTGGAGGTGACTTTGGGAGATGAAAGCTTGGAAGTAAACGTCCTTGCCGGTGCAGGGCCAGCAAACCTTCCGGGCCGTAGCATAAAGCGAACTTTGCAGCCTCGTTACACGTCCCACACGAGAACCGGCGGTGTGGGTTGTGGATGCCGAGCCTCTACGAAGAAGGCGAAGGCTAGTGCGAACGGTGAAGGAACAGCCATGTGCAACCGTTCGGTCCACCGGGGTACGGAAGGCGGCACGGAGGGGAAAGACACGCGGAGCAAATTGGGGAGCCTCTCGATACCAGCCCATA
>JAUWNS010000006.1 GCA_030612485.1 Candidatus Bipolaricaulota bacterium
AATAAGGACATAAAGTCGGCGCAGCAGTGTGCAGTGATGCGCAACTTCGCCCGCGCTCAGGGGATCTCCCACTACTTTGAAGTAGGGAAGATGGGAATCGAGCACGTCCTCCTCCCTGAGCAAGGGTTGGTCCTCCCCGGCGACGTCGTGGTCGGGGCCGACTCCCACACCTGCACCTACGGGGCCCTCGGAGCGTTTTCGACCGGGATGGGATCGACCGACATCGCTGTTGCCATGGCAACCGGTAGTGTCTGGATGCGCGTCCCGGAGACGATTCTGATCGTGTACTTCGGGAAGCTGCAGCGATGGGTCGGTGGGAAGGACCTGATCCTTCACACTATTGGGAAGATCGGGGTAAGCGGTGCCCTGTACAAGGCGATCGAGTTCTCCGGCACGACAATCGGCGACCTCTCGATGGCAGGAAGGTTCACCATGGCAAATATGGCGATCGAGGCCGGGGCGAAGGCCGGCCTGTTCGCGGTCGATGATAAGACGAGCACCTACGTGGACCCCCGCGCGTCCCGAGGATACACGGCCTATACGCCGGATACAGATGCCGAGTACGCGCGCACGATCCAGATCGACGCCAGCTCTATCGCCCCGCAGGTAGCTTTTCCTTACTTGCCGGAGAACACACGCCCGGTGAGCGAGGCCGGAGATGTCCCGATCGACCAGGTGGTGATCGGCTCCTGTACCAACGGGCGGGTGGAGGATCTGCGCGTTGCCGCGGAGATCCTGCGCGGACGTGCCGTACACGCGGACGTGCGGTGCATTGTCCTTCCCGGAAGCCAACAGGTGTACCTCGACGCGCTGCGCGAGGGGCTGATCGAGGACTTCATCATGGCCGGAGCTGCGGTGAGCACTCCAACGTGCGGGCCGTGCCTGGGAGGGCACATGGGCGTCCTTGCAGCGGGGGAGCGGGCAGTGAGCACCACCAACCGTAACTTCCGCGGGCGGATGGGGCACCCGGAGAGCGAGGTCTACCTGGTCGGGCCAGCGGTCGCTGCAGCCTCGGCGGTCGCCGGGCGCATCATCGGGCCAGAGAGGGTCGTCTGATGATAATCAAGGGAAGTGTCTGGAAGTACGGGGATAATGTTGATACCGATGTCATCATTCCCGCCCGTTACCTCAACGTCTCGACCGCTGAGGAGCTGGCAAAACACTGCATGGAAGATATCGACCCGGATTTCGCTGCTTCGGTTAACCCCGGGGACATCATCATCGCCGGGGAGAACTTCGGGTGCGGCTCGTCGCGCGAACACGCTCCTCTGGCTATCAAAGGGGCTAGGATGGGGTGTGTGATTGCAGTCAGCTTCGCGCGCATCTTCTACCGGAATGCGATCAACATTGGCCTTCCCATCCTGGAAGCGCCACAAGCAGCCCGGGAAGCGAAAAAGGGGCATGAGATCGAGGCGGAGATCGAAGCGGGGCTTATCCGCAACTTGACTACCGGAAAAACCTATCGGACGGTCCCGTATCCGGAGTTCATGCTCGAAATCATCAACGCCGGCGGCCTTGTCCGCTACACCAAAGGAAGGATCGAAGAAAGGAGGAGAGGGTGAAGAAATCGGAGAAAGTGTGGCTAGACGGGCAGTTGGTTCCATGGAATGAGGCAACTGTTCACGTGGCATCACACGCCATTCACTACGGATCGAGCGTGTTCGAGGGGATCAGGGCGTATAGTCTTCCTGCCGGCCCGGCAGTCTTCTGTTTGGACGCCCACTTGGATCGGCTGTGGAACTCATGCAAGGTGTACCGGATGGAGATCCCATACGCGCGAGACGACGTGAAGCGAGCGATCATGGAGACGATCATCGCTAACGAGTACACCTCCTGCTACATACGCCCAGTAGTCTTCCGCGGATGGGAGACGCTTGCCGTCAACGGGCGAAGCTGCCCAACGCACGTGAGCGTGATCACCGTGGAGATGGGAAAATACCTTGGTGCAGACGCCCTGGAAAATGGGGTCGACGCCGGGGTGAGCACGTGGCGGCGGATGGCCCCGGACACGTATCCTGCGGCGGCGAAGATCGGGGGACAATACATCAATTCCCAGTTCATCGCCATGGAGGCGGCCGACCACGGTTACAGTGAGGGGATCGCCCTCGACATCAACGGCTACGTCTCGGAGGGGAGCGGGGAGAACGTGTTTATCGTGAAGGGGGGGGATCTCTACACCCCACTGCTCGCCAACTCGATTCTTGACGGGATCACCCGTCGCTGCGTGATGACCCTGGCCGGGAACCTTGGGATCCCGGTGCACGAGGCGTCCCTCCCGCGCGAGGCCCTCTACCTCGCCGATGAGGCGTTCTTCTGTGGGACCGCCGCCGAAATCACCCCGATCCGATCGGTGGATGGGGTGGTTCTCGGAATAGGGAAGCGGGGATCGGTGACAACCAGGCTGATGGAAGAGTTCTTCGGAATAGTGGAGGGTAAGGCCCCGGACCGCCACGGTTGGCTGACCCCTGTGAAGGGATGAGGATCACACTCTACGATACGACCCTGCGCGATGGGGCACAACGGGAGGGGATCTCGTTCTCCGTCGAGGACAAGCTACAGATCGCTGCCTCCCTCGACCGGCTGGGGGTTGACTACATCGAGGGGGGATGGCCCGGTTCTAACCCGAAGGACATGGAGTTCTTCGCCCGTGCTGCAAAGCTGCGGTTGGAGCACGCAGTTATCACCGCGTTTGGGAGCACGCGCCGCGTCGGTATTGCGGTAGAAAAGGACGAGAACATAAGGTCTCTCCTCTCCGCCGGAACGTCCGCTGTGACCGTGTTTGGGAAGAGTTGGGACGCCCAGGTGAGGCGCGTCCTTGACGCCAATCCAGAGGAGAACCTGCGCATGATCTCCGAGACCGTCGCCTACCTAAAGGAGGCGGGAAGGGAGGTGATCTACGACGCCGAGCACTTCTTCGACGGATACCAGGACGATCCGGGTTACGCTCTCGCGACCATACGTGCTGCAGCTGACGCCGGAGCGGACGTGATCGTCTTGTGCGACACAAACGGAGGTGCCCTTCCGGCGACCGTGGCAGAGGTATTCGCTGCGGTCAAGGAGGAGATCGACATCCCGCTCGGAATCCATGCCCACAACGACTCCGAGACAGCGGTCGCTAATACTGTATCCGCCGTGGCCGCTGGGGCACTCCACGTGCAAGGGACGATCAACGGCTACGGGGAGCGGTGCGGGAACGCCAACTTGTGCTCTGTGATCCCAGCGCTCAAGCTGAAGCTGGGGTACGACTGCGTCTCCGACATCCAGCTCTCCCTCTTGACCGAGACCGCCCACTACGTGAGCGAACTCGCCAACCTCCCGCTTGCCCCCTATCTCCCCTACGTTGGGAAGAGCGCGTTCGCCCACAAGGGCGGGGTGCACGTGAACGCCATCCTAAAGTGGGAGGGAAGCTATCAGCATATCGATCCGAGGCTGGTCGGGAACCACCGCCGTGTCCTTATCTCCGAGCTTTCCGGGAGGAGCAACATCACCTACAAGGCGCGGGAGCTCGGGCTCCCGCTCGACGAAGGGAGCCCGCAGGCGGGAAGGGTTCTCGACCGCGTCAAGGAGCTCGAACAAGAAGGGTTCCAGTTCGAGGGAGCTGATGGTTCAGTGGAACTGCTCGTCCGCCGGGCGAAGCCGGATTACCGTGCCCCGTTCACCCTACGTGGGTTCCACGTGTTGGTGAAGGAAGGAAACGGAGGTGGGATGGTCTCCGAGGCGACGGTGAAGGTAGAGGTGAACGACGAGGTGATGCACACCGCCGCCGAAGGGAACGGGCCGGTTGATGCTCTGAATGCCGCGGTGAGAAAGGCCCTCCTCCCTTTCTATCCGCACCTTGCCGAGGTCCACCTCACCGACTACAAGGTGCGCATCCTGGACGGGAAAGCAGGGACCGCCGCTCGCACGCGCGTGCTCATTACTTCGTCAGACCATCAGCATAGCTGGAGCACAGTTGGAAGTTCGCCCAATATCATCGAGGCAAGCTGGTACGCGTTGGCCGATGCACTGGAATATGCGCTTCTGATCATGGAAAAGGAGAAAGCGTGAACGCAAAGATAGTTCTTTTACCGGGTGATGGGATCGGGCCAGAGGTGATCAAAGAGGCAGTGAAGGTCCTCCGCGCTGTGGAAAACATCTACAAGCACAAATTCGAATTCACGGAACAACCAATCGGGGGGATGGCGATCGACACTACCGGAAGTCCGCTCCCGGACGAAACCCTCTACACCTGTCAAGAGGCGGATGCGGTCCTTCTCGGGGCGGTCGGCGGCCCGAAGTGGTCCGACCCTAGCGCCCCGGTCCGCCCGGAACAGGGGCTCTTGAGGATAAGGAAAGGTCTGGGGTTGTACGCTAACCTGCGGCCGGTGCACGTCTACGAAGAACTCGTCAATTCCTCCTCCCTCAAGCCGGAAAGGATCTCTGGAGTCGATCTCCTTGTCGTACGCGAACTGACCGGGGGGATCTACTTTGGCCCGCGCCAGGAGAAGATGGAGAGGGCGTACGACACAATGGTCTACACCGAAGCCGAGGTGCAGCGGATCGCCACCGTCGCGTTCCAGGCGGCGATGGAGAGGAAAAAGAAGGTGACGTCGGTGGATAAGGCGAATGTCCTTGCCTCATCCCGCCTGTGGCGGCGGGTCGTCGAGAAAGTAGCTGCCGACTACCCCGAGGTGACACTTGAAAACATGCTCGTCGATGCGGCGGCGATGAAGCTAATCAGAAACCCAGCGGGGTTCGATGTGATCGTTACGGCGAACATGTTCGGCGATATTCTCACCGATGAGGCATCGATGCTCTCCGGGTCACTGGGGATGCTCCCATCCGCCTCGCTCGGGAACGGAAAGGTAGGGATGTACGAACCGGTGCACGGAAGCGCGCCGGACATCGCGGGAAAGGGTCTTGCCAACCCCATCGGGGCAATCATGAGTGGGGCGATGCTTCTGCGCGGCTCTCTTGAATTAGAGGAGGAATCGCGGGCGGTGGAGGCGGCAGTGAAAGATGTCCTCTCTCGTGGCTACCGCACCCCGGATATCGTCGGACCTGTTGATAAAAGGGTCGGGACGAATGAAATGGGTGATCTGATTATGGAAGCGATGCAAAGGAGGAAGGATGCACAGTGATATAGTTAAAAAAGGGTTTGAGCGAGCCCCGCACCGGAGCCTGCTCTACGCGACCGGACTCACGCCAGAGGATCTCGAAAAACCGCTGATCGGGGTTGTCAACTCGTACAACGAGATCGTCCCCGGGCATGTTCACCTGGATAAGATTGGCGAGGCGGTGAAGGCTGGGGTGTGGGCAGCCGGCGGGACGCCGCTTTCATTCAACGTGATCGGTGTGTGCGACGGGATCGCGATGGGACATCCCGGGATGCGCTACTCCCTTCCGTCACGTGAGCTGATCGCTGATTCGGTGGAGACGATGGCAGCCGCGCACGGGTTTGACGGGCTCGTCTTCATCCCCAACTGCGACAAGATCGTGCCTGGGATGTTGATTGCCGCAGCACGGCTGGATATCCCCGCGGTCTTTGTGAGCGGCGGCCCGATGATGGCCGGGAGGCACAACGGGGAAGACGTCGACGTGAAGAACGTATTTGAGGCGGTTGGAGAGTACAAAGCAGGTAGGATAAGCGACGAGGAGCTTGAGGCACTCGAACTTGCTGCCTGCCCGGGGTGTGGGTCGTGCGCGGGACTGTTCACCGCCAACTCGATGAACTCCCTCACTGAAGCGCTCGGGATGGGACTTCCCAGGAACGGGACGATCCCGGCGGTGACCGCGGCGCGACTCCGTCTGGCCAAGGCCGCCGGGGCGCGGATCATTGATCTTGTTGATCGCGGGATCAAGCCAAAGGATATCATGACAAATGCCGCGTTTGACAATGCGATCGCCACCGACATGGCGCTAGGTGGCTCGACAAATACCGTCTTGCACCTGCTCGCGATTGCTCACGCAGCTGGGGTCGACCTCCCCCTCGATCGGTTTGGGGAGATCAGCATGCGCACCCCGTACTTGGTCAAGCTCAGCCCTTCGGGTCCGTACCACATGCAGGACCTTGACGAAGCCGGCGGGGTTCCGGCGGTGATGACTGAACTCCTCGCAGGCGGGTTGATCCACGGGGATGCTCTCACCGTGACCGGGAAGACGATGGCCGAGAACCTGGCGCAGGGGAGGCAGCGTGGCGAGCTGATCAGGCCTTTGTCCAATCCGCACCGCCCGGACGGCGGTATCGCCATCCTGTGGGGGAACCTCGCTCCATCCGGGGCGGTGGTGAAGGCAGGCGCGGTCCTCCCGGAGATGGCCCACCATCGCGGGCCGGCGCGTGTGTTTGCTAGCGAAGAGGAGTCGATGGCAGCGATCCTCGGAGGCAAGATCAACCCTGGTGATGTCATCGTCATACGGAACGAGGGGCCATGCGGTGGTCCAGGGATGAGAGAGATGCTCCTTCCTACCTCGGCCCTCGCTGGGATGGAACTCGATGACAAGGTTGCTCTGATTACCGATGGGCGCTTCTCCGGGGCGACCAAAGGAGCGGCGGTCGGGCACGTTTCCCCGGAGGCGGCAACCGGCGGGCCAATCGGGCTCGTCGAGGAGGGAGACATAATCGAGCTTGATCTCGATAGCAAGCGTCTTCAGCTCCTCGTCCCGGATGAGGAGATCTCCCGCCGGAGAGAGGGGTGGACGCCTCCACTGCCACGCGTTTCGTCCGGCTACCTCGCGCGCTACGCCGCCCTCGTTAAGGACGCAAGTTCCGGGGCGGTCCTTTCCTAAGAAAAGGGAACGGGTTTAGCATATCCTCGGACTATGATACGCTCCTCTCTACAGAGAGCGAGGTCGAGGGACCAAAGGGGAACCTGCTTGGGGTAATGTGGGGAAAGAAACCCCTCCGGTTGAACTTTCCGCCGAGTTTTCCCGTGCGTGGGCCGACCCGATCGGGATCGACGCTGCCACCCTACGCGCGGCGCAACAATCCCCCGAAAAGTAAGAGGATCTGCCTCCGTGATGGCTATTTCCTCCCTTGTGCTTACAGATCGCGATCCATTTCCAATAGGATTCAATCTGGAAGGGGACGACGGAGAGGAGTAGTATTCCGCGGAGAGCGAAAGAGGCTTGTCGCTTGTTAGGGTAACCGGGTGCATCGAATAGAGACCCAATTGAACAGATCGAGGAGAAGATGACAGAGTACCGTATTGAGGAGCACCCGATCCTGGCGGTTGAACCGCGGGAGAGGGTGGAATTTTATTGGCAGGGGCGGAAACTCATGGCGAAAGAGGGCGAGATGATCTCATCCGCCCTATTTGTGCATGGGATTCGCATCTTTGGACACCATCATAAGGACGGCGCGCCGCAGGGGATCTTCTGTGCAAATGGGCAGTGCGCCCAGTGCATGGTGATCGCCGATGGTGTTCCGGTGAAGTCATGCATGACCCCTGTTAAGCCTGGTATGCGCGTCGAACCGCTCGATGGACTCCCCACCCTTCCCCCCGAGCGCGCTCGCAAGGTGGAGAGGCCCCCTGCGATGGTCGAGACCATCGAGATCCCGGTGTTGATCATCGGCGGCGGTCCGGCAGGGATGTCGGCGGCGATCGAGCTGGGGAAGCGCGGGATTGGCGTCCTTCTCGTTGACGATAAGGAGCACCTGGGCGGAAAGCTTGTCCTCCAGACCCACCGTTTCTTCGGGTCGATCGAGGCCGTTCACGCAGGGACGCGGGGGATCGATATCGCTGTTCTCCTGGAGAATGAGGTTCGCGAACACCCCTCGGTGGAGATCTGGACGCGAAGCACCGTCCTCGCCGTGTTCAGCGATCAGAAGGTGGGAATCCTGCGCGATGGGGAGAGGTACACACTCGTCAAACCGCAGGTCCTGTTGGTTGCCGCAGGGGCGCGGGAGAAGTCGCTCGTCTTCCGTGGGAACACGCTTCCCGGTGTCTACGGCGCGGGAGCGTTCCAGACACTGGTCAACCGCGATCTCGTCAAGGCGGCCGAGCGGCTGTTTATCGTCGGCGGCGGGAACGTCGGCCTGATCGCCGGGTATCATGCCCTGCAGGCGGGAATCGAGGTGGTCGGCCTGGTCGAGGCGCTCCCCGAGTGCGGTGGGTACAAGGTGCACAGGGATAAGCTTGCCCGCCTCGGCGTGCCGATTTACACTTCGCATACCGTCATCTCCGCGAACGGCAAAGAGCAAGTGGAGTCGGTGACGATCGCGGAGATTGACGAGCAGCTCCAGCCGATTCCCGGGACGGAGGAGTCGTACACCTGCGACACGATCCTGATCGCGGTCGGGCTCGATCCGGTGAATGAGTTTACTGCTAAGGCGAAGGAATACGGGTTCACCGTCTTTGACGCTGGGGATGCCGAGGAGATCGCCGAGGCCTCGGCTGCAATCTTCTCGGGGAAGATCAGGGGTGTTGAGATCGCACGTGTCCTTGGCATCGATGCAGAGGAGGTCCCTGCTGAATGGGCCCGCACCGCGGAGATCCTCCGCTCGCATCCGGGTGCAACGGTCGCAGAGGAAGTGCCCACGCAAGAGGAGGGTGTCTTCCCGGTTCTTCACTGTCAGCAGGAGATCCCGTGCAACCCCTGTTCCGCTGTCTGTCCGTTCGGATTGATCCGGATTGATCCTGCTGACATCCGTCACCGGCCGCGCTACGTCGCGGATGAGGTCGGAAAATCCTGCATTGGGTGCGAGCGCTGTATCGCGATCTGTCCGGGGCTGGCAATCACCCTCGTCGATTACCGGGAGGACTCCGAGATGCCGACGGTGACGATAGCCTACGAGTTCGCTAAAGATAGCGTCAAGATAGGTGAAATGGTGATCGGCCTCGATACCGAAGGGACGCTCTTGGACGAGGTAAAAGTGACGAACGTGCGTGCCATCGAGCGGAACGATCGTACCGTCCTTGTCAAGGTGAAGGCTTCCAAGTCCTACGCCAAGCAAATCGCCGGGATTCGCGTGCAGGCGCCGTCGGTCTGCAAACCGCTCCCCGAGCAACTTGAGCGGCTCACCGATGACACGATCGTCTGCCGCTGTGAGCGGGTGACCGCAGGTGAGATCCGCGCGCTGATCCGGCAGGGGTGCCGCGACATGAACGAAGTCAAAGCGGTGACCCGTGCCGGGATGGGTGCCTGCGGAGGGAAGACCTGCACCGCGTTGATCAAACGGATCTTTCGCGAGGAAGGGATTCCCATAGAGGAGGTTGCAGAACAGGTGAAGAGGCCACTCTTCATCGAGGTCCCGCTTGGGACCTTTGCCGGCACAGCTTCAGCTGGAGCAGCCTCGGCTGGGGCAGCCTTCGCTGAGACCGAGGAGGAGCGATGACTCACTACGACGTGATCATCATCGGGGCGGGGAGCGTCGGTGTACCGACGGCGATGGCCATGGCTCAGGCCGGGGTAAAGGTCCTCGTTCTCGATCGGTTCGCCAGTCAGGGTCAAGGATCGAACAAGGCTGCGATCGGAGGGATTCGCGCCACCCACTCCGATCCGGCGAAGATCCGCCTCTGCCTGCGGACACTGGAGGTTGTCTCCACCTGGGAGGAAACCCATGGGGATGATATCGAGTGGACGAAGGGCGGGTACACCTTCGTTGCCTATCGCACACATGAGGAAGAGACGCTGAAGGAACTCCTCAAGACACAACACCAGTACGGCCTGAACATCGATTGGTACGATAGAGATGATTTCTTGAAGATCGTCCCCGATCTGAATTCAAACGGACTGCTCGGCGGGACCTTCTCCCCCGATGACGGGCATTGTTCGACGCTCCTCGTTGGGCACGCGATGTACGCAGCGGCCAAACAGGCAGGGGCGACGTTCCGCTACAACGAGCGCGTCACCGGGATCGTGGTCGAGAAAGGGCGCGTAAGAGGGGTCAAGACGGATCGAGGTGAGTACAGGACCGATGTGGTGCTGAACGCTGCCGGTCCGTGGGCAGGAGAGATCGGGAAGCTGGTTGGGCTCGATCATCCCGTGAACCCTGATTCGCACGAAGGGGGGATCACCGAGCCGGTCGCTCATTTCCTCGATCCGATGGGCGTCGACATCCGGCCGGCCCCGGGTTCGGCGAACTACTACTTCTACCAACTGGGGACCGGCCAGGTCGTCTTCTGCATCACGCCACAGCCATCCATCCCCGGGTTCGACCGCCGCGAGACGAGTGAATTCCTTCCCATGGTCTCCCGCCGTATGGTCGACCTCATGCCACGCCTTAAGAACATCCGCGTGCGCCGCACCTGGCGCGGCCTCTACCCGATGACCCCTGACGGCTCACCGCTGGTCGGTTGGTCGGAGGAGGTCCCTGGCTACCTGATGGCGATCGGGATGTGCGGCCAGGGATTCATGCTCGGCCTTGGCCTGGGAGAGCTCCTCGCCCGCATGGTGACCGATACCCTCACCGAAGAGGATCGCGAAACACTTGAGATCCTCTCGCCACAGAGGCAGTTCCAGGGTCAGGAAGCGCTGAAGTAAAGGAGTTCTTGCATAAACCTCTTCTTCGGACGGGTTGCGGAGCAAGGCCGGAGGTCGAAGGGAATTCACCACGAAGAGCACGAAGGACACGAAGAATGGAATTCGACGAGCTGTCGAGCCTGTTGCGCAAACCTTTCCTACTGCTCGCCTTCAAGCTTAACCCCTTGTTTTCAAGCATTTTACCGCAGAGGACGCTGAGGAATTGAGAGATCGGAAGATTGAATAATTGGGAGATTGGGAGGTTCAATCACTCAACCTTGCTCCTCCTCTCTGCGTGCTCCGCGTTCTTGGTGGTGAAAGCTTCTGTTCAGAAGGGAAAGAGGTTTGAGCAACAGCCTGTTGGGCAAATCACCCTTCACACCGCGGGTAAGAATTCTGTACAATAGGAGAGCAAACGGGAGAGGGTGAGGAAATACGGTGAGCGAATAGGTGGCCTATGTATCGGACAGTAAGGACGGGACTGTGAGGGTAGGGGCGCAACAGGTTATTACAAATCTTTCGGAGACGGGATCCATTTCATGGTTATGTCGATGGTTCTGCGAAGCGTGGGTTTAGGTTGCAAGCACGGGTGGGAAGCTTGCTGGATTTGACTGAATAGATTCGCCTCTGTATGATTTCGTGTGCGAATAGGAATGTGAATATGTGGCAATGGGAGCTAGGATTCGAGGAGCGCGAACAACAGTGATGCACAGAAGCAGTGAACATGGATAATCGGTTCTTCGAACATCCTGTCCTTAACTCTCCATACGAGGAGCCAAAACTTCACTGGGAACTTGATGCCGAAGGGCAGCCAACTCAGAATATCATCGAGTCGCGACGGCGTGCGTCGTTCATAACGCCAATACCCAAGCCACGCAAGCGGAAGGGCGAAACGGCCACCCAGAAGGAATTCGTCTGTTGAGAATCTGCGGGAATGTCACGAATGCTGAATAGCAGAAGGAATTCTCTGTTGCCAAGAGGATTACTTCACTCGACTTGAGCGGTTTGGTTGCGCCAGAACTCGTCAAGAAGGTCGGGACAACCGCCAAAGGGGCTTAACTATCTCTTGATGAAGGGGTGCCAAAGGGGCAAAAGAGACCATGATGATCCACGAAAGAAGGCGCCAAGGCGATGCGCATGCGTTTGATGAATAGCAAGCTTCCCATCAACCTTGAGGATCTCCTGCGCCGACGCACGGTTGAGGGTGAGCGCATTGAGTACAAGACAGGCTGGAATCCCGATGCTATCATGCGAACTGTCTGTGCGTTTGCCAACGACTTTGAGAACCTCGGGGGTGGCTACATCGTCATCGGCCAGGATTGCGACGATACCGGGCAGCCGATCTTTCCCCCACTGGGATTGCGCGACAATCAGATGGACAAGATTCAGCGAGAACTTCTTTCCTACTGCAACCTGATCCAGCCGCCATACTTCCCCATCCTCAGTATTGAGCGAAATCAACAACCCCGCCGCAAGCGGACGGGGTATGAATGGGTCGAAAAGCTCTATTTCTTATCGCGGCAAGCCGCGGGGAATGCACCCACAAGGGATTCAAAGGGCGGAACCTCATCGTGCTGTGGGCACCTGGCGGGCAGACTCGGCCATATAAGGTGCCGCGTGCTGTAACCGCAAAGAACAAAGAGTACCGCTATTACATTCGGCGCTACTCAACCACGATCGAGGCACGAGGAGACGATGAACGGGAGTTGATCAGTCTTGCAGCGACTGTTCCCTTCGATGATCGGTTCAATCAGTTTGCGTCCGTAGAGGACCTGTCACCCCGCTTGATGGCCGAGTTCCTGCGCGAAGTAGAGAGCGATCTTGCAGATGAAGCAGACAGTCTCTCGATTGAAGCACTGGGACAGCAGATGAATGTCGCGGGCGGACCCTCGGAAGCTGCGCTACCGAAGAATGTCGGTTTGCTCTTCTTCAACGAAGAGCCGTACCGATTCTTCCCGGCAACGCAGATCGACGTGGTGTGGTTTCCGGAGGGTCCAGGTGGCGATCGCTTTGACGAGAAGAGCTTCAAAGGTCCGCTTGCTCGGATCACGCGGGAATCGCTCGCCTACATTCAACGCAACTACCTGCGGGAAACAGTAGTCAAGCATCCGGATAGAGCCGAAGCCGAGCGGTTCTGGAACTTCCCCTATCCTGCCATTGAAGAGGCCGTGGTCAACGCCGTTTACCATCGGTCCTACGAAGAGCGGGAACCGATCGAAGTACGCATCACTCCGGATGATCTTGTGGTGTTGAGCTTCCCTGGGCCGGATCGATCCATCAGGATGGAGGATCTACGGGTTGGCAAGGCCGTCACCCGTCGCTACCGTAATCGCCGAATCGGGGAGTTCCTCAAGGAGCTGGACCTCACCGAAGGACGTTCAACCGGCATTCCCAAGGTATTGAGAGTGATGGCAGAAAACGGCTCGCCCGCGCCTGAGTTTGAGACCGATGACGACCGCACCTATTTCTTGATCCGCCTGCCCGTTCATGCAGGAGCACCCCCCCAAGTTGGCACTAAGTTGGCACTAAGTCGGGACCAAGTCGCAGGTGAAGTCCCGGATGAAGTTACCCCGGAAGTACCCCGGAAGTACCACGGAAGTACCACGGAAGTTCGACTACTGAAGGTTCTCTCTGGAGAAATGACCAGACAGCAGTTACAAGTAGCTCTCAAACTGAAGAATGATGAGCACTTTCGTAGGAGCTACTTGTTGCCGGCGCTGAAAGCGGGCCTTATCGAGATGACCATCCCGGACAAACCACGAAGCAGTAAGCAGAAATACCGGCTAACTGAGAAGGGCGGCAAGGCGATTCAAAACTCAAGATTAACTGTCAGTATCGATCCGGGTTCACACCTCGGGTGAGAATCCTGTACAATAGGCGTGCAAATGGGAGAGGATGAGGAAATACGGTGAGTGAATGGGCAGCCTATGTATCGGACAGAAAGGATGGGGTTGTGAGGGTGGGAGCAGAACAGGTCATTACCAGAGAGGTTGAGGCTTCGGAGCGAAACGTTCGCCGGAGGACATGTTTTGATGTTGCAGTGGAAGACCTGACCCTGCGCTTTCCCAGAGGGAATTGATGAGCACTGATACTACCTTCTTCACGAATGAGCCCGACGCAACGTTACTTGATCGGTTCAAGAAGACGCTTCAAACCACGCAGCACTTCGACGTGTTGGTAGGCTACTTCCGCACAAGCGGGTTCCATCGCTTATATGAAGCCCTGGAAGGAATCGAGAAGATCAGAGTTCTGGTCGGTTTGAGCGTTGATCACGCAACATACGAGATCCTTGAGACAGCACAATCGGGTAAGCTTGATTTTGAATCGCATAGCAACACTAAGCGCTTCTTCTCCCGACGCACAATAGTCGAGATGGATGATTCCGAGGATTCCTATGACGTCGAAGTTGGGATCAAGAAGTTTCTGGAGTTCCTGACCGCCGATTGCAGAAATGCCGAAGAGGACATTGCTAGCGGAGGGAACGGGAAGAAGCTTGAACTACGTGTCTACCCGAGCGAGAAGATCCACGCCAAGGTCTACATTAGCCAGTATCACCAGGAGGATCGGGACTTTGGAAGCGTCATCACCGGCTCCAGCAACTTCTCGGAGAGCGGACTCATCGCCAACCGGGAATTCAATGTCGAGCTCAAGAATCGTGCGGATGTCGAGTTTGCCCTGAATCAGTTCGAGAACCTGTGGAAAGATGCAGTTGATGTCTCCCAAGAATACGTCGATACGATCCACCGGGAGACGTGGCTGAGAGAGGATATCTTACCCTACCACCTCTACCTGAAGATGCTCTACGAGTACTTGAAAGAAGACATCAATGTCGATCAAGAGATCGAGTTCGACCTGCCCGGTGGATACTTAAACTTGGAATATCAGAGGCACGCCGTCGTGTCCACCAAGAAGATCCTCGAAGCCTACAACGGCGTCTTCCTGGCTGACGTAGTCGGTCTCGGCAAAACCTACATTGCTGCCCTTCTGGCACGACAGTTGCCAGGGAGAAAGCTTGTCATCTGCCCTCCAGTGCTACAAGACTACTGGTATGAGACGTTCTCTGAGTTCAAGGTGACGCGGTTCAAAGTGGAGTCCATCGGCAAACTGGATCATATTCTGCAAAATGGGGCAGAGAAGTTTGACTATGTATTCATCGACGAGGCGCACCGATTCCGGAACGAATACACGCAAGGCTTTGAGAAGATTCACGAGATATGCTTCGGCAAGAAGGTCATCCTCGTTTCCGCCACACCGCTCAACAACACACTTGATGACATCTACAGCCAGCTCAAGCTCTTCCAGATCCCGAGAAGATCGACCATTCCCGGTGTTCCTGATCTTGATCGGTTCTTCAAGCGGCTGCGCGATCAACTGAACCAGTACCGCAAGTCCGATCCCGAGTACGCAATTCTCATCAAGGAAGGGGCGAAGGAAATCCGCGAGAAGGTGCTGAAGTACGTGATGGTTCGCCGTACGCGGACGGAGATCAAGAACTACTTCAACAAGGACATCGAACAGCGTGGCCTATCCTTCCCAACGATGGGCGACCCTAATCGCATCGTCTACCGATTTCCAGAGGATATCGATTCTACGTTCAGTCAAACCATAGATCTCCTCAAGCAATTCCAGTACTCCCGTTACACGCCACTTCTCTACCTTAAGCACGATATATCGCCTCTCGAACAGCAGAGCCAGAGGAACATAGGCGGATTCATGAAGGGGATCCTGGTGAAGCGATTGGAGAGCAGTTTCTACGCCTTCCGCCGTACTCTGAACAGATTCATCATTTCCTACGAGCTATTCATCGAGATGCTCGATAAAGGGACAGTCCTCATTGGCAAGAAGATCAACGTGTACGATCTACTGGACGAGGACAACGCGGAGAAGATCCTGGAACTCGTCGAAAAAGGCGATCTGAAGAAGTACCTTGCCGAAGAATTCAGACCGGAACTCGTTGAAGTCTTGGCAGCAGATCTGCAACTCCTCAGAGAGATTCGTGCGTTGTGGGTCAAGATCGATTCCGATCCCAAGCTTGAGACGTTCATGACGGAACTGCAGGCAAATCCTTCATTAAAGGACAAGCATCTTGTCATCTTCACCGAGTCCAAGGAGACGGGTGAGTATCTATTTGGAGAGATCAATCGGCACTTTCCCAATGAGGCGCTCTTCTATTCGAGCCAAGGCGGCAGATATGCCGAGGGAGAGAAGAGCGTTCCCGTGGCCCGTAGGCTCATCAAGGAAAGCTTCGATCCCAATTATCACAGCCAAAACGACAAGATTAGAATCCTGATCAGTACGGATGTCCTGGCAGAAGGGATCAACCTGCATCGATCGAACACCGTCATCAACTACGACCTACCTTGGAACCCCACCAAGGTCTTACAGAGAGTAGGGCGCGTCAATCGAGTAGGGACAGTACACCAGGAAATCCAGGTGTTCAATTTCTTCCCCACCGATCAGTCCGAGCAGGAGATCGGGCTGGAAGCAAACATCAAAGCGAAAATCCAGGCCTTTCATGATACGTTGGGGGAAGACGCCAAGTACCTCACTGAAGAAGAGGTTGTGTCCACCCACGAGCTGTTCGGCGATACCCTGTACAAGCGGCTTACCAGCAAGGAAACCTACGAAGGGGAAGAGGAACAAGAGCCCCAATCGGAACTGAAATACCTGAACTTCATCCGGGAAATCCGCGATAACGAACCGGATCTGTTTGAGAAGGTGAAGCGGCTTCCTAAGAAAGCCCGTTCTGCAATGGTGCTGGAGGGAAATGCAGAACAACTGATCACCTTCTTCCGCAAGGGGAAGTTGAAGAAGTTTTTCATCGCTGATGAGAAAGGTTCGTTTGAGCTTCCGTTCCTGCAAGCGGTGAATCTCTTCGAATGTGCCAGCGGAACTCCTCGCAGCAAGATTTCGAGCACTTATTATTCCATGTTGGACAGGAACAAAGCTCAGTTCAACCTCATCATGTCCGGAGAGGAATCAGAAGCAGCGCCTGCACGGAGTAGCCGCTCCAGCGAAGGGTATGTGATCAGGAGATTGAAGGCAAAGGAATTCCGCTACTATCAGGGCTTCACCGATGAAGACGAGGACTACATCCGCTTGGTGCTCACTGCCTACGAGGACGGCATCATCCCTGCGAACACCACCAAGCGGATCAAGAAGGCGATCGAGCGCGAGCCTAATCCACTGAAGGTATTGGGTATCCTGAAGAAGAACATCCCGGAGAATCTATTAGGAATGCAACAGACTGGTCAACCGAGTGAGCGAACAAGACGAGAGGTCATCCTATCTGAGTTCTTAACCGGTGGAGGAAGCGAGTAATGGATCAACAAGCGGCCAGTAGGCTGATCTCCACTACCTTTAATCAACCCTTTGACGACGCAAGGTTCCGCGTATTCATCCGCAACCTGCTAAACGACATCGACGAAACAAAGGCCTTTGATTACCGTGGTCAGATTATCCACGATTCATTCAGGCGGCACATCACTCACTACAAACGCGTAGGAAAATACGTCGATACTGACGGCAACAGCCTGGACGTACTCATCGTCTACCTACGCAAAGGATCTTCGCTTGAACATGCGCGCACCGCGCAGCGTAACTTCGTCGGACGGTACTTAAACGGCGGGCGTGGCGGCATCTTGCGGGACGCCGCCTTGGCCGCCTTCGTCGCTCCAGGGGAAGAGGATTGGCGCTTCTCCTTGGTGCGTATGGAGTACAAACAAGAGCTAACAGAGTCCGGTCGGATCAAAGTCCGTGAGGAACTCACCCCAGCACGCCGCTACTCCTTCCTCGTGGGGAAGAACGAGCCGAACCACACCGCGCAACAGCAGATCGTGCCCATCCTGCAAGATGACCGACACAATCCCACAATCAGCGAGCTGGAACAAGCATTCAGCGTGGAAGCCGTCACCAAGCGGTTCTACATCGACTATCGCGGCCTGTTCGAGAAGCTCACGGCGGAGCTCGATCGCATTGTTAAGCGAGACGAGAGGGTAAGAGACGAGTTTGAGAGCAAGACTATCGAGACAGCCAATTTTGCCAAGAAGCTCCTCGGCCAGATTGTCTTCCTCTACTTCTTGCAGAAGAAGGGATGGCTCGGCGTTGGCAAGGATGAGCAGGGCAACCTCAGGCCGTGGGGTACCGGCCCGAAAAACTTTCTGCAATGTCTATTCAAGAGAGAATTCATCAACTACGAGAACTTCTTCGATGACGTTCTGGAGCCTCTGTTCTACGAGGCGTTGGCTTCTGAGCGCGGGGATGACTACTACTCCCCGTTTAGTTGCAAGATTCCGTTCCTGAACGGCGGACTCTTTGAAGAGATCCACGATTACAACTGGCGCGAGATCGATATTCTTCTGCCCAACGACCTATTCCGGCAGATCTTCGATACCTTCGATCTGTACAACTTCACCGTGCGTGAGGATGAGCCACTGGAAAAAGAAGTCGCCGTCGATCCCGAGATGCTGGGGAAGGTGTTCGAGAACCTCTTACCGGAGAACCTGCGCAAGGGTAAAGGGACCTACTACACGCCGCGTCCCATCGTCCACTACATGTGCCAGGAGAGCCTGATCAACTACCTTGCCGGCAGGTGCGAAGACGTCGTTCCCAAGAAAGATATCGAGGAGCTGGTCCGCCGTGGCGAGTCCGCCGTGGAACACGATGAGATAACCGTTCAGAAACTCTCAGAAAACCAGGATTATAAAGGCGATTACAAGACACCAAAGATCCCCGAGTCCATCTGCAACAACGCCCAACTTCTCGATAACAAGCTCGACGAGATCACGGTCTGCGATCCGGCCATCGGATCGGGAGCCTTCCCGGTGGGGATGATGCACGAGATCGTGAAGGCTCGAAACGTTCTAACAACCTACCTGCCGGACAGAAGCGGGCGAGACACCTACGCACTCAAGCGCCACTGCATTCAGGAATCCCTGTACGGTGTAGACATCGACCCCGGCGCGATTGACATCGCCAAGCTGCGCCTGTGGCTCTCGTTGATCGTGGACGAAGAAGATTACGAAACTATCAATCCGCTGCCGAACCTCGATTACAAGATCATGCAGGGGGACAGTCTCATCGAGGACTTCCACGGGATATCGCGCGATTTAGGGGAAAGTGGCAACGGCGATCTCCTCGGCGGTGATCAGGAACTCGAGCTCCTGATCGAGAGCCTGCATACCAGACAGAACTCCCTGTTCAACGCCAGGCACCCTGGTGAGAAGAAGCGGCTCAAGGACGAGGTCGAAGAAACGATCGTCTCCATCTTCCACCACGAACTGGAGAAGAGGATTGGCCCCTACCGTAGGGAGCTAGAAGAGATCGAGAAAACGGCAAATCGGCCGGGGATCATCCGCGAGCAGTACCTACAAGAAGAGAGGCACAAACTGCAAAAGAGATACGGGATCAATCCCGAGGCCGTTGAGAATGAGCTGCGGGAGATGACCCACGGGAACAAGCTACGCAACTTCTTCCCCTGGCGACTCTACTTCGCCGATGTGTTCCGCGAGAAGAGAGGATTCGATGTGGTAATCGCCAATCCGCCGTATGTCCGTCAGGAACTTATCTCTGAACAGAAACCCTTGTTGAAAGCGGCCTTCCCGGATGTCTATCACGGCGTGGCCGACCTCTACGTCTATTTCTACCGAAGAGCGCTGGATATCGCCCATTCCGATGGCTTTGTAACCTTCATCAGCTCCAACAAGTTCTTCCGTGCCGGCTATGGTGAGAAGTTACGTGTTCACCTGCGGGATAACACACAACTAAAGACGGTGATCGACTTCGGCGATCTTCCCGTGTTCGAGGCGACGACGTATCCTTGCGTGCTTGTCATATCCAAACGCGCTCCAAATCCCGAAGAAGACACACTGCAAGCGCTGAATGTGCGCGATATAGGGACCATCGAGCATCTTCCTGAGGCAGTAGCGCACGAAGGATGGCCCCAGCCGCAGCGGAGCCTGCGCCGCGAAGGTTGGGCGTTGGAGCGGCCCGAGGTGTTGGCCCTCTTGGAGAAGCTCCGCCATAGCGGGACGTCGTTGGGAGAATACGTAGACGGGAAGTTCTACCGTGGCATCGTAACCGGTCTCAACAAAGCATTCGTCATCGACCAGGCCACACGGGATCGGCTTATCGCCGCGGACCCTCGTAGCGCTGAGATCATCAAGCCCTGGCTGCGGGGTCGGGATGTGAAGCGCTGGAGGATGGATTGGGCCGGGCTGTACGTCATTTTCACCCGCCACGAGATAGACATCGACCAGTATCCCGTTGTGCGGGAGTACCTGACACAATTCAAGGATCGGCTGATGCCGGGCGGTCCAAATGGTCGCAAGCCTGGCAGCTACAAATGGTACGAGATTCAGGATAGTATAGACTACTACGCTGAGTTCGAGAAGCCGAAGATAGTCTATCCAGATATAGCCAAGAGATGTGAATTCACGTTTGATAAACAGGGATTCTACGGCGGCAACACCATCTATTTCATTCCACTGGCCAAGCTTGCCTTGCTGGGCATACTCAACTCGCAGACCACAGAATTCTTCTACCGTTAGATCAGCTCAATGATTCAGCAAGACTATTTGCGTTTCTTCACCTCATACCTGAGTCAAATCCCCATCCCTGATGTCATTCCAGCCCAACGCGCCGCGATCGAACCCCTGGTACGCAAACTGCTGGATGCAAAAGGCCAGGGTCTGCACGTGTCAGAGTGGGAGCAGGAGCTAAATGCGCTGGTCTATGAACTCTATGGCCTGACACGCGAAGAAATCCGCATCGTCGAGGAGGCAATTTGTAATGCTTAATTACTCTGACTCCCTCGCCGTTGTGATCGTTTGCAGGTCTATGCACGGCAACCGCTTCAAACAACTCGGCATGTTTTGCCACACCACGAAGCAAGAAAACACCCCAAGGAATACGGCCAACCATGCATTGATCGAGAAAAGGGGAGAAGAAAGTGCATCTCTCTGAACTGAGGCTTTGGAACTTCCGGAAATACGGGGCCGACGGCCAGAGTCCCGACAAACGTGACCCTGATCTCTCGCTGCAACTTCAGCCAGGACTGAATGTGCTAATCGGGGAGAACGACTCGGGGAAGACAACAATAGTTGACGCTATTCGCTATACGCTTGGCACTCAAAGCCGGGAGTGGGTACGACTCGAGGAGACTGATTTCTATGGAGTGGGGGCATCCCGTGCGGATTCTCTCAAGATTGAGTGCATCTTTCGGGGCTTCAGTCATGAGGAAGCCGGGCCCTTTCTCGAGTGGCTGGGGTTCGAGGAAGTAGATGGACAAAAGGAGTATGTCTTACGTGTCCGATTCACCGCTCAATGGAAGGCTGATCGGATTGTCACCGATCTCCGGGCTGGACCGGATGAAATCGGAATGAGCGTAGATGGCGGCGCCCGAGATAGATTTCGAGTGACCTACCTCAAACCTCTTAGAGATGCAGAGAACGAATTGACGCCTGGGCGAAGATCACGCTTCGCACAGATCCTCAAGGCGCACCCTCTCTTTCAGAAACCTGTTATCCATGGCGTCACAGAGCCCCACTTTCTCGAGGAGATTATCGAAGCCGCGAACAAGTGCATTGACGAACACTTTCGCCCCGGAGATGATGAGAACGCGGGTGGTTCAGCCGGCACCGTACTGTACACCATCAACAGCCTCTTGGAGAAGTTCTTTGCAGAAGGTGAGGGGCCATCTGCAAAAGTGAAGATTGCCGGGGCTGATCTCGCTGACATCCTCCAGAAGCTTGAACTCGTCCTCGCGGGAAACCCGGCGGGACTTGGCTCACTGAATCTGCTGTACATGGCTGCGGAACTCCTCCTACTGCAGCGCGACCCTGAATCCAAAGGACTCCGCCTTGCCCTCATCGAGGAGTTGGAGGCACACCTTCATCCACAAGCCCAGCTCCGTCTGATCCACTTCCTGGCGAATAGGGGCGGTACAGACCAGTACCTCCTTACCACTCACAGCACGACGCTCGGAGCGAGCATCGATCTAAAGAAGCTTGTCATCTGTCGGGGCGAGAAAGCATTTCCCATGGGACCAGACTTCACTGAGCTTGCCCCAAAGAACTACGAGTTCCTCCAGCGCTTCCTCGACACCACCAAGGCCAACCTGTTCTTTGCACGGGGGGTTCTCCTTGTGGAAGGCGATGCGGAGAACCTACTCATCCCGGCAATTGCTGAAATCATCGGTCGCCCGCTGTATCGGTACGGCGTTTCAATAGTCAACATTGGGAGCACAGCATTTACGCACTATGAACGAATCTTCGTTCGGACAGATGGTCAGAGTATGGGTATCAAAGTTGCTGTCGTGACAGATCTGGATGTGCGGCCGTTGGAGTGGTACGAGGGCTCAGAAGACCCTCCGGACCAAGACGCTATCGAGAAAGAGAAGGCAGAGAGAACCGTAGCGCTTTCGAAGCCATACACCGATCCCGATGTCCAGTGGTTTTGCTCACCCAACTGGACCCTGGAATACGAGATTGCACTTTCCAGCTTTCGGAAGCCATTCTACCAAGCGGTACTGTGGGCGCAGAAGAAGGAAAACGCGACAACAGGCACACCGCAAGCGAGTAAGAGAAAGGAAGTCACCTCCAGGGTGCAAGAGAATATCGCATCGTGGGAGACCAATTGGGAAACCTGTGACCGTCGCAGAGAGAAGATCGCGTGGGAGATCTATGGGAAGGCGATGCTGCGCTCTAGAACATCAAAGGCCATGGTCGCCCAAGAATTCGCGTCCTGGCTGGTTCGATATCCACACAAGCAGAAGCTACGGGACGCCCTTTTGGAATCCGAGTCCCTTGGTTACCTCATTGAGGCCATCCTTCATGTGACAGAATCGTTACCGGAAGCGCCCACAGATGAACATAACGAATCGTGAGATTGAATGGACGGAGCGACTACTTCTTCCTGACGGGTGCCATTTCAATGACGAACGTCGCGCCTTCATTCGCTGCGCGGGATCTTGTGACGTTGTCGCCTGTCCAGGTAGTGGTAAGACGACAGCGCTACTTGCAAAGCTCCTGATTCTGGCGACCCGAATGCCCTTTTCGGATGGTCGAGGTGTTTGCGTCCTGACGCACACAAACGTCGCCAGCGATCAGATCAAGGAGCGCGCCGGGGCAGTGTCCGCGGTGCTTTTTCGCCATCCCAACTTCTTTGGGACGATTCAGAAGTTTGCAAACCGATTCCTGGCGATCCCGGCATATGTAGAGCGGTTCGGCCAGCGGCAGGTTCGAATGGATGAGGACCTCTATGAGCAGCGTCTACGAGAAGCCTTCTTCGATTGCGGGCTGGAGAAGAACTCTGCTATCTACACCCAACTGAGGAGACAGCTTCAGGGCTTGACTTGGAAGGAGCAGCGTCCGAAGAAGCTAGACTTCTTGAGAAATCTCCAGTTTCGATTCGATGGAGATGTTGTTCACTACATGCGCGGGGATACCGGTAAGACGTTCTTGCGCGGGGATGGCAGCAGTAGCAGTTACGATGACATCCATGCGGCAAAACACGGGCTTCTAGAGGAAGGCTATCTGCGTTACCAGGATGCTTTTCCTCTGGCCCTGTGGTACCTGCAAGCCAATCCCTGTCTCTCGGAAGCGTTTCGACATCGATTTGCCTTCGTTTTCGTCGATGAGGCGCAGGACACGAACGCTGACCAATTCGACATGCTCCACGCCGCGTTCCCCGATTGCGACAATACGGTCATCCAGCACCTTGGTGATCCGAATCAGGCTATCTACAACTTCGATGTGCGGAAGGAAGTTGACTGGAAGCCGAGAGAGCAACCATTGACTTTCTCGGACACGCTACGATATGGCTCATCGATCGCCAAGATCCTCAGTACCGTGCGCGTCGACGATCAGATCTCGCTCCAGCCGAACGTGACTCGGAAATCTCTGCCACCTCATCTGCTAATCTTTGAAGAAGGCGAGGAAACCCAACTTCTGCCAGCTTTTGCGCGACTACTGCGCCACCACGGCTTGTTTCCTTTGGCGGATGGGAAACGCCCAGTGTTTAAGGCTGTCGGATGGGTCGGACGAGACCGCACTGACGAAGGGAAGCTGTGTCTTCCTTCATACTGGCCTGAGTACCGTCGAGCAACTCGGGGGAGGAAGCATTTCTCAAACCTTCTCTCGTACTTGCATCACGCCGAGCAAACGCAGGTTGCCATCTTGGGAGCGCGTGTGTACCGTGATGCAATCCTTCGTGGAATGGCCCAAGCACTGACCATTGCAGACATCCGGCACCCGGAGACCAATCGTCCACTTACCCCGTCTTCTCTTCTAGCATGGCTTCGAGTGAACAATGAAGACCTGCATGTTCAACTGCGGACCATGATGACACGGTGGGCGCTCTCGCTTGAGCGCCGTGACAAAGCAGTCACACAGATTCGCGATGCAATCGCCCAGCATCTAAATGACGCTTGGCATCCGAATACAGGCCAACACCTCGAGAAGTTTCTCTCCAGTAGTAGCGTGGAGTTTTCTGAGGCACAAGAAAGGTCGAGCAACATATTCCAGGACGGCGACATCGAAATCGAAGTAGGAACTGTGCACTCGGTGAAAGGGCAGACACACACGGCAACTCTTTTCCTGGAGACAGAGTACGACAGAAAAACTGACTCACGTCGCCTACTACCGTTTCTAGAAGGTGGTTACCCTGAAGACAAGCTTGGAAAGCCCAGACATATTGAGAATCTGAAAGTCGCGCACGTGGCTTTCAGTCGCCCTACCCATCTCCTGGCATTCGCCTGTGCCAAGGCCCATATCGCTGGGCATGAAGAAGCTTTGACAGCGAATGGTTGGGTGATTCGTGAGGTTGCTTCGCTCGTGAATCGGTGAGACGGGGCTAACATCGAATTTGGTACAGTTACGGGGAACTCACAGCGGCGGGGTCAGATGCTGGGGTCAGATCTTGCGATCCAATGTGAGGTGTTTTGTGACTAGAGCTTACCGGTCGATTTTTTTGCGCAGGCCCTTTGCTCGTTGATCGCGGGCGATCCGGCTGATGGTTGAGTAATGGAGGTCGAACCCATGACCCAAGTCTTTAACATCTACTGCGACGAAAGCTACCACCTTGACCTTCCTGGTGTGTCGATTCACCCCTTGAGAGAACTTTGTGCTATCATCGAGAAGCGGAAAAAATAGTTGCCGTTGACTGGGAAGAATAATTGTCGCCAATCAAGGAGATCAAGATCGTTGAGGAGAATATCCCATGAGGATGTCACTCAAGGTTACTGGTGTGAACGATGGCCCCTGATCGCCCTCAAGTTAATCGCCCAGTTGACCCGGAAGAGCGCTTCCGTCTATATATCGACGAATCTGGAGATCATGTATTCAAGCACCTGGAAGAAGAAGGCCATCGTTACCTTTGCCTCTTAGGTTGCTGGTTTCGAGGTCGAGACTACCGTCTTTTCTACCAAGAACTAGAGACTTTCAAGCAACGTCACATTCCACATAATCCAGACGAGCCGATCATCCTTCATCGAGAGGATATCATCAATCGGCGTCGTGCTTTCTGGCGCCTGCGTGATCCAGACAAAGCAGATGCATTCGATACTGACTTACTGGCGCTGATCAGACGTGCTGAGTTTAAGATCGTCGCGGTGGTCATTGACAAGAAGGAATTGAAGCTTCAATATCCAACTCCCGCGCATCCCTACCATCTAGGGCTTGGTTTCATGCTTCAACGCTATTGTGGGTTTCTCAACCACATCAACCGTCGTGGGGATGTTATGGCCGAGAGTCGAGGCGGCCATGAAGATCGTCTCCTGAAGGATTCATACACTTGGGTCTATCAACGCGGTCTTTTTGGGAGAACAGATGCAGCCTTCTTCCAACAGGCACTTACAAGCAAAGAGATCAAGGTTAAACCGAAATCAGACAATATTGCGGGTTTGCAACTAGCCGATCTTCTAGCTAATCCGTTACGGAAAGCAATCCTCATGGAGGAACGCAAAGTGCAGGGCCCGCTAGCTCCCTTTGCCAAACGAATTCTGGAAGCAGTTAAGGATAAGCTTAATCGGCATCTATACAATGGACGAGTGGAAGGATATGGAAAAGTCTTGTTCCCCAAATGAAAAGGCCCTTTTTAGGGCCTCCTCACGCTCGCCCTGCTCGGGCGATCCACCTCCGGGAAACCGGATTAATATCACTATAGCACAGAGATCGATGGAATGTCAAGTGGAAGAGTTGCCCCATGCGGACGACACGATTGATGGTTGAATAATGGAGGCCTCACCCATGACCCAAGTCTTTAACATCTACTGCGACGAAAGCTGTCACCTTGAACATGACCGCCAAAAGGTCATGTTATTGGGCGCTATCTGGTGCCCGCTTGAGAAGGCAAGAGAGACCGCACAGGCTATACGGGCTATCAAAGAGAAACATGGACTTGGTCGGGACTTTGAGATCAAGTGGACCAAGGTTTCTCCGGGAAAGATCGATTTCTATATCGACCTGATCGATTACTTCTTCGCGGAGCCGGATCTTCACTTCCGTGCCTTGATCGTGGCCGACAAGGATAAGCTTCAGCACAAGGCATACGGCCAAAGCCATGATGAATGGTACTTTAAGATGTACTTCACCATGCTCAAGGTGATCTTCCGCCCTAATGCTGCATACCAAATCTACCTCGATATCAAAGACACCCGCAGTGCCCCTAAGATCAGAAAGCTTCAAGATGTGCTCTGCAACAATGCCTACGACTTCTCACGGGAGATCATTCAGAAAGTGCAGACGGTCCGCTCACACGAGGTTGAACAGATACAACTCGCCGATCTTCTGATCGGGGCCGTAGCCTATGCCAATCGCGACCTCTCCGCTAGCAGCGCAAAACAACGACTGGTTGAAATCATCCGCGAACGTTCCGGATATAGCCTGACTCGCTCCACACTCTATAGGGAAGACAAGCTCAACCTATTCCAGTGGACTGCCCAGGAGGCAGACGCGTGATACAGAGGCCCCACTGGTTACCACCTCTCGTCCTTCTCAGTGACTGCGAGGGAGACTGGAATAGATACTTGGACGTTCTGTACAGCTCCTTCGAAGCGGACTTCCTCAGAACAAGACCACATTTCCGGGGGCAACGGCTTGGTCTGAAAAGACATCCATTCTGGGAGGGAAAGGAAGCGACGTTTTGGCACATGATCTCAGAAGGCCGTGATGAGGCAACACGCCAACCTGACCTGCGCCGGTGTGAACGAATTCGGTGGCCACGGGCTGTGATTGAGAATGCCGATGCCTCTGCGGTCAAGGCTTGGGAAACAACGCGTCGGAACGAGCGCAGGGTTTGCCTGTGGTGGGAGGAAGAGGAGTACCTTGTCGTTCTGGCCGAGCGTCAAGGTTATCTGTTGCCATGGACTGCGTACTTGGTGACACGAAGTCACCGCAAGCTGAAGCTTCAAAAGGAGTTCGAAAGGTGGAAGAAAGAGGAGGCCAAGAAAGGCTGATGCCGCCCAGAAAGGACGACATCGTTACTCCTTCTACACATGGCAGATGAGCTAACATCATTATAGAGACTGAAACCCATAAGTCAAGAACCAGAGTTGTCTCATACAAGATGAGCATGAAGCGAGGGGGTGTTTCTCGTGCGAGGTGAGCATGAGATGACACTGGCATCGCAAGCGCGTGGGTCACATCATAGGAGGCATGATTCTGATGATGACAGACAGACGCGTAATGAATATCGACGAACTGAAGGCATTTCTCGCTTCGAGCGATATATTCATGTTCAAGGGAAACTCGCGGGAAGAGATATACGCTT
>JAUWNS010000058.1 GCA_030612485.1 Candidatus Bipolaricaulota bacterium
CCTTCACTCAAAGGGCGGCGCTACTACCGACCGACCGGTCGTGGCCTGGAGAAAGACCTGGCCGAGAGGTTGGAAAGGATCAACAGGGCAAAGGAAAATGAGAGATCGGAAGGTTGAATGATCGGGAGATCGGATGATTGGTAAGTCAAATCACTCAATCTCTCACTCGCTAAATCACCCAATCTTCGCCTCTCCACGGTGAATAATGACTGAGCGAGTGCATCTGTTCGTTTCCGGCCGTGTCCAGGGGGTCTTCTTCCGCGTGGATACGCAACGGGAGGCGCGATCCCTGGGCCTTGTCGGGTGGGTGAGAAACCTTCCCGATGGGCGAGTGGAGATCGTGGCGCAGGGGGATGCAGAAGCGGTCCGTGCCCTCGTTGAATGGAGTCACCTCGGCCCAGTTCGAGCCGAGGTGGCGAGTGTCGATATCAATTGGGAGGAAACAGATCCTATAGATGGGTTCTCCATCCGTTGAGTATCTTATACCTTGCTGTATTTATACCGCTTGATATCGAGCTTGACGCTCTTCTCGAAGGGCTCGTCGACGAGGGCGATGAGGTCCTTGCTCTTGATCCGTTTGAACATAGCGAGGTTTTCGTTCTTCTCCTTGACTTCCTCCCAAATATGGTCGATCGCAGCCTCGGGGGTGGTGATCTCCAGACCCTTGAGGATCGTCCAATTTGGGTAGATCATCGCTGATACAACCGGGCTCCCCTGGCGTTCCCCCTGGTAGACCATGATCTCCTCGATCGCGGGAATGGCCACAAGTTCAAACTCGACCTCTTCGGGGTAGACGTTCTCTCCCGTGTCGAGGACGATCACGTTCTTCGCGCGTCCGGAGAGGAGGAGCCTATCTCCTGTGAAAGAGCCAAGGTCGCCGGTGTGGAACCACCCCTCTGTATCGATCACCTCGTTGGTCGCTTCGGGGTTCTTGTAATATCCGGCCATGATATTTGGACCTTTCACAACTACCTCGCCGATCCCTTTCTCATCTGGGCGGTCGATGCGTATACTGATCTCGTCGAGGACGGTCATCCCCGGTTCCTTGGCGAATGCTTCGCTCATAGTGAGGACCGGAGAAGTCTCGGTAAGGCCGTACCCCTCCATGATCCCAATCCCCATCTTCCGGAAACCGGTCTCGATTTCGGGGCTCAGCGGTGCGCCGCCCGAGGTGAAGAAACGGAAGTCCTTCCCAAATAGTTTCTTCGTAACCAGTTTGCCCATCAGGGTAGGGGAGAGTTTGTAGATTAACTTCTTCAATAAGCTGCCCTCGATCGAGGTCATCACCTTTCCGTAGAGGACGTTGTACAGCTTGGGAACTCCGAGGAGGATCGTCGGACGTGCCTTCAACATTACCTGAGCCAAATTGCGGTCGACTGGGGCATAGGACGTAGTCGCTCCGGCGAGGATCGGCGTGATGAGGGTGACAGTCAGCCCGTAGATATGGTGCCAGGGGACGATCGTGAGAAACGTGTCGGTCGAGGAGAGGTCGACGGTCTTGACGCAGGTGAGGGCGTTTGATGCGATGTTCGCGTGAGAGAGCATTGCCCCTTTGGCGTTTCCTGTCGTCCCCGAGGTGTACATGAGGATGGCGAGGTCGTCCGGACTCACCTCCACCGTGGGGAGCGGCTTGCGTCCGAGGAGGAGGGCATCGAGGAAGAGGACTCCCTCTTTCTCGGGATGATCCCTCGAGATCAGGGTGAGGTGTGAGAGAGATTCTTCCTTTATCGCCAGGAGATCATCGCTATTCAGCCCGGAGGTGATGACGCTCTTCACCTCGGCCTCGGTGAGGATCCGTTCGATCTCCTTCTGCTGTAGCTCGGGGTTAAGTGGAACGACGGCCGCCCCACAGCGGAGGATCGCGAAGAAGGCGGTTGCCCACGCGACGCGTGGCTTGGAGATAAGCGCAACCTTGTCCCCTTTCTTCACCCCGAGCTTGTCAAGGGCACCAGCGAGGCGGGCGACCATTTCGCCCAGGCGGTTGTAGGAAATCTCGTTTAGGACCAACTGGATTCCGCGCCCCTTCTTCCGTTCTTTTGGAATCAACATACGCAGAGCGATCGCTTCCTTGTGTGAGGCAACGGAACGATCAAAAATTTCATTCAACGTTGGATACATGGCCTTCCCCCTTGTAAAGATGACGTTTGATGTCCATTGTGCTCGTCTTGGGAAACGTTTCATCGACGAGCAGGACGTCCTCCTTCCGTCGGATGCGCTTGTGTGGGGCAAGCCGCCCCTGACGCACCTTGATTGCGCCCCAAATTGCCCGCAATGGATCAGCGGAATAACCGTCCTGATTAAGTACCTCCTTGTTCGGGTAGATCACTGCTTGCACTACTTCCTGACCATTGAGCGTGCCGCCTCGAACGAGCACTTCTTCGACGTACGGGATGCGTGAAAGCTCCCATTCCACCTCTTCCGGATATACATTTTTTCCGCTCTCCAGGACGATCACATGCTTTGCCCGTCCCTTGAGGTAAATGTCGCTATCGTCATCGATAACTGCCAGATCGCCGGTGTGGAACCATCCATCTTCATCGATTACTTCGCTCGTTGCCCCTCCATTTTCATAGTAGCCCTGCATGACAACTGGGCCGTGCACGAGGAGTTCACCAACCCCGTCGTCACGCACGTCGATAAGCTGCGTCTTAGCTCCGGGAATAGGGGCGCCGACCGATCCTGCTTTACGTGAGAAAGGGTCGCAGAAGCAGACGACGGGGGACGTCTCGGTGAGTCCGTATCCTTCGAGGAGGCCGATCCCCAGCCTGCGGAATCCGAGGGCGACCTTGGGGTCGAGGGGTGCGGAGCCAGAGATAAAGAAGCGCAACCTCCCACCGGTCAGAGATTGCTTGACCTTCTTTCCGACGACGCGCGGAGCGATGGCCAGGCTGATTCGTCCGACGAGCGTGGAGCGGATCTGCGCCAGTAGCTTCTCGTACATCGCATGGTACAGTTTGGGAACACCGGTGAAGATGGTGACACCGTTCTTCTTCATGAGCTGAGCGATCGAACGATAGTCATCGGTGTACATGGCGAGCGCACCGGTGTACATGGGGAGAAGAAGGGCCGTTGTCAGGCCGAGGATGTGGTGCCAGGGGGCGATCGACAGGAAGGCATCCTGCTCTGTAATTGGCATCACCTTGATGCACCCTTCGATGTCGGCGGTGATGTTACCGTGGCTCAACAGAACCCCCTTTGCTCCGCCCGTTGTGCCTGATGTGTATGCGAGAATGGCTATGTCCTTCTCGTCGATCTCCACCTGCGGCGGGGTCCCATCAAGGAGGAGCGATGAGAACGGCGTTCCCTGATTGCCGTCGTCGAAGTTGATACGGTCGATACCCTCCTTCGGGAGTCGCTCGAACAGCTCCTCGGGGGCAAAGATGGTCTTTGCCCCAGACCGGTCGAGTATGCCCGCTATCTCAGACTTGGTCAGGGTGGGATCGACAGGGATGACCCAGCCGCCGAGGCGAGTGACCGCCAGCAGCGAAGCAGCAAAACGGATACGAGGGCGAGACATGATCGCCACCTTGTCGCGCTTAGAGATCCCCCTCTTCGCTAGTCCGACGGCGAGGTTGCTCGCCATCTGGTCAAGCTCACGGTACGTGACCTCCTGCGGCTCTTGCGGCTTCTCTCGCGTGTTCCTTATTGCTATCCTATCGGGAAAACGCGTTAACGTGTGGGAAAAGAACTCCGGGATGGGCATGTACACTATGAAATTACCTCCGCTCGGCTAGATACTTTTCAACTTCGATGGCGGCGATCGCCCCGTCAGCAGCAGCGATGACAGCCTGGGCGTAACGGCTCGTTCCGACGCGGACGTCTCCCGCGGCGAAGACGCCATATAGATTGGTCTGTAGATGATCGTCGGCGATGACGTACCCTTGTTCGTCGAGCGCCACCGTTCCTTGAAGGAAACCGGTGTCGGGAATGTGTCCGATATTGACGAACAGCCCCTCTGTCTCAGCCTCTTCAATCTCCCCGGTTCCGAGGTCCTTCAGTATGACGCCGGTGATACGATCCTCACCCACGATCTTCTCCACCACCTTGTTCCACAGGAAATGGATCTTCGGGTTCTCCTGCGCCTCTTTGCGCATGATCGGCGAGGCGCGCAGAGCATGCGGATCATCCTGAGGATGGCGGATCACAATCCCCACCGACTCTGCAAATTTGGTGAGGAAGATCGCCTCGGTCAGGCCGGAGTCACCCGCTCCGATCTCGAGGATCTTCTTCCCTTGAAAGAAGTAACCGTCGCACGTGGCACAGTAGGAGACACCCTTTCCCTTGAGGCGCTTCGCCCCATCGATCGAAAGCTCGCGCGGGTGTGATCCGCTCGCTATGATCACCGCGCGTGCCGCGTACTCCTTTCCCATCCCTTTGATCCGGTACCGACCATCCACGGGCTCGATCCCACTTACCTCATCGAGGTCGATCTCAGCGCCAAACCGTTCGGCTTGACCGCGCATCCGGCTCATCAGTTCTTGTCCGGCAATCTTCTCCTCGAAACCGGGGAAGTTCTCGATGTAGTCGGTCTCGTTTAACTGGCCTCCGGGAAGCCCCTTCTCGATAACGAGTGTTTTGAGGAGGGCGCGACCGGCGTAGATCGCGGCGGTCAGCCCTGCAGGGCCAGCCCCGATGATCACAATATCGTATTCTATCGGTTCTTTCATGACGGGTACCATTATAAATGAGAACTATTGGAGGTCAAAATCCTGGAGCGAGAAGGTCTCCTTTGCCCCGTCGATCACCTGGGTGACCTTCAATCTTGCTCGGTCGAGCTCGTCCTTGATCTTCTTGGCGAGGGAGAGAGCCTCCTCGAAGAGCGATAGAGCAACCTCCAAGGGGAGATCGTCCGCTTCGAGGCGTTTTGTCATCTCTTCGAGGTTCTTTAGATCGGTATCAATCGGCAATTTTCTTCACCTCCTTGACTCGGGAGAGGATAGTCGTTCGAAGCAATCTGGTCTCGATGTCGTCACCAGGTAAGAGCGCTCCTCCATCCCTCAGCGGCCTTGTCTCACCTTGAATAAAAGTGAGGGAATAGCCACGGCGAAGGGGGAGGTTAGGATCGCATAGTTGTAGGATCCCTTCAAGGTTCTCTTCCTTTTGCACGCGCTCCTTCAATGCTCCCTTGGTCGATCGGAGGAGCCGCTCCAGAGAGATATCGAGGCGCTGGTTCAGCGTATCGACCTTTCGAGCGGGGATGCGAAATAGATATCCCTTCAGGCTCGTGGTGAGAACGCGGTCCCGCTGGTCGAGGAGGGTACGCATACGCCGCAGACTCTGCCGAAAGATGGCGGTGACAAGGGACAGGATCTCTGAGCGATCGGGGATGATGAGTTCCGCGGCAGCCGAGGGAGTGGGAGCGCGTAGGTCAGCAACGAAATCGGAGATAACAAAGTCGATCTCGTGCCCGACCGCCGAGACTACAGGGATCTCGCAGGCAAAGATCGCCCGTGCTACCCCCTCATCGTTGAACACGGCGAGGTCTTCGAGAGATCCTCCCCCGCGTCCGGTGATCAATAGGTCTAGAAGAAGATGAGTGCTGCTGAACGCCTTCGCCTGCCCAATTGCCGCGACTATCTCTTCGGCGGCCGCCTTGCCCTGCACCGAGCTTCCGAAGAGGTAGACCTCTACCAACGGCCAACGGCGCTCGAGAACCGACAGGATATCACGAATTGCCGCCCCGGTTGGGGAGGTAACAACACCGATCCGTTTGGGAAACTGAGGGAAAGACCTCTTATGGCTCTCGTCGAACAATCCTTCCGCCTTCAGTTTCTTCTTCAACTGCTCGAAGGAGAGCTGCAGACTCCCCACACCTGCCAGTTGGATAAGGGAAACGATGAACTGGTAGCGGCCGCGGGGTTCGTAGAGGGTCAGCCTTCCGTAGGCGATGATCTCCATCCCGTTCTCGACTATCGGGGTGGGAAGGAGGGCAGAGCGTCCCTTGAAGCGGACTGCGGAGATCTCCGCTTTTGAGTCTTTCAGCGTGAAGTAGAGGTGTCCGGAGGGGGCACGGGTAAAGTTCGAAACCTCCCCTTGGAGCCAGATGGGACCGATCTCCTGTTCAAGGATCCCTCTCGCCTTCTTGTTCAACTCCGAGATGGTGTAGATGTGTTCTTTGCTCATCGCGGGTAGAGTTTAGCTCCCCTTGCCGAAAAAGCGAAAGAGGCGCATTCTCTCTACGTGCGGAGCATGTTACGTAAACCTTTTTTACTGCTCGTCTTTAAGTTCAAACCCTAGTTTCAAGCATTTTACCGCGGAGGGCGCAAAGATCGCTGAGATGAAGCGTTAAGGTTTTCATTCCACCTCTGCGTGCTCCGCGTTCTCGGCGGTACAAGCTTCTGTTTTGCGGCTTGAGAGAGTGAAACGAACGAGCGAGAGAAAAGGCTTATAACTCTCGCAAAGACGCAGAGATCGCAAAGGAAAGCGTTGAAATGTGGAAAAGAATAAGAACAAAAAGCCTTTCTTAGCGACTCTGTACATTGCTTGGAGCGTGAGGAGCACCTTTTGTGCACGATCAACACGATGTGACGTCGCAATAAGAAGGCGGGAACTCTCCCTATTAAAGAATATCCGGCCTCTCCGCTAATAGAAAGCGAAGAGGCCGGACATCCACTCGGCCTAGCATGTAAGGAGGGTCATTTCTTCTCTTCTCTGGATAGATATTCTAAGATTGCCTCTACAACTAGATAGTTGATCGAGCGATCTTTCTTGGCACCGAGCCGAATCAAACGCTCGACGGGTCGTTCTTCCATCTTCTTCTGTGGAATATATATCGAGATTTTATCAAGCATCTTCTTCTCAGCCATCTCTTTCACCCCTTTTTCAGCTTTCATTCTATCCGATAAAGCAAGGAATGTAAAGACGCTTGGAGTATCCGTGCTCTCATCCGCCAAATGGTGCTGAAGAATTATCCCAATGCTACAGATCGACCACTACATCTCCGGTGCGAAGTTTTGTAAGGTCGAACCGCCGACAAACTCGCGCAGAATCGAGTTTCCTGGGATGTTCCCGATGGGATACGTCTCGAACCACCCGAGGAAGGCCAGCAAGCGCTCGGCCTCGATCCTCAATCGTGTTCGTTTGACCTGCAGAAGAAGTGGTTCGACGAGGGGCTTCAAGATAGCCAACTCATAGACGAGCGCGGAGTTGAACATCACATCGGCCTGCTCCTGGTAGGGAAAGATGTTCTGTTTCTCCCCGCAACGCACGTTCTCCCACATCGCCAGGGTTCCCTCCGCGTCGTAGCCACGATAGACAGCGTCGCGCACGATGCGGCGGATAAGGCGCGTATCTGTGGTCGGGATGCGGTTATGGCGATCCAGGTTGAGCTGCGTCAGCGCAGAGACGAAGATACGGTAGATCATCTCCCTGGGGAAACCTTCCAGAAGGTGTGGGTTCAGGCCATGGATTCCCTCCACGATCAGAATCTGATCCGGCCTTAGCTTGATTGTCGGGCCGGCCACGCGCTTCCCACTCTTAAAGTCGTAATGAGGAAGCTTCACTTCCTTCCCATGCAGGAGGTCGCGCAGTTGCTCCTCGAAGAACGGAAGATCGAGCGCAGCAAAGGAATCGAAGTCGATCTCCTCTCCCTCTTGCATAAGTTGGTTCCGTGGGAGGAAGTACTCATCCATTGCCAGTGGATAGGGGTGGATTCCGTTTGCGAGAAGCTGCACCGCAAGGCGCTTGGAGAAGGTCGTCTTTCCCGAAGAGGAGGGGCCGGCAATGAAGACGATCCGGTGATCCTCGTCATGACGATCGGCAAGAACAGTTGCAATCTCCGCGATTCGTCGTTCGTGCAGTGCCTCGGAGACGAGGATAACTTCTTCGATCCGTCGCGAGCGCACGGCCTCGTTGAGGGAGCTCACATCGCGAACTCTCACCACATTGAGCCATTTACCGTATTCGCTGAACACCTCGCGCAGCGCTGTGAACCGTTGTGAGGGAAGAAGGCGCGTTGTGTTCTCTCGCCGTGGGAACCGAAGGATGAACCCATCGGAGAAGGGCTCTAGAGTAAAGGTTTTTAGGTACCTGGTCGATGGAACCATATACCCGTAGAAGTAGTCAAGAAATCCATTCAGGGAATAGAGGTGAATGTGGTCCTCGGTTAAGTTCCTCAGTAGATTCACCTTCCCCGTCTCTTTCCGCGCCAGGAAGTTCTTCGCAGCCTCTTCAACGGAGAGGCGGAGCCGTTCGATCGGGAGGTCCTTGGCAACCATCGCCCGCATCCTCTCCTTGATCTTCGCCAACTCCTCCGAGGTGAACGGGTGCCGCCCTTCTATATGGCAGAAGTAACCTCCGTGAGGGACGGAATAATCGATGAATAGAGGGACGCCCGGGAAGAGCTCGTGAGTCGCCACGATCAACAAAAAAGAGAGGCTGCGGCAGTAGATCCTCATTCCATCAGAATCGGCAAGAAAGACAGGCTCCACCGTCACATCATTCCCTACCGGCCAGGCGAGCTCACGCAGTTCCCCTTGCACGATCGCCGCAACGGGAGGGTTCTCCGCATCGTTGCACGCAACGCGAAAGAACTCGCAAAGCGGGGTGTTCCGCTGTCCTTCGAAGACACGCCCATCGGATAGACTCACTTGAATGGTCTCACGGGCGCGCACGGACTTAATCTGTGGATGTCGTTCACTCATGGTGATTCCTCTCTTTCCAAAGGGTCATCACTCTATCCTTTCAAGCTAGGGGTGTCAAGAAGGAGGCAGGAAATTACTCATCGCTCATTAATTGTTATCCCTCAATCAACGGAAAGACGGTCTCCTTGAGCGAGCAAAGGGTGCGGTCGAGTTCGTCCAGCACGCGGCCAGGAGAGGGACCACCGCCCACCTTCTTCCCTCGTAGGCTGCTCACTCTTATCCCATAACGGGTTGCCTTCTCTTGCCATTCGGAAGGAATCCCATCCGGCAAGGTCAGATCGTTCATCCGTGCCCAGGCAAGGGTCCACGCGCACGCCACGTTCTCCACAGCATATCCTCCCCCACCGAGGGCAAGCCATGGTATGTGCAATGCGCGCAGGCGCTTAATGTATCGCTCAAACATAGAGAGGCTCATGCTTAAGTTTGCAACCCGGTCGCCAAATAAGGCATCGGCACCAAGTTGGGTCACCAAAATATCCGGGGCATAGGAGTCGAGGGCTTGGAAGACAATCTCGTCGAAGACACGTTCGAACGCGTCATCCCGTGCTCCTGGGGATAGAGGAACGTTCAGCGCGTAGCCACGCCCTTCCCCCTGTCCGATCTCACCAACAAATCCACTCCCCGGGAAGATCGTATGCCCATCCTGATGGACTGAGAGGGTAAGAACCTGATCGGTCTTGTAGAAGGCGTGTTGCACCCCATCGCCGTGGTGGGCATCAATGTCTACGTATGCCACGCGCTTCCCCGCCTCTACCAAGGGGACGATCGCCAGCACGACGTCGTTGATGTGGCAAAAGCCCGAGGCGCGGGAGGGCATGGCATGATGCAGCCCGCCGGCAATGTTGAACGCGATCTCGGCTCGGCCGGCGAGGACCTCCTTCGCACAGTCGATCGACGACCCAGCGACGAGGGTTCCCCACTCATAGACGCCGGGGAAGACCGGATTATCCCCGGTCCCTAGGCTGTGTGAGAACAGATTCGGGACCCACATGCCACTGTCGGCAAGGCGCAGGACCTCGATATACGCATCCGTGTGGAAACGTGACACCTCTTCATCGGTAGCCATTCGCGGCTTCAAGATACGAACTGCTTCCTCTTCGACGAGGCCGTAGGCCTCCATCAGTTCGTAAGTCAATCCGAGGCGGTAGGTTTTGAACGGATGCAACGGGCCAAAGTCAAACCGCAACAGTGTACGTGGGTCGATCAGACAGTTCATCGTAGATGGCTCCCTCCTTCACACCGGGAATCATATCTCCCTCAAGGCTGCACGGCAACGCAAGGGAACAGAACCTTTCACCGCTAAGGACGCGGAGCACGCAGAGAAGGGCAGGGTTGTGATTGAGCGAGTGAGTGAGTGAATGATTGAACCATTGAGTGATTGAGCCATTGAGTGATTGAACGGTTCCTTACATCAGTAGCCCTTCCATCTTTTTCTACTAAGTTATCTTCCATCTTTTCAATCTCCCGATCCTCCGATCACTCAATCATTCAATTCCTCAGCGCTCTCTGCGGTAAAATGGTTGAAACTAGGGTGAGCTTGGCAAGCAGTAGAAAATGTTCACGCGACAGGCTCAGAAGTCCCACTGCTCCTTGATCGCGTCCGGTCCGATTCCCCATGGGTCGCACCCCAGGGGAAGATACCCGCTGTACAGCGGATCGGCTGCTGTCTCCGCTATGGCGAAGAGCTCCCCCGAAATCTCGTAGATTCCAGAGATCGTCCCCGGCGGACAGTCCCCACCAACGCTGGTCACAGAAGGGATCGGAACGAGCGCTAGTACATGATCGGGAAGGTCGTCGCCATCGCTATCGACAAAGGCCATCGACACGGAAATCTGCAGTGCCCGCAGAAGACTTACGTAGAGGATCGTCGTATCCTCGCAATCGCCAACTCGATCGACCAGGGTCTCCAACGGGTAGAGAGGATACTCAAACCCGGGTCGGTCGAGCGCGTAGGTGATTCCTCCTTGGACAAAGGAGAGAGCATACTGCGCAAAGGCAATATCATCTCCGGCGACTCTCTCACGCAATGCGTGCGCCACGTCTTCGACGGTCGGGTCATCCCGCGGCTCCAATACATAGTCATCGTAGTCAGAGGTTCCAATGAGCGGGGGGCGCAGCTGATCGTGATACACCTGATAGAGGTGTTGCGGAAGGAGAACCTCCATGGATTGAGGGGCGCTCTCGTATTCCCATTCGTAGCGGCAGAGAATCCATCCATCGGGAACGGCGTGCACGGTCACTGTACCACTCGCCTTCCCGCTTTCCCCGCGGTTATCGTGGACGATGAGTTCGATCGGATGGCTCCCCGGAGAGGAGTAGGTGTGCAAGATAATGCCGCCCGATCCGGTCGTTCCATCGCCGAAATTCCACTCGTAATCGATGATCCGTCCGTCCGGATCGGTCGACTTGCTCGCGTCGAACAGAACTTCGAGAGGGGCATAACTGTAGCCGCGCACCGCGAGCGCTGTGAAGCCTGCCGTCGGCGGAATGTTCGTCCCCGGCTGCAGACAGCCACCTAAGAAGAGGATTACCCCAAGAATCAGTAGAAACTGTACCAACCTATTTCCCTGCGCTTCTTTCACCATGAAGACCAAATTCTAGACGAGAGAGGGAGGCGGTTCAATGGGGAATTAGTGCCGTTGCTATCGATATTTTGGCAATCGTGCTCGTTGACCACGAATGATATCTGTGCTACTATAGCCTTTTGTCTGGGAGGGATCTACTATGTTTATAATAGTCGTAGGAGCGGGGAGCATCGGGTCGAGCCTGATCGATATCGCCACCAAGGAGAAGAACAACGTGGTGGTGATCGAGGCAAATGAAGCACGAGCAAAGGAGATCAGCAATAAGTACGATATCACAGTCCTAAACGGGAACGGCACCCTGGTGGAGACCGTGCGCGAGGCCGGTTCAGAGCGAGCCGATGCCCTCATCGCCACGACCAGCGACGACGCGGTCAACCTGATGGTCGTCTCCATCGCCGAGATATTGAAGATCCCCTCCATCGTCTCCGTGGTGAACGACCGGGAACACTCGGAGTTCTTCCGCCGGCTTGGGATAAATGTGTTGGAGAACCCGGAGGACGTCGTTGCTAACCACCTCTACACCGCGGTACGCCGCCTCAAGGTCAAGGACTTCACTATCCTCTCACAGGGGGACCAGATCTTCCGCCTTGTGGTGAACGAGGGGTCGCCGCTCGTTGGGCGATCACTCGCGGATAGCGCCAGTCGCGGTACTATTCCCACCGGACTCCTGGTGATCGCGATCGAACATGACGGGAAGAAGGAAATCCCCACACCGGAGACGGTCATCACGGCAAATGAGGTGCTCACGTTCTTCTCGCTCGAACGAGTGAGCGATGACCTAATAGAGAAACTCACCGGATGATCGCAGAGACCCTTCGCCCAAGCTCGGACCTACGAATCATCCTGCGTGACCTCGGCCTCCTCGTCCCCATAGTCGGGGCGATGGCCCTCCTCTCCCTGGTCGTACCGGTCATCTTTCACGAACCTTATGCGCTCCTCCCGCTTATTATCACCGCTCTTGCCTCGTTCGCCCTAGGAGCCGGCCTCTACTTTCCGTTTCGCGATGCCGGAGAGACCAAGCTGAAACACGGGATGATCATTGCTGCCTTCGGTTGGCTCCTCGTTGCCACGCTGGGATCGCTCCCGTTCGTCCTGACCGCGTTCTTCGCGCAGAGGTATGGGTTCGACTCACCGACCCTCCTCTACTTCAAGGATCCGTTGAGCGCCTTCTTCGAGTCGGTCTCCGGCTATACCGGGACCGGACTGACCATGGCCGCCCGTGCGGACCTCTTACCGAAGACCCTCCAGTGGTGGCGTAGCTTCATCGAGTGGATCGGGGGGATGGGGGTGATCGTTCTCATGCTCACCATCCTCGCTGGCCCGCAGCCGGGGGCAGGGAACTACAGCCTGTACTACGCCGAGGCGCGGGGAGAGAAGATCCACCCGAGCATCGTCTCTACACTGCGCACCATGTGGTGGATCTTCCTTCTGTACACCTTTGTCAGCATCGTCATCCTGTGGGGT
>JAUWNS010000090.1 GCA_030612485.1 Candidatus Bipolaricaulota bacterium
CCAGGGAAGGATAGTCGCTCTGGATACTCCGCTTAACCTGAAACAGCAATATGGCAGACGAGCGCTAAAGGCCAAAGTTTCGACCGACAGTGGTGAGCTCGAGGATCGCGAGATCATTCTAGACACCCCGGAGACGCCAAACGCCATTCAGCAGCTCTTTTCTCAGGAAAAGGTAGTCACTGTGCACAGTGAGGAAGCGACTCTGGAGGATATCTTCATCGGTATTACCGGCCGGGGGCTTTACGAATGAACTGGCAGATTGTCAGGGCGCTCGTTGCCAAGGACTTCAAACTCTATTTCAGAAACCGCTTCTTTGCCCTGATTACCGTTCTGGCACTGGTGGCCTATATTGCCATCTATTTCGTGATGCCACAGACGGTTGACGAAACACTGGAGATGGCCGTCTATGCCCCGGTACTACCTCCGATATTGGAGCAGGCGGGAAGCCAGGGACTGGAGCTTGTGCTCATGGAAAGCGAAGAGCAGCTCAAGGAGGCGGTTACCGGCGGCGCATACCCCGCCGGCGTGGTCGTCCCGCCCGACTTTATGGACAAACTGATGTCGGGAGAGAAAGGACGACTTGACGTCTATTTCGGTACGGACACGCCAGCGGAACTGCAGGACTCGATTACGGTCCTGCTTGAGGAGATGGCCTACCTCCAGACCGGGCAGATGTTGAGCGTTCATGTCTCGCCGGAGGTGCTCGGACGTGACATGGTCGGTATTCAGATTCCCATGAGGGACCGCCTGTTACCGATGTTGGCCGTCATTATACTGATGATGGAAATGCTCGGTCTGGCCAGCCTGATAAGCAGCGAGGTCGTCGGCCGTACCGTCCAGGCGCTGCTGATTACACCGATGACGATACGGGGTCTATTTGCAGCCAAGCTGATAATGGGCGTTAGTCTGGCGTTTGTCCAGGCACTGCTGTTCATGGCAGTTACCGGTGGACTGAACCAGCAGCCACTCATCATCGTCGTAGCATTGTTGCTTGGCGCAATCATGGTAACTGGCATCGGTTTCCTAGTGGCATCCGGCAGTAAGGAAATGACGACGGTCATGGCCTGGGGCATGCCGGCGCTTATCATCCTGGGCGGGCCCGCATTCGGTGTGCTGGCCCCCGGAACGGTCTCGGGCTGGGTCAGGGCAGTCCCATCGTATTACCTCGTTGATGCTGTCTACCAGGCTGCAAACTTCAATGCCGGGTGGAGTGACCTCTGGAATAACCTGTTGATACTACTCGGTTTTGATATCGTTTTCGTGTGGCTCGGAATCATGGTGCTGGGGAGGAAACTGAGATGAGCGTTCGAAGAGTAGCTATCCTGCTGGGGAAAGACTTCAAGTACGGCTCCAAAGGTTTTATTTTCATCCTGGCAATCGTCGCCCCGATACTAATCTCCCTCGTCCTGAACCTGGTATTTGGCACCTTCTTCTCACAAACGGCGAAGCTGGGCATCAACGACCAGGGTAATTCCCGGCTGGTGGACCTAGTATCGGCATCAGATTCGGTGCAGACCCGCACCTACGCCTCGGCTGACGACCTCATGAGGGCAGTCGAGGCCGGCGCCGTGGACATGGGGATGTCTTTACCTGAGAATTTTGACGAGGACGCATTAAGTGGAAACGCCATAGTACTGCCTGCGTACGTATGGGGTGAGAGTCTGGCCAAGAACCGCGGCATCCTGCTGGCAAGCATTAACAGCGCCGTGCGCCAACTGGCTGGTCAGGAGGTGCCGGTCCAAATTGAAACAACCACACTGGGTGATGCTCAGAGCGTGCCCTGGAGCGACCGCCTGCTCCCATTTGTGCTCCTCGTCGCCGTGGCCATGGGAGGCATCATGGTACCGGCAAGTCTTATGGTGGACGAAAAACAGAAACGTACACTTACAGCACTGGCAATCACACCGGCCACACTGGGAGATATTCTCGCCGCAAAGGGACTGATGGGCGTAATCCTGGCACTGGTAATGAGTATCGTCATCTTGCTCATGAACCAGGCCTTTGGAGTACAGACCGGGTTACTGATGATAGTGCTCGGTCTGGGCGCCGTGCTGGCAGCGTTATTCGGCCTGGTGCTCGGGTTACTGATTAAGGATATCAATACACTATTCGCTACCATCAAGGGAATCGGAATACTGCTCTATGCACCGGTTATTGTCTACATGTTTCCTCAGATACCGCAGTGGATTGGTAAGGTTTTTCCTACCTACTACCTTATCCAACCAATCGTCGAGATAAGTCAGCGGGGTGGTAGCTGGCCCGACATCGCAACCAATGTTTTCATCCTCGTTGGGCTGGATCTGATTCTGTTCGGTGTGGTGATGCTTACACTAAGAAGAACCAGGCAGTACGCGATCTAGGGTGGGCCTTACACAGACACAACCCACGCGCTGGCAATTACACAAGATAGCGTGGGCTAGCTCCCAGGAATTCTGGTTATCATCCCTCCCGAACCGGCTATGGTGAACACCGTGGAGGTTCGTACTCGCAAATTTCCCCGATAGCTCGGGAACAAAACTTCTCTTTCCAGCGTCTATACTAGAGGAGGAAGGAAACCGGTCGCGTGAGCCGGCTTGTGATTCTGGAGGATGGGTCGATTACACAGGATGAGCTTCGTTAACCCGCTCCTTTGTCCGTTCTTTAGGGGAAAGAGTGCTCTTGGCTACGGTCTCCTTGCTGTGTTATGATAGCTTTGCTGCTCGATGGGATAGATTGTGTCATGGGAGGGAGACATGTATGCAATAGCGAAGAAGGTCGTATGGGGTCTTGTGATTGTTCTGATCGCGTTCACTGCATCTGCAGGAGAGCAGGGGCTCGTTATCAACGAGGTAGCGTGGGGCGGATCGTGTGGAGATCGCACTGGGGAGTGGATCGAACTCTGTAACATGAGTGGAGAAACGATCGACCTTGAGGGATGGTCTCTTGTCTCTGCGGACGGGAGCCCGGAGATCTTCCTTGTGGGGACGATCGATTCTCTGCAAACGGGGTCCGATCTGGTAGGCGGTTACTACCTTCTAGAACGGGGCGATGACAATACAGTCCCGGGTATCAAGGCTGACCAGATTTATACCGGCGCGCTGAACGATGGCGGCGAAGCACTGAATCTCATCGACCCTGAAGGGAGGATCGTCGATACGGCGAACAGAGGAGGAGGACCTTGGTTGGCTGGGACGAATGGCGATTCTCCGTGCACGATGGAGCGAATCGACCCGACCGTTCCAGATGATCCGGCTAACTGGGCGAGTTCCATACCGTTGCAGGACGAGGAGGGCTCCGGCGGTACACCGAGCGGTACACCGAACGGAACGCCGCGAGCCGAGAACTCGGTCTTCAATATCCTTCCTCGCATCACGTTCTCCATCGATCCCGATCCGCTATTTATTCACCCCGAACAGGTGGTATCGTTCGATGCAAGCGGCTCGTTCGACCGTAGTGGAACTATCATCTCTTATATCTGGGATTTCGGCGATGGGATGAGCGGCGAGGGGCGGACAACGAATCATACTTATGCCGAATCCGGGATCTATACGGTTTCCTTGGCAGTGAAAGACGATAGAGGAGGCATGAACAAACAGAGCACGCAGGTCCGCGTGCTGAGCAAGCTCATCAGTGTGGATTTCAGTGTGAAGTCGGCTTCGCAAAGTCGAATCCTGCAGAGTCAGGACGAGCTTCTGTTCCTAGATGAATCCCACGATCCTGATGGGACGATAGTTGATTGGGATTGGGCATTTGGCGATGAGCAAACGGGTAAAGGGCGAAACGTTACCCATACCTACACCCATGGGGAAAGCTATCTCGTGACTCTATGCGTAATCAACGATCTGGGGGAAATGGCCTGTCATACCCAGACGGTCTCCGTTGTTTCACGGAAGCCGGTTGCTCGGTTCACCTCTTCCCCGGCCCTCCCGAATAAAGGGGAGGATGTATCCTTCGATGCTGCGGGATCGTTCGACCTCGACGGTATGATCATTCATTACGATTGGGATTTTGACAGCGATGGGACGGTTGATCTCTCCATTGATCAGCCTGTCACTGTGCACCAGTTTACTGCAGAGGGAGAACATGCGGTTACGCTCCGCGTGCGCGATGATTCAAATATGGTCTCGCTTCTCTTCTCTGGGACGGTCACGATCAATTGTGATCCTGTCGCTGCGTTCCAAGTCTCCAATTTCTACCCTGCTGAGCTGGAAGAGGTCGCCTTTACCGATTGCTCGCACGATCGGGAGGGAGAGATCACTGCGTGGCACTGGGACTTCGGAGATGGCAACTCCTCCGATCTTCCCTCACCCACGCATTCCTACCCGGATGCTGGAACATACACCATTATCCTCACGGTTACTGATGGGAACGGTGCACACGGAACAGTGCATGCTGTGATCACGGCGCAGAACCTTTCTCCTGTGGCTCATCTTGACGTCAACGGGGAAAAGGATCGGGTGGAAGTGCCTACCCATGAGTCAGTGATCTTCAACGGATCTACATCCAAGGATCAAAGCCCTAACGGGCAGATCGTCCTCTATGCATGGGATCTAGGGGCGGATGGAACGTACGAGGAATCTTCGACGGCTCCGACGTTTGCCTACACGTACACCGACAACGGCACGTACAAGGTTCGGTTGCGGGTGACCGACGATGACGGAGGGACTGCTCTCTCCCACCCTCTCACTATCGAAGTTATGAATCGTGCTCCAACCTGTAGCTTCAGTTGGTCCCCTACGTCTCCGACCGAAGCCGAAGATGTCACGTTCACAGCTGTTGGGAATGACATAGACGGCCAAGTTGTTGGTTGGCGCTGGAACTTTGGGGATGGAACTACATCGAGCGATTACTCTCCCTTGCACCGTTTCCCGGATGATGGGGCATACACTGTCACCCTGGGCGTGCGCGACGATGATGGGAAAGAGTCTGAGTCTTACACCCTCCAGATTATCGTGATGAATTCCCCGCCGGTTGCGGCGTTCAGCGTCTCCTCGCCCTCCCCTCAACTTGGAGAGGCCGTGTGCTTCACCGATCTTTCTCAGGATACGAGTCCGACCGGACAAATCGTCCATGTGGCCTGGGACTTCGGTGACGGGACCTTCTGCCCGGGGAGTGGGTGTGGTGAGGGGGACATTCATGCACCTATCCATATTTACACTACGCCCGGGACATACACGGTGTGCCTGAGTGTGATCGATGATGACGGTGCCCGCGACTTGGTTGTAAGGACAGTAACCATTACCGAGTGATGTGAAGCAAGCCATTGGCTCTTAGACGACGATCTGATAACCGAACCCGCGCACCGTTAGTAGAATCTTCGGATGCGCGGGTTCGGTTTCGATCTTCTTGCGCAGGAGATAGATGTACTTCTGCACATCTTGTGTACTTGCGTAACTATTCTTTTGCGGCCAGACATGGGTAAGGATCTCCTCGCTTGAAAAGACCTGCCCTGGTTTCGAGGCGAGAAGCTTTAGCAGGCTGTACTCTTTGGGTGATAGGGAGATCTCTCTCTCCCGTACCCAGACCGTCTTTCTGGTATCATCGATGAAAATACTATAATCCCTGCGCTGAGGCCTGTACCGGCGCAGGACCGCCTCGATGCGAGCCTTTATCTCATCGAGTTCAAACGGTTTTGTTATATAGTCGTCGGCCTTGAGGGAAGAGAGCGCCTTCACCTTATCATTAACGCGGCCGAGCGCGGTCAACATGATGACCGGTCGATCGCTTAACCGCCGAATCTCCTGGAGGACCTCCCAACCGTCCCTGTCGGGGAGCATCAGATCAAGCAGAACTAGGTCGGGTTCTTCCTCAACGAACAGACGTAGCCCTTCTGCCGCGTTCGAGGCGATACAAATCTCGTATCCCTCAGCGGTGAGAAAATCACCCAAGATTACCTGGATATCGGGTTCGTCTTCACAGATTAAGATTCGCATGTTACACTCCCGATAGAGGCTTCTAGCAACGCATCAAATAGTAATACTCAATCGGGTGTCTCTCCAGCAAATGGTGGGACAGGGCCACCTGCATGGGCACGGTCAGAGGGAAGGGTGACCGAGAAGCTGCTCCCCTGGCCTTTCCCTGCGCTCCTTACCCCGATCGAGCCGTGCATCTCTTCCAACAACCGCTTGACGATGGAGAGCCCCAGGCCGTTCCCATTCGGTTTGATCTGTTTTGCTTGTGGAGCGCGATAGAACTCGGCGAATATGCTCCGCTGTTCTTCGGGAGTGATTCCGATTCCGGTGTCGCAGATTTCCACTTGCATTCTCCCCTCTATTGCCTTGGTGCGGACGGTGATCTTCCCTCCGGCTGGGGTGTAGGATATTGCGTTGTTAAGGAGGTTCATCAGAACCTGTTTCATGGCCATCTCATCGGCGTAGGCCTGGGCGGGATGCTGAGAGTAGTTCAGCTTCTGGCCCTTACATTTCAGTCTCGGTGTCAACTCGGTAATGACTTTGTTGAGAACCGCGGCGAGATCGATCTGTTGCAACACTAAAGCGCTCTTCCCCGCTTCGATGCGGGAGATATCGAGAAGGCTCTCAATGAGCGTATCGAGGCGTTTGGTCTGGTTCTTGATCCCCTCTATCTTCGTCCTCTGCTCTGCGGTCAGGTCGCCTCTCTTCACCAACAGGTCAGCAAATCCGTGGATAATGGTGAGCGGTGTACGGAGTTCGTGCGTGGCGGTCGCCATAAACCGATTCTTCTCCTTGCCCATCTCGTTCAGGGTGTTAGCGCACACCTGTAACTGCTCCTCGTCTTTTCGGCGTTGCGTCACATCGTGTCCGATAGCCATCCATCCGGTTCCCTGTCCGTTCTCGTCGAGGAGCGGCGTCCCGTACCAGGCGATCACCTTCTCCTTCCCCTCCTTGGTGCGGATGGTCGTATCGATCCGCCGCGAGTTTCCAGTGTAGGTCGGCATCTGCTGTTGCCCATGACAGATGCTCTCCCGATATTCCTGGTTCGGGTAGAGCCACTTCCAAATCCTGCTGTTTCCAAGAACCTCATGTCGAGAGTAGCCGCTGATCTGCTCCGCTTCATCGTTCCACAGGGTGATCTTCCCTTCTGGGTCCGTCACATTGATCCAGGCGCCCGCCACCTGGATGAGCTTTTCGTTGAACTCATGAAGTTGGTGCAGCTCATCGGCCAGTTTTTTCTCCTCGGTGATGTCGCGCAAGCACCCGATTGAGCCCTGATAGTTTCCCTCTTCATCCGCGATAGGGACCGCGGTTACCCGTGCCCAGAACTCCGATCCATCCTTTTTGAGGTAGAGCGCCTCGTAGGTGGACTTCCCTCCTCTTTCTCTCTTTTCCAGTTCCTCTCTTAGGGTATCGGCGAAATCGGGGTGGACCCAGAATGTGTAGGCCTTGCCAAGGATCTCTTCGCGCGGATACTGAAAGAGCTCACAGGCTTTCTTGTTGAGCCGTGTCATTCGATGCTCGGAATCCATCACAACGAGCCCTTCCCCCATCGTGTTCATCACGCGTTCTAGTTCTTCGTTTGCCACTCGCAACCTCTCTTCCGATGTGACACGCTCGGTGATATCCGAGGCAACGGAAATGACGCGACCGATGCCGGTGCAAGGAGGGAGCGGGCTGATTCGGGAGGAGAACCAGTGCCGCCCACCAGGGAGATCGAGGCTGTACTCGAAGGTTTGGATAACCCCTTCGCGAACGACCTTCTCTATTATCGGTATCGCCTGGGAGGCGAACTCCGACGGCATCACCTCCGCGATCCTCTTACCGAGAAACTCCTCGGGAGGAAGGTAGAAGAGGCCTGGCCTCGCTCCGTGCGCCTCAAGGAACCGACCGTCTTCGTCTATCACGAAGATCAGGTCGGGCATCGCCTCAACGAGGGTGCGGAACCTTTCCTCGCTCTCCCGCAGCGCTTCCGCAGCCTTCACCTGTGTGGTGACGTCTCGATCCACGCCTTGGTAGCCGAGGAACTCGCCCTCGCTTCCGAGGATGGGGAAACCCGTCATTTCCAGTATCACGACGTGCCCGTCCTTGTGTACGTTACGGTTGCGCAATGCGATGAATGACTCTCTCTTCTGGATGACCCTCAGCGATTCGGTCTTAAGGGCCTCACGCTCCTCTTCCAGGAAGAAGTCATAGAAGTGACGTCCAATGATCTCCGCGGGGGAGTAACCGAGGATCTCTTGCACTGCGAGACTGGAAAAGGTGTACCTCGCTTCCGTATCAATCTTCCATGCCCAGTCGCTCGTCCCGTCGACGGTCTTCCAGTGGGACTCAGTCGCGGCCGGCTCTTTATACAAGGAGGAGGCCCCGCGATCCTGTTTCTTGCGCCCACGGCTTGCGTTTTTTTGCTCGTTATTAATCAGAATTTCCCCTTCAAGACTGGACGAACTGCTTATACGTGTCGCTATCTACTTTATCCTACGGGAAAGAAGTTATATTAATCGCTCTTCTCTTCCACGTTTGGCGCTTCTCTCTCCCTTCGCAGAAAGGCGGGGATATCGAGATCCTTGTCCATAGTGATCCGCTTTCGATGCTGAGGACGGTTCTTCCGCTCCAGTTCCTCATCGACCGATCCCTGGAAGTCGGCGGCGATCACCGTGATCTTGATCCCCTCTTCAAAATTCTCGTGCACGACCGCCCCGAAGACGAGGTCACACTCGGTCGCAGCCACCCGGCGAATTAGATCGGCTGCTGCAGTCACCTCGCCGAGTGTCAAGTCAATCCCGCCGGTGATGTTCATGATCATCTTTCGCGCACCGCGGATCGATTCCCCTTCGAGGAGAGGGTTGGTCGTTGCGATCTTGGCGGCGGTCACGGCGCGCTGCTCCCCCTGAGCCACCCCCAGCCCCATCATTGCCTCTCCCGCGTCGGCGAGGACGTTGCGGATGTCGGCGAAATCCAGGTTCACCAAACCCCGCACGGTGATCAGGTCGGAGATCCCCCTCACTCCCTGATGGAGGATACCATCCGCCAGTTCGAATGACTTGGTTACCGTCAACCCTTTGGGAGCCGTCTCCAACAGGCGATCGTTGGAGATACAGATCACCACATCTGCCGCCTCGTGCAATTGGGCTAGGCCCTTCTCTGCGCGCTCCTTGCGGGTTGTTCCCTCAAAGGAGAACGGCGTAGTAACGACACCGATCGTCAGTGCGCCGTTCTCCTTGGCGATCTCTGCGATT
>JAUWNS010000198.1 GCA_030612485.1 Candidatus Bipolaricaulota bacterium
CGACTACGGGGAAGGGGAGCTGATCGGCCTCTCCGCGGAGAAGCTCGTCCGTCCCGACTACTTCCACGGCTTCAAGAACTTCAGGAAACGGGTCGAAGATAGTGGCCGGTTCGAGGTCGATTCGGTCAACCTGCGCAAGGACGGGACCCCCTTTGATATCGAGATGCACGGGGCCGGGTTCACCTATCAAGGAGAGCCTCACCTCCTATCGGTGGTGCGCGACATCACCGCCCGCAAGGAAGCGGAAGAGAGGCTCAAGAAAGCGTCGCAGAAGATCGTAAGGCTACATGAGGTGGCACAATACCTGGAAGGCTGCGAGGATGAGGACGAGGCTTATCGAGCGACCGTCGAGGCAGCGGAGAAGATCCTCGATTTTACGCTCGCCTCCCTGGACATTGTCGAGGGGGACAAACTGGTGGTTAAGGCGACTTCGACCGAATTACCACCGGACGCGAGCCGAGAGAGTTCCCTTGCTAATGGGGGGCTGGCGGCGAAGACATACCGCACGAGGAAGACGACCATCTTCGGGAGTATGGACGAGGTGCCGGAAGCTGTGCCGACTCGGGAGGAGTTTCGCTCTGGGATCAGCGCGCCGATCGGCGATATCGGAGTCTTTCAGGTTGTTTCAACGCACGTGAATGCCTTTACCGAAGAGGACGCACGCCTGCTCGAACTATTGCTCGGCCACACCATCGAGGCGGTAAAGAGGATTCGCTTGCAAGCCAAGCTAAGGGAGCAAGCGATGCGCGACCCATTGACCGGCATCTACAACCGCCGCTACTTCAATCAGGTCGTCGAGCAGGAGATCAACCGCTCCAAGCGGTACAAACATCCGATCGCCTTCCTGATGATCGATATCAACCGCTTCAAGGAGATCAACGACCGCTTCGGCCACCAAATGGGAGACAGCATCCTGCAACAGGTGGCAAGCCTCCTCTTGCAGGAGGTACGCGAGGCCGATATTGTCGTTCGTTACGGAGGGGACGAGTTCCTCATCCTGCTCCCGGAGACGAACGGGGATCGATCCGTTGACCAGGTATTGGCCGAGGCGGATCAGAAGATGTACGAGGAGAAGCAGCGCACAACTACGTAAGAATTACAGGTATCACCAGTATCGAAGATAAACACCCCTCTCTCGTTCGTATCAATTTGGTTCCTTGTCGTTTCGAGTGGGTGGCTGAAGATACGGTACGTAACAGAGTACCTCTCGCGAAGCAGTGATACGTAATGAGTGAAGAGTAATGAGAAAGAGCAAGAGCATTTTCTCGCAAAGACGCAGAGGACAGCAGGAAGAGGCGAAAAGAACAAGGATCAAAAGCATCTCTTAGCGATCTTGGCGTCTTGAGAGAGTGCAACGAACGGGCGAGAGAACAGCATTCTATCATTTGCAGTCAGGAGCTTGTTACCCACGCCAAACAGCAAGAGCCATCAATTCAGCCGGCGATCGTCCGATGAGGCCGGGAAGAGTTTCGCGATCCACATACGGTCGGGGGGGAGGGCTGCTTGGACCGTGAGGGCGACCTCGCGCCAGTAGTCCCGATCCAGGATTAGGACGTCCACCACCTTTTGCAGGTATTCTGCCTTGATCGCCAGGGAGAGGTCCGATTCTGATCGGTCTTTCTTCGTATCGCTCTTCTCCTCCAACTCTCCCCGCACGCGCGCGGCAGCTTGTCGGATGGGGAGTTTCTCTGTGTGGTGGAGTTCCTCCAACCGGCGGAGGACGACGAGGGCCTCGTCGGTCAGGATCAGTTTGTTCTTTGCGCCACGGCTGATATGGGAGTCGAGGATCCCGTTGAGAGCGTCGATTCGCAGGCGCACGGCGTGTTTCGATAGACCAAGGTTTTTCGCGATGTCATCCAGGGTAGCCATAAAATAATTATAGCGCGAGGGATAGGCTGAGCAAAGTCGAGCCTCGGTCACTTCCTGGGGAGACGCATGGCTCTGCTGGCAATGCCGCAGGACATTTCATACTCAGGGGGTTCCTTGTAAAAAGGTGATCGAGGGGAGGTGCTCGACCGATGCGAGAATGGGGGTACAGGGGGAGTGTGGTCATGATGATCCTCGGGCTTGCTCTCCTCAATCGCGGGATTGATTCTGGGAATGCTCCCATGTTGGCGGCGGGCTCCTCGCTCATGCTTCTCGGCATCAGTATTGCGCTCTGCCTTCGTTATAGAGGGACGTTCGCCGAATCAGGCGTACTTCCTCGCAAGGACCAAGACGCATAATCAGATTTAGTGATTGAATCTCCCAATCTCCCCTCCGGGCCAGAGGCCCTTCAGGGCCGGCGGCCGATCATTCAATCTTCCGACCTCTCAATTCTTCGGCCAGCCGTTGATCCCTTAAGGAAGCGAGTCACTCTTCCTGGGTCTTGGTTTTTTTTTGCGTTTTCACTTGACGTTCTTGCACTTTCTCATTATGATGAGGCGATAATCATAAACGACGATAGGGGAGCGGAATCAGAGTAGAGGCTGCGAAGGCACGATAAGGAGCGATCCTGGATACTCCGGTAGAGTATGCCATAGAGCTGCGCGGAATTGTCAAGCGCTTTCCCGGTGTGGTCGCCAACGACGGCATCGATCTTAAGGTTCACCGCGGCGCTATTCATTGCCTCCTTGGGGAGAACGGCGCGGGCAAAACCACATTGATGCGTATCCTCTATGGGCTTTACCAACCTGACGAAGGAGAGATCCTCTTAGGCGGTAAGCCAATTCAGATCTCCTCACCGCGGGCCGCTCTCACCCATCATATCGGGATGGTCCACCAACACTTCCGCCTGGTTCCTACCCTCTCTGTGGAGGAGAACGTCGTTCTCGGGTTGGATGAGGGGACCGGTCCGTTCCTGAACTTGCGAAAGACGCGCAAGAAGATCGGTGAGATCTCCAAGGAGTATGGCCTCCCGATCGACCCCCAAGCGAAGGTTTGGCAGCTCACGGTCGGCCAGCAGCAGAGGGTGGAGATCATCAAGGCGCTCTACCGTGATGCCTCTATCCTGATCATGGACGAACCGACGAGTGTCCTTACCCCGCAGGAGGTCGACCAGTTGTTTGCTACCCTGCGTACGCTCGTCGACGACGGGTTGACGATCATCTTTATCACTCACAAGCTCGACGAGGTAATGGAGATCAGTGACCAGGTGACGGTGCTGCGGCAGGGGAAAGTCGTTGCAACCCTCCCCACTTCGCAGACGGATAAACCATCGCTGGCGAAGTCGATGGTCGGCCGTGAGGTCGTCTTTCGCCTGGAGAAGAGCATGGTAAAGCGCGGAGAGAGGCTCTTGCAGGTCGATTCTGTGCACGCGCTGAACGATCGCGGGCTTCCGGCCCTACGCGGGATGTCGTTAGACCTCTACGGAGGCGAGATTCTCGGTGTGGCTGGGGTGTCGGGAAATGGGCAGACCGAGCTTGCGGAAATCCTCACCGGGTTGCGCCGAGCAACGAAGGGAAGGGTTATTCTCTCCGGGAAGGCGATCACTAACCGTTCCGCACGGGAGATCGCCGACCTTGGGATCGCTCACGTTCCGGCAGAGCGGATCAGGATGGGGATCGTCCCTGCCCTGAGCATCCGCGAGAACCTGATACTGAAGAGCTATCGGCATCCACCTTTCTCTCGTTTCTGTTTCCTCAACCGGAAGGAATCCGACGTAAACGCCCGCCGTGCGATGGGGGACTATCAGATCGCTGCTCCGAGTGATGAGACGGCGACTAAACTCCTCTCCGGAGGGAATATCCAACGGGTGGTGCTGGCGCGCGAACTCTCCGGCGATCCGCGATTGATCATCGCGGCGCATCCCACCTATGGCCTCGATGTCGGCGCGACCGAACAGGTGCGGCAGGTCCTCCTCAAGCAGAGGGAGCGCGGTGCGGCGGTCCTATTGATATCCGAGGACCTGGAAGAGATCATGACGATCTCGGATCGTATTCTGGTTCTATTCAAGGGCGAGGTAATGGGGATCATCGATGCAGACGGTGCCGATGTCGAGCAGATTGGCTTGATGATGGCCGGAACACGACACAAAGGAGCGGTCGGTGAAGAAACCCGCGTGGCTTAACGTCGAGAGAAGACCGGTCGCATCCGGGCGCTTAGTCTTCGCTGTCTCGCTCATTGCCATCCTGGTGGCATTCGTGGTGATGGGGATCTTCTTTCAGATCTATGGGGTCTCCCCTGTTCGTGCCTACCAGTTAATCTTGAAGGG
>JAUWNS010000069.1 GCA_030612485.1 Candidatus Bipolaricaulota bacterium
GACCCTCTTCCGCAACGTTCCTGGCGCAGCGGACAAGAAGCTCTTCGACTGGCTCGTCTTCCTGTACGAGCGCTGGAAGGGGATCGACGAGGAAGCCGTGCGTACTAGTGCGGCGATTGGTTGCAGCGAGCTCCTCCTCTCTGGAGCGACGACGACTTCCGATCACTTCTACCTCTTTCCACGAGGCCTTCCTCGGATCTTCGATGCCGAAGTGGAAGGAGGGCTCTTAAGCGGGATCCGCTTCCATCCTACCCGCGGATCGATGTCGCTCTCGAAGAAGGACGGTGGACTCCCGCCGGACAGCGTGGTGCAGACGGAGGAGGAGATCCTCGCAGACTGCCAGCGGGTGATTGAATGCTACCACGACCCTTCTCCCTTTGCCATGCTAAGGGTAGCCCTTGCCCCCTGCTCACCGTTCTCAGTCACCTCCGAGCTGATGCGCGAGACGACGAAGCTCGCGGATGAGTACGGAGTGCTATTGCACACTCACCTCGCCGCGACGGCCGATGAGGATGAGTTCTGCCTGGAGAAGTTTGGAGCCCGTCCGGTCGACTACATGGAGGAACTCGGCTGGCTGCGCGACGATGTATGGTTCGCCCACCTCGTTCACCTTAGCGATAGCGACATCGACAAGCTATCGAGGGCCAAGGTGGGGATGTCTCACTGCCCGAGTTCGAACATGACCCTCGGTTCGGGGATCGCCCCTGTCGTCCCGTTGAAGAAGACAGGAGTGACGGTCAGCTTGGGCGTCGATGGTTCGGCGAGCAACGATACCTCGAACATGATCCGCGAGGTGCGGCAGGCGATGCTCTTGCAACGAGTTCGCTACGGAGCCGACGCCCTCACCGCGCGCGAGGCACTCTACCTGGCAACGATGGGCGGGGCAAGGGTTCTCCATCGAGAAAAGGAGATCGGCTCGATCGAGGTGGGAAAGGCGGCCGACTTAATCGCCTTTGACATCACGGGAATCGAATTTGCCGGCGCGCACGCCGATCCACTCGCTGCACTCGTCCATTGCGGAGCCGATCGGGTGGATTTGGCGATGGTGAACGGGGAGGTACGCGTGCGCGACGGCTGCCTGGTCGATGAGTCGCTCTACAGACTCATCCCACTACACAACGAGATCTCGCGCAGGCTAATCGCAGGACGATGAAGATTCTCCTGGAGATCTCCTTTTCGTTCAAGCAGGACTTTCACACAATCCTTCGAGATGGCGATCACCTAACGATCCTCCCGCCAGTCGGCGGAGGATGAGTCCCAATCTATTTTCACCAAATATGGGAGGCATTGACGGATACAACACTAGGCTGGGTCTGAAAAGGGTGGCCCGCAATGCCTCTCCACAAAACTTGACTTACTTTCTAATTTGCCTTTGCCTTCCGCCCCGAAAGGGTCGGCCCAACTCCTGGCATAGGTACGAACGCGAAGGTATCAAGCCCGCCTATGCTTACGGTTATTCCGATGTAGTCTTGGTCTGGATCAGGGTCGGTATAGCTTGTGTAAAAGGCTTTTCGTTTTCGGAATGTATCAAGCACCTCTACAGGAATAGCCGGGAGATCGATTGTAAATGTATAGCTCTCTCCCGGTTCGATCGTCCCGTTTCCAAGGCTGGTTTTGCAGAACTCCGTCACTGACTCTGGCACCCAATCATCTCCGTAGGAGAGCCCCGCTGTTGCCGTTGCCTCACCATTCAGCGGTGCGGACCCTGTGTTGATCACGGTCACTAGAACGGGAAAGCTCCCATCGGCTCCCCCTGCGCCAGCCGGGACTGCAACGGAGCTTACGTGCAGCCGGGGCCTGCGCACCGGTGGCGCCGGAACGGGCACGGGAATCCCGTCAACGACCTGAATCCACATCACACCTGCATATTCGAGATCGACCCAGATATACGCAAAGTCCTCGTCATACGCGGCATCAGTGTTAAAGCTCTCCGATATAAAACCGGAGCCACTAAACTCGATGCTCGCCAGTGTCTCACCGAGATCTGTGATCGCTGTCAGTTTCCCTGAGTCGAAGAAATCGATCCGGCGATCCATGCTGGCCACCCCGGAAATCTGGTAGCCAGCGAATCCACCGTAGCTCGTGACATCCAAGTCATCTTTATACGTTGATGTATCCGTGAAGATACTGAACGACGCCTCATCCCCACCGAAATTGAGGACGATGAGCTCCTGACCCTTTGGGAAACAGTACATGAGGCACCCAAACGGTCCCCGAATGATGACGCCCTTGCTGCACGTGCCTCCCCCGTTGACCATGGTCGTAAATAGGAGTATCATCACGATCACAGCGCACACAACAAGGGCCACTTTTAATCTCTTGTGCATCTTGCTCCACCTCCTTCCCTGTACAGCCTGTGGCCAACGGTTGAGATGGTGGCTCTTAGAGTCTTGAGCCACCATGAACCTTCACGCTGCGATCTACCAGAGTTCCATCTCTACGTACTGGTAGTAGTCGAATGGTTCGTCGATGATGAGCGTGCCGTAGGTGAACTCACCTTCTTGGCCGGGCCAAGCAAAGCTATCTAGCGTGACCCAGTCCCAGGTAGTGTCCGTGAAGAGCGCCACATCGATGAAGACCTCCTCCACCGCTGGATCATAGTCGTTGTACCAATCTATATCCGTCCAGATGTAGGCGAAGACGCAATCCCCAGAGATGTTCTTGATCTCCTCTTGATACAGCCCGTCGATTGTGAGCTCCTTGTTCATCGAGACCTCGCCCAAGCAGACGAACCCTTCATTGATGTATCCAAGGGGGCCGACAGAGAACTCATGGAACCATGTCAGTCCCACTGCATCGATGTACTTCACCTCGTAGAGCCCTGCGTCGTCGATGGCGGCATACTTACTGAAGACGGCAAATCCACCGTTGTAGAAATCCTCGTTGACGTAGCCGTTGGGCGTAACGAGGGTCGTAGCGATGGTGACATCTCCTTCGGTTACCGAGGTAAGCCAAACCTCCACATCGGCGATCGCGGACAACCCGACAACCAGCAGGACCGCAGCAAAGATCGTTAGTACTTTATTACTAAACATTTCGTTACCTCCGATTTTTCACGCTACGATCTACCAGAGGTCCATCTCTACGTACTGGAAGTAGTCGAATGACTCGTCGAAGATGAGCGTCCCATAGTCGAACCAACCGCCTTCGCCAGGGTCAGCAAAGCTATTTAGCATGACCCAGTCCCAGGTGGTGTCCGTGAAGAGCTCCACATCGATGAAGACCTCTTCGACTGTCCCTGGATAGGCGTTGTACCAACCTATATCCGTCCAGATGTGGGTAAAGCCGTCTCCCCATATTTCCTTGACCTCTTCCTGGTACAGGCCATCGACGGTGAGTTCCTTGTACATCGAGATCTCGCCAACGCAGAAGAACCCCTCATCGATGTATCCGAGGGGGCCGTCGGAATACTCGTAAAACGATGTAAATCCCTCTCCATAGATGAACTTCTCCTCGTAGAGCCCTGAACCGTCGATGGAGGCGTACTTATCGAAAACGGCAAATCTATCGTTGAAGAACACTTCGTAGACGTAGCCGTTCGGTGTATCCAGCATTTCAGTGATGAACGTCGTTCCTTCTGTTACCGCGGTAACCCAGATCTCCACATCGGCCACCGCGGCCAGCCCGACAACCAGCAACAACGCTGCAAATATCGCTAGTACTTTACGCATTTCTATTACCTCCTTAGCAATAGAAGTTTGCCATACGATGTTCCTGGAGGTTTCGGCAGCTCGGCTGCCCGCGTGCGGGTCCGTAGCTTTGCGCCCCCGTCTTGCAACGGGTTTGCCCCTTCGTTCCCCATCCGACCATGCACCCCGTTTGTACTATAGAAACCACCTCCTTTTTGCTCAGTGATATGTGCCCATCCACTTACCATTTGTGGGCCTCTCTCTTCTTCTTTCTTCCAACGGGTAGCAGCGCTCGCAGAATCCTTGCCCCTCGCTCGTGTACTCGATTTCGCGAAACAGGTTCATCAAGGATTTGACTGTTGGTTGATCCTGCTGAAGAAAGGAGTCGAGCCTCTTGGTTGCACTGGGTCTCCAAGGCGTTGTGAATCGCGTCACTGCTCGCCCAGTCACGTCGAATCAAGATCTCTCCCAATAGCTCGCTGTGTCCCCCGCGGTGTTGCTCTGCTAGAGCCTTCGCCAACTGTTGTCGATCGATCACTTTCCTTATTAGGAGCAGCTCCCCTAGAGGACGTGCATGACATTTCTCCAGGGTGAGGCACCGTAGCTCCGCGAGTTCACGTGCGTAGCGTTCTCGCACCGACATCGGAATTCCTATCTCGTCGTCCCGATGGAATCGCGCAAGAACAGATTCATAGCGCAAAGCGCTTGTCAACATCCTTGACCTCCCATGCAAATGGATCCCGGGAAATAGCATTCCTGGAAGTTGATTGATGTGGAAATCAATAGATAAGCAGTTTTTCGAGGCTTTACAGGATACTTGTTAAAAGCAGCTAGTCGCTGTATAGTAGAAAAGAGAGGGGTACGTACAAAGTTGTTCCAGCTGTATGTCTCCGCGCCAACGGAATATCTGGTGGACACTTTTGCGCACCCCTCTTTAAACTCTTATTTGAATCCCCCCAAAAAAAACACCGACCTACAGATTTTGCAGGTCGGTGTCATCACATACCACGTACGCAGGTTTCTTACACCAGTCAGCCCACACCGCCCATCAGCCTCCAAGCAACGCATCCTCTTTGTTGGCGCGGTTAGAGCTTTCGGTAGCCTAGCTATCCAGAATTCCGGATCTAGAGCTTTGCGTCGCCACCTTACGATGGGTTTGCCTTTGTCGCAGCTCGGTGAAGCAATAAATCTTTTCCTCCACCATTATCATTATAGTCCATTTTAGCATTTTGTCAAGTCCTTTCGCTCCTGTCAGTTGCTTTTGCGTGCTGTTGCGTATATACTGCGTTTTGTCGGATAGGAGGGTTTCATGAAGTATATAATCAGTTTTATATTGGCAGTTTCGTTTTTGTTACTAGATACTATGTTTTGTCTTGCACAACCAACCGGGCCCATAAATATTGTTCCAACTCCTATTCCTCTGCTGATCGAGGGTGATGAGACTCCGTGCCCGGTGATTGTTCGTGGACAGGTCAGGCAGCGAGCAGATTGTTCGTATTGCTATCTGCACTCTGTTCAGTATAGGATCTGGGTGCCAGAAGAGGCTACTCAGCTCGTCGTTCAACTCTCTTCTACAGATGATCCGGAGATTGATGTCGATCTCCTTCTACGTGCTGGATTTCCCGTAACAGAGGATGAGGAAAATTTCTATTTCACTCACTGTTCAGCGGGTGAGACCGGCGAGGAGCGTTTAACCCTTCCAATCACCCAAGAGCACCCACTCGATGCAGGGGCCTACTATATTGCCATTACTGCTCCACGTGGTTCACAGGCAGCTTTTGAGCTACGCGCCGTTGTCTATGTCAAGGAATTACCTGCTCCATCGGAACAACCCAGCAAGGTGCGCCTCTCTCTTCCGTTTCGCTGCTACACCGATGAGGTCCACGGTTTCGACATCTCACGTCCCGCCACATGGGAACAGGTTCCAGAGGAGTCGCTCGCAGCGCACGTACTTGTCAAGTTCAAAGCTCCCACGGAGGTGGATGCACGCAGCTATAGCGAACTCGAGGTAGGAAGCTGGCCTTTATCAACACTGAACGATGTTGAAGAAGTGTACCAGAAAATTTTGCATACCTATGTGCAACGTGGTAGTTTTACCCGTCTGGCCGATAAGACAGTGGAAATAGACGGGACACCATCACGGGAGTGTGTCCTTCAAAGTGGAGGAGACTCACCGTACGTGGTGATATTCGCTTGTTTCCTGAAAGGGAGCGATGCCTGGCTGATCACCCTCACGTTCGGGCCACCTGCTGCCTTTCCATTGTACGACGGAACCTTTGATGCGATCGTAGAGAGCTTCCATTTCATAACATCGACAAGCTCTTCACAGCCTATTGCTCCACGGATGATGGAAGAAGAGGATCGGCTGGCGCAGGCAGGACAGGGCGGGGTGTTTGGGCAGTGGACAGAGATGACCGTTCCCAATGTAGGCCCACTGACAAGCGTTGTTGGATGTTCGAGCAATGATGTCTTTGCGGTTGGGTGGTATGGAACAATCCTTCATTACGATGGCTACACGGTACGAAATGAACAGCCCTACAACGAACCCTCTCGAAGCAGTGTGGGCGTGTTCCTCTGATGATGTGTTTGCTGTCGGCGAAAGCGGAATGATTCTTCATCATGGGGAACCCTCTGGAAAACTATGAGCGGCCCCCCAGGGAACCACTCTTCTATCGATCTCTATGCGTTTAGGGACTTACGGCCGATGCCGTCTTTGCAGTAGGACAAAACACTGAAACGGAAGAACCTGTTATCCTTTATTACGACGGTACAAAGTGGTCTTCTACTATAACTGCCGGAACTGCAGGACTCTATGCCGTTTGAGGCGGTGCGGACGGTGATGTATACGCTGTTGGTAGCGATGCTCTCTCAACGCTTATTCTCCATTGCCAAATCTACTGACGCTCGGAAAAAGGTGATCTAAAGATGATCCAGGGTCGGTTCCTTTACGCAAACCGCAAAGAGCCGAACAAAGAAAAGGGAAACTCGTTATCTGAGTCTCCCGCGCTTCTGGTTTACCAGCGTTTTCTGTCAAGGAGGTGCAGTATATTCGCTTTCCTATCCACCACGAATCTGGGAGGAGGTAGCCCGTAGGCTACCCCCTCCCGGATTTCGCTCCTCCGTGATTTTCTCTTGCCACCAAAGGATTACCGGACTGTCGGGAGCCTTGTGGCCGGGATCGGGCGCCTGTTTAACCCTTATGCGTTTGCACCAAGGGTATCTCATGAGAAATTCGGTTACCCCATCTTGAATTTCTGGTTCTTCCCGCACAGTTCTGTATCGGCTCCTCTTTGCCATCACTGCCACCTTTCGTCCACGGCTTCCCCTATCCCGATGACGTGCTCAAGATAGCCAGGACTGGGATATTGATCTCCCTTCCTGATCGTCAGGGTTTTCTCCTCCATACTGTTACCAGGTTTCATCGGCCCTGAGTCCTCAGTACTACCTGTTAATCTGCCACCCTCTGCCCCTCCTCGCTTTGGGGTCTCCGCGACGATTCGGTTTTCTGTCGTCTAGGGCAACCTTGAACGACAGGGCAGGAGGACTTCCCTGGGTAAGCCGCACCACCTCCTTGTATCCCGTCCGGCTTCATGTCAGTTCGGTTCTCCAGATATCAGGCCTCGCTCTGTCACGCCTGCTCGACCTCCTCCCCAACACCATCTAGCCGGTTCGCTGTTCGCTACGTACACAAGTTCTGCCTCATGCTTCCTTCAGACATCCCATCTCTGGTAATGCCCTTGCCCTGTTGGCGTCGTCCTTCCGTCCGGTAACGGCGGACCTGCTGTCCCAGGCTATACCTGGAACCGCGGCCTGTGCGTCATGCCAGGCACACGTATAGAACCCCGCAGCAAGCTACGGAGCATTGAAAGGCAGGAGCCAAAGATCTAACCGGGGTTGGTTTTCATGCTACAACTTCATATAGAGCTTTGTTGCATCGAAAGTAACATCGCACATAAGTACGGCGCTACATCCATCTTTTCGTCGGAGCTTGTCTCCGACGTTGAGGTCTTTATTCCTGAGAAGACTCATGTAGCTAGTACGAACAGCAAGCCAATTCGCCTGCGGCGAATCTCCTCTTTCCTCCCTCCCGGTAAGTTGGGGAAGTATCCAGCGGAAGCTCTTTATGATCAAGAACCCTGTGACGATCCTCAATGATGCTTGCTAGAGAAATGGCCGCAGGATATCCTTGCGCACAATTCGATTGACCGGAAGGTCGACCTGATGTTGTAGAGGAGGCGCATCATCGCTACCGCGGTCATTTTTGCAGTTTGTAGCGCCTTCTTGTGGGGAGGAGGACTGGTCATCGCCAAGCGAGGGATTGCGGACACCTCGCTCGCCCTGTTCGGGTTCATTCGTTCGGGGTCCGCTCTCCTGTTCGTAATTGCTTTCGGTCTTCTTACAACAGGGTTTTCTATGGCCGCCCCTAAACTACTGATCATAGCCGTTCTCGGCGGTATATTGGATTCATTCGTCGGTACCTTGCTCCATATGATCGCATTGAAGAGAAGCCCTGCACACGAAGCCGTACCTCTCTCCAATACGGCCCCATTTTGGGGTGTGGTAGCGGCGGTTGTTTTCCTCGGAGAGTCACCGCAATTCACGTCGTTCGCTGCTGCGGTGCTAGTGGTGCTGGGCGCGTACTTCCTAGCCTCTAATCACGATCGATCGGATAAACAAACAACGCGCTGGGGGCCGTGGGTCGCACTCGCCGCGGGGGTGTTGTGGGGAGTTGCCGAGATAGTGCCTGCAAAGCACTGCCTCACTCAGGGCATGACTCCACTCACTTACCAATTGATGGCGCTCACGGGCTCGGCTACTGCATGGGGCGTGTTTGCGCTTTTCCGGTACTGTTTAAGCGGGTTTTCCCGGTCTCGAAGAGGGATGAGCATTGCCACGCTCACTGGTTTTACCAACCTCTTCCTTGGATCTGTTTTGTGGCTGTTTGCACTCGATCGGGCACCAGCGAACCTCATCGCCCCAATTCGGGGCCTGGTGGTGCTATTCGGATTCCTGGCCAGTGTTCTCATCTTGAAGGAACGCCCTTCGAAACGTTCCGCAATCGGCGTTCTTCTAATCATCGCCGGGGTAATGCTGGTATCGATAGCCTGGTAGAGTCGTTCCGGATGCGACGCTTACCCTGCGGTCTCTACCTGTCTACCGCTGTTCTTTGCGTCGTTGCGAGAGGCACAAGCCCTTTCTCTCGCCCGCTCGCTACGCTCACTCAAGCCGCAAAGATCGCTAAGAAAGGCCCTTGATCCTTGTTCTTTCCCATCTCAACGCTTTCCTTTGCGATCTTTGCGTCTTTGCGAGAGAAGGCTTCTGTCCTTTCTCATTACCCTTCACTCATTACCCATCACTATTTCACGTCTTTGCGAGAGGTAAAAGCTTTTCCTCTCGCCCGTTTGTTGCACTCACTCAAGTCCTGTCTGCCGTACCGGCACAGGCAGGCGCAAAGATCGCGAAGGGGTACATCTCAACATCACCCTTGTTCTTGGTTTGTCCCGCACTTTGCTTTCTCAGGCCCTGTCTTCCGCTGTTTTCTGTGCATGCCTGCAAAATACGGCGACAGACAGGCCTCTGCGGCTCGGAGAGAGACTCATCTCGTGAATCTTTCTCTGGGTTACCTTGCCTCAACCGTGAGGAACCACAATTCTGTACCTCTGCGAGAGTCTTGGCGATTCACCCTTTCTCTTTAGTTACCCATTCGAAATGACAAAGAGCCGATCGCGTTTTGTGGGAGGAGATCCTGTATGGTACAATCGCTTCTCAATCCTCTTCCATAGGGAGACACCGAATTTGCGAAAACTCATTGTCGTAGTCGTTTTTCTTTTCTTAACCCTGGTAGCCTTTGCCGGCGAGGAGAAACTCTCCCCCATCCTACGCCAGATCCTAGCGCGGGCGGAAAGCGAGAACGCCACCGATCTATCCTTCTACGCGCCTTCGATGGCGGTCTTCAACAGCAAGGGGTTGATCCGCTTTCCGATCCTTCCCGGAGAAGAGAGCGGAGATCGCGTCGGGGTGCTGGTGAAGGTGATCCACCCGTTCTGGGGATCGAGCTTCCTCGGTTTTCCGGTTGCGGTTTCCACGGGGACGATCCTCGGGATGCGTGTAACACTCGCCGAGCTGCTGGCCCTCATTGCTTCGCCGGATGTGATCTATGTGGAGCCCTCCTGGAAGACAGAGCCGAAACTCGATATGAGTCTCCCCTCAATCGGGATCGACCGCGTGCACGCGCAAGCGCCGCCTATCCTTGGAGAAAACGTGATCATCGGCGCGGTCGATACGGGGATCGATTACATGCACCTCGATTTCCGCTACGATGCAGACGGGGATGGGATAGAGGAGTCTTCGCGTATCGCCTCGATCTGGGACCAGGAGGGTAGCTTCTTCGGGACGACCTACAGTAATGGAGATATCGAGAGCGATCTCGCCCTCGGACTCGGGCCGAACGAGGGGATTGTCCGTCAGACGGACAGCGACGGGCACGGGACACATGTAATGGGGATTGCCGCTGGGGACGGAACATCATCAACCGGATTCATCGGCGTGTCACCAGAGGCACAGATCATCATGGTGAAAACGACATTCTATACCATGGACATCCTTGACGGGGTGGAATACGTCTTCGAACAGGCAGAGGAGCGTGGCTTCCCCGCAGTTGTCAACCTCAGTCTGGGGGGGCACGACGGCCCACACGATGGGACGAGCCTGTTCGAGCAAGGGCTCGATGAGCTCCTACAGGAGTCCGGGCGGGCGATCGTCGTCTCGGCGGGGAACGAGGGTGATCAGTCGATTCATATCTCACACACCCTGCACGGGGATTCGTTCACCTTCCTCCTCGATCCCTCCTCCGACTCAATCGACCTCTCCCTGTGGTACCCCGGTGGATCTGCGTTCACAATCACCGTCACCCCTCCTGGTGGAAGTCCTCTGGTTGTACCAGCACGCACGACAGGGCACGCAAGCACGGCGAGCGGACTGGTCACCGTGGATAACGCTTTGACCGGCGCGAACCCAAACAACGGGGATAACGAGGCCCTCATCTCATTGAGCTCTCTGATGACCTCCACCGCGTGGAGCGTCACCGTAAGCGACGCAGGGGGCGGGGGGCGATTCGACGGATGGATTATATCCAATAGAGGAGCGATCCTCGGTGGGGACTCGAACGAGACGATAGACGAACCGGGAAATGCAGAGCGGGTGATCACCGTGGGGGCGTTCAACACCAAGGCAATTTGGCCATCCCTCTCCGGCGAGCAGGATTTTTCAGATAGCTACCCGATTGGAGACCTGGCCGTCTTTTCAAGCCGTGGGCCAACGCGGGACGGGCGCCAGAAGCCGGAACTGACGGCGCCAGGGGCATGGATCTGCTCGACGCTCTCCGCTGACAGCCCGTCCGCCCTCTGGCTCACCCACCCCGATGGGGTGCACACGATGAACCTGGGGACGAGCATGGCCGCTCCGCACGTGAGCGGGGTCATCGCTCTGATGCTCGCTGTCAATCCCCAATTAACCGCAGCGCAGATCAAGGAAACGCTGATCGCAACCGCTGTCCGTGACTCGTTCACCGGGAGCGTTCCCAACCCACGCTGGGGATGGGGAAAGGTGGCCGCAGAGGCGGCTGTGGCAGCCGTCGAGACGCACCAGCCGCCAGAGCCAGAGGAGAAGCCTGCGGTTACGCTCGAAGAGAACCCGGTCCACAACCTGGCTATCTTCGCCTACACCCTGCCAGAGGGGACCGGACAGGCAAGGCTTGCCATACTCAACGTGGCGGGAGCGCTGATCTTTGACACTATCCTCGATCCGAGCCAAACTAGTTATCGATGGAACTTAATCGCAAACTTCGGAGAACCACTCG
>JAUWNS010000190.1 GCA_030612485.1 Candidatus Bipolaricaulota bacterium
GTTCCGCACTCGCTAACTGAAAGCGCAGGTTGAACAGCTTCCGCTTGAACTCCCGTTCCTTCTGATCGAGTTCCTCTATCGTCAATTCACGCAATGCTTCGGCCTTCATGCCTCTCCTCCCAGGACGATCTTGCGCTTCAGTCGAGTAGGAATAGGGAGCTTATGACTGACGAGCTCGTGCACGCGTTTCGCCTCTGCCTCGCCGATTCCCGCTACTTCGAACAGGATAGTCCCCGGCTTAACTACGGCAACCCAGTGATCGACCGGTCCCTTCCCTTTCCCCATCCTCGCTTCCGCAGGGTGCTTGGTGACCGCTTTGTCAGGAAAAACACGAATCCAGATCTTGGAATCGCGGTGCGTCTTGCGAGCGATGGTCGTCCGGCAAGCCTCGATCTGCCGCGCGGTGATCCACGCCGGCGCCAGGGCCTGAATTCCATACTCTCCGAACGCGATCTCCTGCCCGCGGGTCGCCTTCCCCTTCATCCGTCCACGCTGAAACTTTCGATACTTCGTCCTCTTCGGAAACAGAAGCGCCATATTACTCCACCCCGCCCCGTTGCGCCTTACCAGGGGTATGTTCCCCTCGGAAGACCCACGCCTTCACCCCGATGTTCCCGTACTTCGTCCTTGCCTCGGTGAACCCGTAGTCGATATCCGCACGGATCGTCTGCAGGGGAACGCGCCCTTCCATCATAGTGATCGAGCGGGCAATCTCCGCACCGCCCAATCGTCCGCTTACCTTAATTTTAACCCCTTCGCCACCGGCACCGATCACCCGGCGAATAACTTCCTTCATCGCACGGGCGGGAGCGATACGTCCCTCGATCTGCATCGCCACATCTTGGGAGACGAGAGCCGCCTCCAGATCAGGTCGCTCGATCTCTTTGATCGAGACCTTCACGCTTCGGCCTGTAAGGTTTTCCAGTGCATTCTGCAGCTTCTGGATCTCGCTCCCCCCACGACCGATGATGATTCCCGGTCGCGCCGAACGGATGACGATCGACACACGCTCCGCTTTGGATCGCTCGATATTCACCTCAGCAACAGCAGCGCGGCGGTACCGTTCGCCGATCAGATCACGAATCCTCTTATCCTCGGCTATGTACTCCGGAGCCAGTTTGGGATTGTACCAGTTGGAGATCCACTTGCGCGTTACCCCTACCCTAAATCCAATCGGATGGACCTTCTGCCCCATCATGCACTCCTTTTCTCGCCCACGACAATCGTGATATGGCTCGTCGGTCGACGAATGATATCGGCACGCCCCATCGCCCGCGGCTTCAACCGGCGCAGTGATCGGCCCATATCGACGGTTGCCCGCACGACGAACAGCTTATCGACATCGATGTCGTAGTTGTTCTCCGCGTTAGCGATCGCTGATTCCAGCGTCTTCCGGATCGGTCGCGCTGCCTTCTTGCTCGACAGGGAGACGATCTTAAGCGCCTCACTGACGCTCTTCCCACGGATGACGTCGATCACCAACCGCGCCTTACGCGAAGAGAGGCGTATACCTCTCGTGATTGCACGTGCTTCCATCATATCTCCCTTAGGTCAGGCCTGGTGCCCGCTTCTTCTTCGTCCCACCGTGGCTGCGGAAGGTTCGCGTCGGGGCAAACTCACCTAACTTATGCCCAACCATGTTCTCCACGATGTAAACAGGCACGTGTACCTTCCCATTGTGAACCTTGATCGTCAGCCCGACCATCTCCGGGGTGACCATCGAGGCTCGCGACCACGTTTTGATCTCCGCCAGTTCTCCCCGCTTCGCTCTCTGGACCTTCTTAGCAAGGCTCTCCAGCACATACGGTCCTTTCTTCATCGACCTCGGCATTTATTATCGTCTCCCCTTGCCAGCGCGACGCACGATCAGGGCGCTCGACCGCTTGCTCTTCTTCCGCGTACGGCCACCCTTGGCCAGCTTCCCAGTCGGCGAAACCTGAGGGCGTCCAACACGGGCCCTCCCCTCCCCGCCTCCGTGCGGGTGATCGACCGGGTTCATCGCTACCCCGCGCACATGCGGTTTCCGCCCCATGTGCCTGATACGACCCGCCTTGCCAGACTTTATGTTCTTGTGGTCTGGGTTCCCAACCTCACCGATCGTGGCCCGGCACTCCACGTTGAAGATACGAACCTCACCCGATGGCATTCGGATATGTGCCCGTTTCCCCTCCTTACCGATCAACTTTGCCGAAGTCCCAGCCGAGCGGGCTACCTGCCCACCCCGCCCCGGGGACAATTCGAGGTTATGAATCACTGCACCAAGAGGGATACGGCGTAAGGGAAGAGCGTTTCCAACACGGATCTCCGCCTTCTCCCCCGCCTCAACCTGACTCCCTATTTCGAGGGAGACCGGAGCGATGATGTACCGCTTCGCCCCGTCTGCGTAGTGAAGAAGAGTGATCCATGACGACCGGTTCGGGTCGTACTCCCGCGAGACAACGCGCGCAGGAATTCCATCTTTGTCACGAGCAAAATCGATGACGCGATAGTGGCGTTTGTGCCCACCACCACGGAAACGCACGGTAATCTTCCCGCGATGGTTTCGCCCTCCCTTCCTGGGCAACGGGCGCAGGAGACTCTTCTCGGGCGCAACCGCAGTCAGCTCGCTAAAATCGGGAAGCTCGGCATGGCGACGTCCCGGTGATGTCGGTTTAAATCTCTTCAAAGCCATACTTTGCCTACCCTCCCATTATGTCGATCCGATCCCCAGGGATCAGCTTCACGATCGCTTTACGCCACCGTGACGTTCGCCCATGCAGCTGATTCAACCGCTCTCGGCGAGGTTTCCCTTTCCTATTCGCGGTCCACACCTTCTCCACCTTCACCTTGAACAGCTCCTCGACCGCCTTGCGGATCTGAATCTTGTTCGCACCGAGTGCCACGCGGAAGGAATACTTGCCCTCCTCCATCTTTGCCCATGTCTCCTCGGTCAGAATCGGTGTGAGGATTACATCCTCCGCATGAACCAGCTTTGCCATGGCTAAAATCTCTCCTTCAACTCATCGAGCGCCTCGTTGGTCAATACCAACCCCTCGTGACGCAGGATGTCGTACACATTGATTCCCGCACAGGCGAGACACTTCACCCCTGGGAGGTTGGAGAAGGACTTCTTGACGGCACGATTATACTCACCCGCACCGACCACGACCAGGGTAGTTCCAGTCATCCCCAACCGTGTGATAAGAGAGACGGCATCCTTCGTCTTCGGCGTTTCGAACCCTATATGATCGACAAGAGCGATCTTCTCGTCCTTCGCCCGATCGGAGAGAGCCGAGGAGAGCGCTTTTTTGAGCATTTTCTTTGTCAGTTTGATATTATAGGAGCGCGGCTTCGGCCCAAAGACCGTTCCGCCACCGACCCATATAGGTGAACGACGCGACCCAGCACGGGCCCGTCCGGTCCCCTTCTGTCGCCACGGCTTGCGCCCCCCACCGCGGACTTCCCCGCGAGTTTTGGTCGAACTCGTTCCCTGGCGGCGATTGAGACGCTGCATCCGCACCGTGCGGTACAAGAGATCCTTGTTGATCTCCGCCCCAAATACCTCTTCCTCCAACGCGATGACCTGAGGGTCAGCTCCCCCTTCAAACACATACTGTTTCGCTTCAACCATTGTGTTTCCTCAGCTGTAGCAGCGTCCCTCGCGCCCCTGGGGTCGCCCCCTTCAGGACCAGCAAGTTCTTCTCCGGATCGACTCGCAGGATCCTGAGCCCTCTGATCGTAACGCGGCGGTTCCCGGTCTGGCCAGGGAGTTTCTTCCCCTTTACCACGCGCCCCGGTTTTACACAATTTCCGACCGACCCCGGGCGACGATGGAAGTGAGAGCCATGCGTTGCCGGCCCACCAGCGAAGTCCCAGCGCTTAACCACTCCCTGAAACCCCAATCCGCGCGATTTCCCCGTCACATCAACCTTATCTCCTTCGGAGAAGATCTCGACGCCAAGCCGATCCCCCACCGTATACTCGGAGGGATTCTCGATGCGCACCTCAAACAGGTGGCGGTGTGGTGCGACGCCAGCCTTCTTGTAGTGTCCCTGGAGAGGACGAGTCACCTTGCGCTCCGCAACCTCATCATAAGCGAGTTGGAGTGCGTTATACCCATCCGTCTCCACCGTCTTCACCTGCACCACGGTGCACGGTTGCGTCTCTATCACCGTTGTCCCGACGGCAGAGCCTTCGACAAACAACTGTGTCATCCCTATCTTCCGCGCTAAGATTCCTAGAGCCATCCGCCCGAACCTCCGTATTTACAGCTTGATCTCGATATCGATCCCCGTGGGGAGCTCAATGTCCATCAGGGCATTGATCGTCTCTGAAGTCGGTTCCTTGATATCGATCAGCCGCGTA
>JAUWNS010000250.1 GCA_030612485.1 Candidatus Bipolaricaulota bacterium
TCCTACTCCTTCTCCCTCTACGGAGGGCGGCGGCGTTACCTCCTGATGGAACACTCCGGCCTTGGGAAGCTCGATGATCCAGGGACCGCAGCGCGGATGATGATTCCAGTGATTCAGTTCCTCGACATCCTCTACCGCTACACCGGGAACTACGGCTGGGCGATCATCCTGTTCACCCTCATAACACGGGTGCTCCTCTTTCCTCTGATGCGCAAGCAGTACCACTCCATGGCCAAGATGCAGAAGATGCAGCCGCGGATGAAGAAGCTCCAGGAGCGGTTCAAGGACGACCGCCAGCTAATGCAAAAGAAGCTGATGGAACTCTACAAGAAGGAAGGAGTGAACCCCATGGGTGGGTGCCTTCCGATGTTTGTCCAGCTCCCGATTCTCATCCTCCTGTGGCGGGCGATCCTCTACTCCGGCGAGCAGATTCACCTCTCACCTGGATTCCTGTGGCTCTCCGACCTCAGCCTGCGTGATCCGTACTTCATTCTCGTGATCCTCACCACCGCGGTGATGATCCTGCAGCAGAAGCTGATGACCCCGATGACGACCGGTGAAACGAAAGGGACCCAGAAGTACATGGGCTACTTCATGCCGGTTATGATGGCCTTTTTCCTGTACAACTTCCCGGCAGGGATGTGGCTTTACTACTTGTTGACGACGCTCCTTCAGGTTGGCCAGCAGTACTTCGTCAACTGGGAGATGGCAAAGGCAGATGGAGGGATGATCCCAGGCATGCCTGTGTCAGACGATCTGATCGACATCGAGGCCGAGGAGCTAACAGGTGACGGTGATGGACCCAGCGATCCAGGCGGAAATTAAGGGTTACCTCACGAACCTCCTCGCGATCCTGGAGGAGGAAGCGAGTTTCGAGATCGAGGGTGATCCCGACGATGAGATCTACATTAACCTGACGGGGAACCTCTTTTCCCTCCCGGACGAGCGTCCGATCTTGGCCGGGCTCGAACACCTCCTCCGCGTGACCATACACCGCAAGATGGGGAAGGATTGCGCGATTGTGATCGACGTGAACGGCGCAGTGAAGCGGCGGCGGGCCGAGCTAATCCGCTTCGCCCTCTCCACGGCGGAGTCGGTTCGTCAGGAGCACAAGCGGGTCCGTCTGAACCCGATGCCCTCGCGTGAGCGCCGTACGATCCACATTACCCTTGCCAACTTCCCCGGCATCAAGACCTACAGCATCGGTCAGAGCGACGTTCGCCGCGTGGTCATAGAACCCGACGAAACATGATGCACGGTGCATTCTCCGGCGACACGATCGTCGCCATCTCCACCCCGTTGGGAGAGAGCGGAATCGGGATTGTCCGCTTAAGTGGACTGCGTGCGGTCAAGATTGCGGAAGCAATCTTTCAGCCCGCAAGAACGATCCTCCTCTCGCAAGTCCCCACCCACACCATTCACTACGGGTACATAGTCTCGGACGGTGAGCGGGTCGACGAGGTCCTGGTCTCGGTGATGCATCCCCCGCACACCTACACCCGCGAGGAGATTGTGGAGATCAACTGCCATGGAGGGATCGTTGCCACTCGTGCCGTCTTCGACCTCGTCCTTGCTCACGGGGCAAGGCTCGCCGAGAGAGGGGAATTCACCAAGCGTGCCTTCCTGAACGGGCGGATCTCGCTCGACCAGGCAAAGGCGGTCGCCGACGTGGTTAGCGCCAAGACGAAGCTCGGGTTGGAGGCGGCAGTCGATCAGCTTGGCGGGCGTTTCTCTCGAGCGATCGCTGCGATCCGGGCGGATCTCGCCGCGCTTCTGGCCGAGATCGAGGTGGAGATCGATTTTCCCGATGTGGACGCGGAGACGCCGACCCTTCTCCCACGGCTCATCGTTCAGGGAGAGCGGGTGCGCCGGCTGATCGCTCAGGGGGAGCAGGGGCGGGTCGTGCGTGAGGGGCTCACCGTGGCGATCATCGGGCGGCCGAACGTGGGAAAGTCGACCCTGTTGAACGCCATTCTCTCGGAGGAACGAGCGATCGTAACCGAGATCTCGGGAACGACGCGCGACACGGTCGAAGAGGAGGCGGTGATCGGGGGGATTCCGGTTCGCCTCATCGACACCGCTGGACTGCGCGAACCGACCGATCCCGTGGAGGCGGAGGGGGTGAAGAGAGCGGAGGACGCTGTTGTGCGGGCCGATCTTCTCCTCCTCGTGCTCGACCGCAGCGCCCCGCTTACGACAGAGGATAGGAACCTCCTCGCGCGAGACTGGGATCGCCCCCTCTTTCTCGTTCTCAATAAATCCGATCTTCCCCGCAGGCTCGAACCGCTTGAACCTCGGTCTAACAAACCGATCTACGAGATCTCGGCAAAAGAGCAGGATGGGATCGAACGGTTGACAGGGGGGATCCTCGATAGCCTCGTGGGAGGGGATCTCCCAACCAGGAATACGGTCCTCCTCCTCGACACCTGGGAGAGGGATCTCCTGCGCCGGGTCGATACCTCCCTGACACGAGCGAGCGATGCCGTTCGTGACGGCCTATCTCCCGACATGATCGGCGAGGAGCTGCGTGACGCGTACACGATCACCGGTGAGCTTCAGGGGATCGATGTGAGCGAGGAGGTTCTCGATCAGCTCTTCCGGCGCTTCTGCGTGGGGA
>JAUWNS010000088.1 GCA_030612485.1 Candidatus Bipolaricaulota bacterium
ACGTACAGCCGGTAGATAACTCCGATGCTGGACCCTCTCTCCTCCAATGCTCCAACACCGATTGCTTGATCGTCTTCCTCACAGAGGAAGAAGTCCATCCGCTCGACTTCCCCCGCCAGCTCATCTAAGGACATAAACGGATCTTTGAACCTCTCGGGTGGAAGGATCGCTTTGTAGGAGACCCTGTTAGTCTCGTTGATGACCGACAGGGTGGCTTCGAGGTCATCCCGTTTCACTAACCGGATCACACGCTTTCCATTCATCGTTCCACCCTCACGATCGATCTAATACTCTGTCTGTTGAGGGTGCATAGGATACGCGCAGGCTATCAACTGTTCGATCGACCCTGTGTGGCAGGGATGAAGAACCAGAGGTCTGGCCACAACGGATCGCCGCCATCAGGGAAACGTTGCCAGGTCTTCTCATCGTTATCCTCGTCTTTGAAGGGTGAGGTCTGATCGATGACTGTTTCCTCAGGGTCGATCAGCCTTACAATGCCTGGAGTGGCGTTTGTCAGTCGAAGGCCAGAATAGGTATACACGAAATACTCACCAGGCTTGATTAGGGTCGATTCCGTGGCGATCACTTGCGTTTCCGGACCACGATACGTGTAGGAGATCTGCCAACCTTCGAGATCGACCGCCTCACCCGTCGGATTGTACAGCTCGACCCATTCGTTCCCCGTATCGAAACCGGCAGGATTGATCTCGATCTCGTTGATCACAAGGTGTAGCGGTGCGGTCTCCTCGTTTATTTCGGCGAAGCCTCCAACACACAGACCCAGCAGAACGACAAGCAGAAGGTAGCCCCACCGAAAGCCTCTCGGTAGATTCAGCAAGTACCGTGACATAAGGGAAGCCTCCTTTTCATAATAGCAGCATAGACTGCAAGAGGAGAAAAGGCAAGAATCGGTACCAGATCGCAAGGCAGGAATGGAGGTCGGTGTTCTGTTTTGGGGATTTGCGTGCTCTCTAGTATTGGATCACCACAGAGAATCGATGAATCCCGAAGTTGGGAAACAGGACTGCTCCTGTCCTCTGGACCGGAGCAGGAACCAACAAAGCTCGGAAGAATCCGAGCGCATCAACCCCCGTTAGGGTTGAGTCATCCTCTTGTGCCGACGGCTATCCCCGGCTGGCGCAGTGGTACAGAGCAAGTAAGAAAACCCTTTGCTCTAGGTTACCGAGCCGAACCCGGGGATGCCGCCGACAACAACTGACTGTTTGTCACGCGATCACCCCCTTTGTAGTGGACTCGCCTGTCGCGCAGGCGGCATCTCCATTATAGGCCGATTTTGGCACAAAACAAGTTATCGATTGAAGCAATGCCAAGGATACCCAGAATTCCCGGGGCACAAACCTTATCTCTGTGGCCTAAGGCCAGGTTCGCATTCCCTCACAACCTGACTGGTTCGTCGCTTTGCTGTTTCCGTAGACAGACAGCGCGCGCACTGGAGTTATGGGATGTGTCCCCGAAACTCCCATGACCAAGTGTGTGAAGGAGTCGGTGGTCAGTAGAAAGTGTGGGGTGCAGAAGTTGTACGGGAGGGCGTGGATGCGTTATGGTGGTTCATCGCATAAACAAAGGAGGTGATTTGTATGGCGACTTACATTCTTCTCAGTCGGCTGACCGATACCGGCGCGGCGACGATTAAGGACAAGCCAGATCGAATCAAAGAAGTGAATCACGAAATCGAGACCTTCGGTGCTCGTGTTCTGCACCAGTATGCTACCCTGGGAGCCTACGATTTTGTGAGCATCGTCGAAGCGCCCGACCTTGCATCGATCACACGCGTCTCTGTGGAGCTTGGTTCGCGCGGGAGCGTGAAGATTCAGACCTTGTCTGCTATTCCTATCGACGAGTTCATCGCCAATCTGAGGTAGTTCCTCTCGACTCTTGACTTGCAGCGAGCGTGTGCCTCGATGGTATAGATGTGCCTAGGGAACCGGCTCCAGGTCGCTTGTGAAGTACTTTGTCTCGCTCCAGACGGCGCTTGGCATTACCTCGAAGTGCTGTATTCCGGTGAGGTCGCCGCTTGTTTCCGTCCCGTCGTTGTCTATGTCGATGAAGAAATCCAGGAAATAGCGACGATTGGTTTCAATCTCATTGAGCGTGGTCATCTTGGTCCAGGCATGGTTCTCTGTAGCGGGATAGCTCTCAAATGCTGCGGTGATTGCCTCGATCAACGTTCCACCCGGATCGTCCAGCACGTCCGCATAGACCATCTTCCCGTTGTACACACGGGTGTCGATCACCAGCGCGAACGTTACTCGCTGTTTACCCGTCGAAACAAGGTTTCCCATCTGGCAAGAACAGAGAAACAGGATCGCTCCCGTCAACAGGGAAAACATGAGCAGCCGCATGATCAGCTTCATTACCCACCTCCTTTGACTCCACCGGATTCTGCAGGTTGAGAGGGCCTTGTAGCCTCGTCCCAGCAAGAGCCAGTATGCTACGCATTTAGGGTCGATGTTAAGCAAAACAGCAAATCCTACATGGCTACAAAATAGAGAGATCTTTTCCCCTCGATACGCGATTTCATCTACGTTAACTGCCGATTTCAGGCCCAAAATCGCGGGGAACTCTTGGGTTTTGCTCGCTCGTGCTTATTTTTGGTGTTTTGCCCTCTAACTCTATAATCTACCGACAGTGACGCTGTGGCAAATCGCCGTTACTGCTACCTCATCTTCTGTTCCAATTCCTCCCATCGTACAAACAGGTTGTCTAGCTGTTGCTGCGCGGCGCGATGCGCCTCGTAGGTGGAGTGCAGCCTCTCGTAATCGGCGGCTACGGCTGGATCGTTTAGCTCCGCCTGCAACCGTGCCACTTCCGTCTCGGCAGCGAAGATCCGCTCCTCCATCCCCCCCCATTCCTGCTTCTCGTGGTAGGTGAGTCCTGCTCGTTTTGGTCGAACTGTCTGTTGACGCTTTGATTCCCGCTTGGCGGAAGCAGGCTGCTGCTCAACGGGGCGCGTCTCCGAGTGATGCGTCTCGGCCTCCTGCCACTGGGCAACGCTGCCGTAGTTACCCCAATGACCGCCACCGTGCAGTCCGATTAGATCGGTGCAAACGCGGTCGAGCATGTGGCGATCGTGCGTGATCAAAACGACGGCTCCGGGAAACTCAATCAGCGCACGCTCGAGGACCTCAATCGATGGGATGTCCAAGTCATTTGTCGGTTCGTCGAGCATCAGGACGTCGGCCGGCTCCCGCAGCATCATAGCCATTAGCACGCGTGCCTGCTCCCCGCCGGAGAGCTCCCCTACCGGAGTCTCCAGCTGGTCGACGCGAAAACCGAACCGCTTCGCCCACGCGATGATGTGCGAACTGCGGCCTAGATAGGAGACAGTGTCACCATGCGGAGCCAGGGCACGCCGTAGCCTCTCCGCTTTATCAAGCTGTTCCCGTTGCTGATCGAACCGGGCAATGCGAAGATTGACGGCGTGCTTCACCAGTCCGGCGTCAGGCGACATCGTCTCGGCAAGAGTGCGCAAGAGCGTGGTCTTCCCGCTAGCGTTGTTTCCCACGATCCCCAGCCGAATTCCACGGTGAAGGTGGATGTCGAGATCGCGGAACAGTAGCCGCCCTCCCAGCGTCTTCTCGATTCCTTTCGCGGTGATCAGATCATGCGTTCGCCGTCCGCTCGCGTTGAAGTCAATCTTGATCTCGCCGCCTCCGTGGTGACGTCGTCGTGCCTCGGATAGCCGTTCGATCTTGTCATGCGCCTCGTCGATACGGTAGGAAGCCTTGCTGCTCCGTGCCTTGGGGCCATGCCGTAACCAGTCAACCTCCCGGCGCACCTCATTAGCGAGTGCGCGCCGCTCTTCGTTCTCTAACTGCAAAAACGCCTCTCGCTTCTCCAGGAAGTCGCTGTAGCACCCGTTGACGCTGAAGAAACCATCGCGGTAACGCGGGTTGATCTCTACAATTCGGTCGGTGACTCGTTCCAGGAAGTAGCGGTCGTGGGTGGTAAGGATGAAGGCGAGTTTTGCTCTACCGAGGAAGCGCTCCAGCCAGTCGATCCCCTCGAGATCCAGGTGGTTAGTTGGCTCGTCCATCAACAGCAGATCGGGCTCCTGCACTAACTGACACCCGATAGCAAGCCGCTTGCGCCATCCGCCGGAGAGGCTGTCTACGCGGGTGCCACCATCTTCGAAGCCGAGGCGACGCAGCATCTTTCGCGCGCGCGTCGGACGCTCGTAATCCTCCATCGGGAGAGCATCAAGCGTAGAGAGAAGGGCACCCTCCACCGTTAATTCTGAGGGGAACACGTCAACCTGGGGAAGGTAGGCAATGCGCGCTTCTTTGGCGCAATCCACCGAGCCGGAATCGGCAAGTTCGACGCCAGCAAGTATCCGCAACAGCGTCGTCTTGCCCGCTCCGTTGGGTCCGATCAGTCCGACCCGCCCACCAGTATGAAATGTTAACGACAACCGGTCAAATAGGTCGTGTGACGCGTATGTTTTACATAAATCACGTACCGCCAGTATTGCCATCGCTCTTTCTCCCTTGTCACAGCCGTTCGAAGCACACCAAAGTGCGCCGACTCACCCCCTTATCGTACGCGATAGACACCGGTCTTGCCCGGTGACCACAGTCGTCAATTTCGTTCGGGGCTAGATGAGCAGCAGGCAAGTCTGGGAGGCGTTATAGCCTGGAGAAATCCTAAAAATGAAGGTCTGACCCCAGAGTTTCGGAGCTTCGCGAGAAAGCCCGCCGTGGCTTTTGCCGCGACGGGCCACTCTCTCACAGAAGTGGAAGGCTCCTTGCTACTAGATGTACTGGAGCTTCGTATCCAGGATATCGACGATCTGCCGAAGTGTAGCTAGTTGTCTGTCGGCCAATCGTTGTGCCAACAGAGGATGGTCAACGCCGAACTGACTCCTTTGCTGCAGCGGCTGTTCACCGCGCTGTCCAGAGGGGCGGCGGATCTCTTGGTTCATCGTGCCGAACCGCTCCATCACTTTCTCACGCAGCTCAGGGTGATCGGCGAGGAACTCGCGCATCCAGTTCGTCATCGGGTTTTGCGCCTCGCCTCCAAACCGGTTTTCTAACCGTGGCAGGACTTCCCCACGGGTTTGCGGATTACTCTCTTCACTCGATCCCCGCATCCCGCTTCTCATATCCTGTTGGGGCAGGGTTCGTCCCTGCATCCGCGTGGAGAACGCTTCCCCGCGCATCGGCATGAGGTCCTCACGGAGGATCTCTCCCTGCTTGATCGTGAGAATTCCTTTAATCTCATCGAGAGTTCCTTGCGAACGCTCCCGCAGTGATGCAGCCTTCCCCTTCACCTGTTCCCGGAACGTCGCGAGCAACGCGTCGAGCTCGTCCGCGCTCCCGTTGAATTCCAGCATCTCTTGGGTGAATGCATCGCGGTCCGCCTTGAGCGTGTCTGCCTCACTGAGGACGCCAGCGAGGATGTCGCGAATCTCCTGCATCTGTGTCGGCGTCAGCTCCATCCGATTGATCGTGATGATGAGCGGCAGATTTTCCGTCCCACTTCTACTCTCTTCCGAGGAAGCCTCAATCTGCGCGCTCGCCGGGATTATCGCCAGCAGCCCTGCGATGAGTGCCAGCGACAGTGTAAGCCTAACCTTTTTCATGATGAACCTCCTTCATCGATTGATGAGAGATTACCCTGCGTACGTGAAGGAATTGGTGCAAAGGTGTGGCAGTTTTGTGAAGAAGGGGGTGAACGAGACTGCTTTGCTAGGTTGCAGCCCTTTCTTGGATCGCCCGCTCGGAGTAGAGCAGAACCGAAAAACGATCAGCGTAACAAAAGTCACTCTCGATGGCGACAAAGGTCCCATTCGTATCCTTTTCCAGTCCTTGTCAGGAGAGGGTCCCCTTCTTATCCTGTTTGGAACATGAGGGAACGAGTAGGGAGAGAAGCAATTCTTGTTGTGAGCGCGATGCTCTTCGTCGCAGTTGGATTCCTCTGCCAAGGATCGGTTGCGGTGAGCGTCCTCTCCGCGGAGAAGGAGGTTGCACCTGGAGAGTTCGTAACGCACGTTTTTTCGATCATTAACAACGAAGCCCTTTCTGAGGTCTACGAACTTGAATTCGATCCTCCAGCCGGGTGGGGAATTCTCGGCGCGTTGTCGAGCATGGATCTCGATCCGGGAGAGGAAGGGACCTTATTTGTCACGGTGACTGTCCCGCCTGGAACGCTCGCCGGGGCCTATCCTCTCACCCTGCATGTCCGCTCGACGAGTACCCCCTCAGAAGAGATGTCCGCGAGCGCAATTACGCGAGTTAAGCCGATCAACGCGGTAGAGATTCTCCTTCCTGCAAGCCAGAGCATCGTTCCCGGAGAGACACTCTCATACGAGATCGGCCTGGTCAACCGTGGAAACGCCCAAGATACATTCGAGTTCGTTGCAAGCTCCGCGCAACAATTCCCGATCAATCTCTCCTCGGAACTTGTTGTTCTCACACCACAGGAGCGGGTAACAATAACGGTCATCTTGCAGGTCCCGACGGATGCCCGTCCCGGGAGAGACGTCCTCACGGTCACGGCGACCTCCACTCTCTATCACGGAGTGAGCGACGAGGAGACCCTGTTCACAACGATTCTTCCTCCTCCTCCGCAGGCGGTGGGCGGATCGCTGATGGAGGAACTCCCGGTTCGTCTCAGCTTCTCCATCGGCCAGAATGTCTTCACCGAAGATCTCACCAGCGATCTCACCTTCTCGGTTTCGGGGGGGGTGCTCGACGGCTACTTCTCGTCGTTTCTACGTCTCTCCCCCATCTTCGGTCCCGAGCCCCTGGAGGTCGGATCGTTCTCGGTCCTTTACCGTCGCCCCCCAGCGACCTACACGATCGGAGACACTTCGAAGCGCCTGACCGACCTCCTTAGCCTCTCCTGCCGGGGAGGGAAGGTAGAAATCGATGCCGAGACCTACCAATTCGCTTTCCTCGGTGGCGGAGGAGGCGATGAGCTGCGCGCTGGCGGGAGACTCTCCTTGGGACCTACAGAGGCGAACCTAGGGATTGCCTATCTTGGTCGCCGGAATGACGTCAGCGAACAGGCGGTGTGGAGCTTGAGTGCGGCATGTGTGCCATTCGAGGATTGGTCAATGCGGATTGAAGGAGCACTGGGGCTCGAGGATGAGAAGACAAGTCGAGCCTTCTTCGCCGCGACGAGGATCGATAACCTCACCTACTTTCTGAACGCGGAGGTATTCAGCGTGGGGACCTACTTCCCCGGATCGCGCCGCGACCAAGCCGGTATCGCCCTCTCTCAGAGGCTTCGCCATGCGGATTTCTCGTTCGGGGCGTCCCTTCGTCACGATTGGGACAACGTCATCGGTGATCCGCTCGCCATCACCACAATCACCGATGACCTGGGGGTCAACCTCTCGGCCACACCGCTCGAGGACGGCCCGACCCTCACCTCTACCGTCGAATTCACCTGGGAGAGGAACACCGACCTGACGATTACAGATGAGGTCGCCCGGTTGCTCTCCATCGCAATGAGCCAGCCCTATGGGGTCTTCCCGTACTCCTTCTCCGCCAAGGTGAACGACCAGATCGACCACGTCACGGCCACTGCCTTTCGCACCCTCACCTTTAGCGAGGGTATGGGCCTCTCTATTGACGACGTCGACCTGTTTCTCAAGCTGACACACGAGAAGCGAACCGATCTTACAACCGGGGAGATGCTATCCGGGGGAACGGACCTATCGCTTCGCTTCAGCTCCAGTGGATCCCTCCACTCCGCAACGATCACCTTCGGAAATGATGAGGACGACTTCGATCTTTCCCTCTCTGTCAATGTCGAAGTTCTCGATAACCTGGACCTTCAATTGACCGGAAATCTTGGCTGGGACCGCGCGGATGCTACGGACGCCACCTTCCGCTGGGGGACAACCTTCAAATGGAACTTTGACCTTCCGATTCCGTTCCTTGTTACGAAGGGGCGGATCACCGGGCGTGTCTTCGGCGATGAGGATGGGAATGGCACGTTCAGTGAGGTGGATCGTGGGCTTGGTGGGGTGATCGTCGAAACGGGAAAGACCAAGGTCTCGACCGCCGCAGATGGCACGTTCCGTTTCCCGCCTTTCGCTCCGGGGTACTATTCGCTCGACCTTTCCCACCTTCCGCTCGGGGCCAAGCTTCCCTCACCGGTTCATATCGCGCTTCACGCTGGACAGACCGCACAAACCAACCTTGCACTCATCCCCGTCCTGATCGTATCAGGGACCCTGTTCAACGACGCGAACCAAGATGGAGCGTTTGACAGCAGCGAGGGAGGGTTCTCGCAGGTGCGGATCATCCTCACCGACCCGCACGGAGAATCGAACGGAGCGTACACGGATCTCCACGGCGAGTTCACCTTTGCCAACGTCCTTCCCGGCTCCTACACCGTCACCGTCGATCCGGCGACCCTCCCTGAACGGTTCATCTTTACCACACCAGAAACGATCGCCATCGAGATCAGAAGCAAGAATCCCCCCTCCATTCTTATCGGGGGGTACATCAAACCGAAGCAGGTCGTGATCACGTTCCAACCGCCAACCGCCGACTTCATATACACCCCGGAGAATCCAAGAGTAGGGGAACTAGTTCTGTTTGACGGATCCGACTCCTTCGATTTCGATGGGGAAATCATCTCCTACGAATGGGACTTCGATAACGATGGGAAAACGGATGCCACCGGCGTAACCGCCCATACCAGTTTTGCCACTGCCGGCTCGCACGACGTTACCCTCACCATCAATGATGACACAGGAAACACCGATGCGATCACCTATACCATCGATGTAAAGTGACGTTGGAGATCAAACATTGGGGGTCAGGCACCAATGCACACACCCTCCTCAAAGACAGTTCTTACAACGCTCCCGTGGTTGAAATCATGCATCTCCGCCCCTAGAATGATCACTGCATATTCGGAGGGGTGGGTGAGCGGTCTAAGCCGCCAGTTTGGAGAACTGGTGTACCTTTTGGGGTACCGCGGGTTCGAATCCCGCCCCCTCCGCCAACGCCTGTGCTAGGTGGGGGGCTAGCGGTCCCCTCTATCCACAACCCGCTACAGTGGAGCCGAAGGGTTTCCCGAGGGGGAAGGCAGGAGGGTCTGCCTTGGATAAGCGGTGATGAGGGTCGAGCCCTCTGCGGCGCATGCTTGTGAACCCCGTCAGGCCCGGAAGGGAACAGCGGTAAGCAGGCCTCTGCGGGTGTTAGAGGATCCCTTGGCCTGAGCTGGCTGTCTACAGAAGCGCCTTTTACCTTCTTTCGACGGGACCACGCACAGGCGGATAATTGAGTGATTG
>JAUWNS010000223.1 GCA_030612485.1 Candidatus Bipolaricaulota bacterium
AATCCTCTCCATCGCTTCGATGAAGGAATCGAGAGTCTCCTTCCCCTCGCACTCGGTCGGTTCGATCATCAGCGCCTCGTGAACGATTAGCGGGAAGTAGACCGTCGGTGGATGGAACCCGTAATCGATCAGGCGCTTGGCAATATCGAGCGTCGAGATCCCTTCGCCCACCCCCTCCCCGGAGATGACAAACTCATGTTTACAGAGCCGGTCGTAGGAAAGACGATAGGTTTGCTTGAGCCTCTCCTGAAGATAGTTCGCGTTGAGAACCGCGTTCTCACTCACCTCGCGTAACCCTTCGTCCCCGAGTTGCAAGAGGTAGGCGTACGCCTTGAGGATCACACCGAAGTTCCCGTAGAAAGAGTGCATGCATCCGATCGACTGGGGTGCCTCCCAATCAAGGTGATATGTTCCCTTCTCCTTCCGGATTCTCGGTATTGGGAGGAACGGGACGAGCCGTTCCGAAACGGCGACCGGCCCCGATCCCGGCCCGCCCCCCCCGTGCGGGGTGGAGAGGGTCTTGTGCAGGTTGAAGTGGAAGATGTCCGCGCCCATATCCCCCGGGCGCGCTCTCCCGAGGAAGGAGTTCAGGTTGGCCCCGTCGAAGTAGCAGAGCCCGCCGGCAGCGTGTACCAGATCGGTTACATCGACGATCCTCTCCTCGAAGATTCCGAGGGTATTGGGAACGGTGAGCATGATTCCAGCCACGGTCTCATCGAGGATTCCCTCGAGAACGTCAACATCGACCATGCCCTCTTTCGTGGATGGGATCTCGGTGACCGAGAACCCGGCGATCGTTGCCGAAGCAGGATTGGTCCCGTGTGCCGAATCAGGGAGGAGGATGCGTTTCCGCTGCTTCTCACCGCGCGTCTCAAAGTAGCGCCTCATAAGGAACATCCCGGTGAGTTCGCCGTGCGCCCCGGCGACCGGTTGAAGCGTGACCTCTGGCAGCCCAGCGACCCCACTCAGGAGGCGCGACGCCTCGTAGAGGAGAGCAAGGGATCCCTGAGCCAGGTCGTCATCGGTCGACGGGTGCACCGTTGCAAACCCAGGAAGACGAGAGAGATCCTCGTTCAGTTTGGGGTTGTACTTCATGGTACAGCTTCCAAGCGGGTAGAACCCGTCGTCCACCCCGTAGTTCAGTTTGGAAAGGCGCGTGTAGTGCCGGATGAGGTCGGGTTCGCTCAACGCCGGGATCCGCGGTGGTTCCTTACGCAACAGACCGTGTGGAATCAACACCTCAGTACCTTGGGCGGGGACGTCGAGCGCGGGGAATAACCCTCCTATTCCCTTATTCTGTTTGTAGTCGAAGATCGTGTTCATCGCATCCCTCCCAGGAGATCGACCAGGCGGTCAAGCTCGTCCTTCGTCCGCTTCTCGGTCACTGCGAACCGCAAGGTATCCGGTGCCCCGAGCGCAGCAAGCAACTTCGGATCATCGAGGAGAATCCCCTTATCCTTCAGTTGCGAGCGGATCTTGTGCGGATCGCCCGGCACTTGCATGGTGAACTCGTTGAAGAACGGGGCGGAGAACGCAAGCTCATATCCAGGAAGGGCGGAGAGGTTCTCCGCCAGGTAATGGGCTTTCTCCAGGTTCAAGGTTGCCAGCTCGCGCAGCCCTGTCGCGCCGAGGCTCGCGAGGTAGACGGTCGCCGTGAGCGCACACAGCTGGGAATTTGTACAGATATTCGAGGTTGCCTTTCCCCTCCGGATGTGCTGCTCTCGCGTCTGTGCAGCCATGGTATACCCAACTTTTCCTTCCGCATCGACCGTCTGCCCGGTCAGGCGACCGGGTATCTGTCGCAGGTGTCGCTCGCGGGTCGCAAAGAGGCCGAGGAACGGCCCGCCAAAGGATAGAGGAATGCCAAGGGGCTGCCCCTCCGCTACGACGATATCCGCACCGAAGTCTCCTGGTGGGGCGAGAAGACCAGCCGCAATCGGGTTTGTTGCCACGATCAGCAGGGCATCACCGATCTTGTCTTTGAAGCCTGCTAGGTCTTCGATCACTCCAAACGCATTCGGGCTCTGGATGATGAACCCAGCTGTCCCTTCTGGGATCGCAGCACGATCGCAGCGCCCATCCTCCATGTACGGAATCTCAACTATCTCGATCCCGGAGGCCCAGCAGTAGGTGTCAAGGACGCGCCTGTACTGAGGGAAGATGTTGCGGGCGACCGCGATCTGCGGACGCTTCAGGATCCGTGCCGCCATCCGGGCCCCTTCGGCGAGAGCGGTCGCGCCATCGTACATCGAGTCGTTGGCGACCTCCATGCCGAAGAGCTCGCAGACGAGTGTCTGAAACTCAAACATCGCGGTGAGCGTTCCCTGGCTCAGCTCGGGTTGGTATGGCGTGTACGCGGTATAGAACTCGGAACGGGAGGTGATGTGCGAAATCGCGCTTGGAATATAGTGATCGTAGACCCCCCCACCGAGGAAGGAAAGCTCTCGGCGTGCCAGGTTCGCATCGGCAAGGTCTTGCAGCGCTCCTGCAACCTCCATCTCGCTCTTTGCGGGAAGATCGAGGGGGCGAAACCGGTCCTTAACCTGTTGGGGAATATCGGAGAAAAGATCGTCGAGGGAAGTAAGACCGATCGCCGCAAGCATCGCACGACGATCGGCGTCGGTGTTCGCAATATAGCGCATCGCAGCCCGCCTCTTAAGCGATCTCGTTCTCGTAAGAGGCAGCGTCAAGGAGATGATCCGCCTCTGAGGGATCGGCCACCTCAAGGACCACGAGCCACCCTGCCCCGTGCGGATCCTGGTTGATCGTTTCGGGAGCAGACTCGAGCTTCGTATTCACCTCGATCACCTTGCCGGATAGCGGAGCGTAGATATCACTCACCGCTTTTACCGACTCCACTGTCCCCAGGTTATCCCCCTTCTTTAACTGTGTTCCGACTGCGGGAAGCTCAACAAAGACCACATCTCCAAGCTCGCCCTGGGCGTGCTCGGTGATCCCGATCTTCGCCTGGGTTCCCTCCAGGTCGATCCACTCATGCTCCTTCGTGTACCGATACTGCGTTGGATAAGCCATGCTCCCTCCTATCGATCTTAAGAATGCGTAGGCGATTATACGAAGCCACTTCCCTCTCGACCAACAAAGAACTGGCTCCTCACACTCTAGGCAAGGTACAGAGCAGAGATCTCGTTTTTCGTCGGTTTTTCCTGCCTTCTGCCGTTCTCTACTTCTTGGCGTCTTTGCGAGAGGCACAAGCTTTTTCTCTCGCCTGTTCGTTATCACTCACTCAAGCCGCCAAGATCGCCAAGAGATGCTTTTTGTTCTTTCCCTATTTTAAGGCTTTCCTTGGCGCTCTCTGCGCCTTTGCGAGAGGCTCATCCCGTGGATCTTTCTCTTGGGTTACCTTGCCTTAACCGTGAGGAACCAAAGAACCCCCTAGAACGGAGGGCCCTTCTCTCGTTCCATCGAGAGGGGATAGAAGCTGGCGTAGGCCTTGTGGAAGATTACGGGGAGTTTATCCACCGGTCCGTTCCGCTGTTTGGCGATGATGATCTCGGCCTCGCTCCCCGCCCCTTGCCCGCTCTTTGCCGTATCGGAGGGTTCATCGTAATAGTCGGCACGATAGATGAAAGCTACCACATCGGCG
>JAUWNS010000099.1 GCA_030612485.1 Candidatus Bipolaricaulota bacterium
TCTTCAACAACAAGTATCAGCGATTATTCTCGCCGACCGATTTCGACCTGGTCATCTCCGACGAAGCCCACCGCTCGATCGGTGGCAACGCCCGTGCTGTCTTCGCCTACTTCCTCGGCTTCAAGCTCGGCCTCCCCGCCACGCCGCGGGACTACCTCAAGAAATTCGATACGGCCAATCCCACCACTCGAGATCCGCGCGAATTCGAGCGCCGTCTAATGCGCGATACTTACCGCACTTTTGGCTGCGAAGACAGCCAGCCCACCTTTCGCTACTCTCTGCTTGATGGCGTGAAGGATGGCTACCTCGTCAACCCCACCGTCGTGGATGCCCGCACCGAAATCACCACCGAACTGCTCTCCGAAGAGGGCTTCGTGGTCGCGTTTACCGACGACACGGGCGAAGACCAGCAGGAGGCCTTTAAGCAGCGGGAGTTCGAGAAGCACTTTTTCGCCAAGGCCACCAACCTGCTTCTCTGCAAGACCTTCCTGGAGAATGCCCTGCGCGATCCCGTAAGCGGTGAGATCGGCAAGTCGATCATCTTTGCCGTCAGCCAAGACCACGCCGAGAAGCTGACGCAGATCCTCAACCAGATGGCCGATCGCATGTTCCCCGGCAAGTACCAGTCCGACTTCGCCGTGCAGGTTACCTCGCGGATCACCGACGCCCAGCAGTTCAGCATCAACTTCAGGAACAATAACCTGCTTGGCTCTGCCAACTTCCTGCCCGCCTACAAAACCAGCAAGGCACGTGTCTGCGTGACGGTCGGCATGATGACCACAGGCTACGACTGCACCGACATCCTCAATCTCGGCCTCTTCCGTCCGATCTTCTCGCCAACGGACTTCATCCAGATCAAGGGGCGCGGCACTCGCAAGCACAACTTCCTCGAACAGCTTTTCGACGATATCCTCGAGGACGGCGTCTCGCAGCCACAAAAGACCACGTACAAGCTCTTCGACTTCTTTGCCAACTGCGAGTACTTCGAGGAAGAATACAACTACGACCAGGTAATCAAGCTTCCAAGACCGAAGGGCAAGGGTGGCACGGATGGAGGCGAAGGACCGGTAGTCATTGATGGCACATACGAGCACCTGGGTACCGATATCATCGCGTCGGTTAGGGAAGAGGCAATCGGCTATGAGGGGATGAAGATCGACCGCATGTTCTTCGAGAAATTTGAGGACACCGTGCTTGAGGACGAGACCATTGTTGCCGCCGTTGAAGCCGGTCAATGGGACCGTGTCATCGATTACGTGAACCGCGAGGTCTTCGATAAGCCCGAGGAGTACTACAACCTTGACAAGCTTCGCAGGGCCACCGCTGTGGACCGCCGCCTGAGCCTGCGTGAAATTCTGGAGAAGATCTTCGGGCTCATCCCACGTTTTAAGTCCAAGGATGAGTTGCTGGAAGAGGAGTTTGCCAAGTTCGTTGCCGACTACAAGCCCGAAGAGGCTGACGCCATCCCGGCCATCAAGACCTACTTCAAGGCCTATGTCATTAGCGACCGGGTGCGCCAAATTATTGAGAGCAAGCAGTTTACCGACCTGGCCACCAATCCGGTTTTCTCCACTCGTGACTTTCGCGCCGTGCCGAAGAAGTACCGGTTTCTCATTCCCGAATATGTTAAGGACTACGTGTCTCTCAACCAGTTTGTTGTGTAAGGAGCACGTTCATGAGTAAGAAAGAAAAAGCGACCATAGAGGTGAAGGGGACATCCGTTACAATCTTAACCAGAAAAAAGGATGACTACATCTCCCTGACCGATATTGCCAAATACAAAGAACCCGACCGCTCAGATCATATCATCCACAATTGGATGCGAAACCGTAATACTATTGAGTTTCTCGGCATCTGGGAACAACTCCATAATCCAGATTTTAAACCCCTCGAATTCGAGGGGTTTAAAAATAGCGCCGGCCTCAACAGCTTTGTGTTGACTCCCCGACAATGGATAAATTCCACTCAGGCCATCGGTCGGACAACTTAGGGAATAACGGGAAAATCATGTTAGACACCGAAACAAAACGCCGTATCGACACCGCCCGCGACATCCTCGTAGGCAAGGTGCCTGATCCGAAATCTCAGGTCGAGCAAATCACCATCGCTCTAATCTACAAGTTCATGGACGACATGGACGCTGAGAGCGAAGAATTCGGTGGCAAGCGCAAGTTCTTCGCCGGTGAATTCGCTCGCTATGGTTGGGCAAAGCTGATGCACTCGGGGCTCGGTGGCCACGAGATCCTGAACCTCTACGCCGAGTCCATTACCAAGATGCCAGAGAACCCCGGCATCCCGCCGCTCTTCCGCGATATCTTCAAGAACGCATACCTCCCCTACCGAGATCCAGAGACCCTGCGCGCCTTTCTGAAGATCATCGATGAATTCACTTACGAGCACTCCGAACGTCTCGGTGACGCCTTCGAGTATCTACTCTCCGTCCTCGGTTCGCAGGGAGACGCTGGGCAGTTCCGCACACCGCGCCACATCATCGATTTCATGGTCGAGGTCATCGACCCCAAGAAGAACGAGACAATTCTCGATCCTGCCTGCGGTACCGCCGGGTTCCTGATCTCGTCCTACAAGCACATCCTTCGCGCCAACACGGATGCCGATGGAAACTCCACCCTGACACCGGATGACAAAGGCCTCCTTGCGAAAAACTTCAAGGGCTACGACATCTCACCCGACATGGTGCGCCTATCGCTGGTCAACCTGTACCTGCATGGCTTTACCGCCCCGCACATTTACGAATACGACACCCTTACCTCCGAGGAGAAGTGGAACGAATTCGCCGATGTAATCCTCGCCAATCCGCCCTTCATGTCACCGAAGGGCGGCATCAAGCCGCACAAGCGTTTCTCTGTGAGGTCCAAGCGCAGCGAGGTGCTGTTCGTCGACTACATGGCTGAACACCTGACGCCCAGCGGCCGCGCAGGAATCATCGTCCCCGAAGGGATCATCTTCCAGAGCCAGAACGCCTACAAACAACTTCGCAAGATGCTTGTGGAGGAGTATCTCGTCGCTGTCGTCTCGCTCCCGGCGGGCGTGTTCCATCCCTATTCTGGCGTCAAGACCTCGATCCTAATACTCGACAGACCGCTGGCTAAGCAGAGCAACACAATCGCCTTCTTCAAGGTGGAGAACGACGGCTTCAACCTTGGTGCTCAGCGCCGCCCGATCGAGAAGAACGACCTGCCGCAGGTAGAGGCAGAGCTTGCCGAATATCTTGGCAAACTGCGCGCCCGCGAATCGCTTGAGGATTTCCAGTCCACCCTAGGCTTGATCGTGGCGAAGGAAAAGATCGCCGCGAATGGTGACTGCAACCTGAGTGGAGAGCGATATCGGGTGGAGACAATCCGCGATCATACGTTCCCTCTGGTGCACCTTGGCAACCCAGAGTTGTTCCGGGTCGAAAGCGGAGGAACGCCGAAATCGGATGTGGAGGAATTCTGGGACGGTGGTATCCCGTGGGCGACCTTAGTTGACCTACCGGCGACCGATTTCATCACGGAGCTCAGATCAACTCAACGAACGATTAGCGAGAGAGGTCTGCAGAAGTCCTCAGCGAAGTTGATTCCGGTGAACTCGATCATAGTCTCAACGCGTGCGACGATAGGACGAATCGCGATCAATCGCGTCCCGGTGGCCACGAATCAAGGATTCAAGAACGTCATCATCAAAGAGTCAGATCGAGCCATCCCGAAGTATGTTGCTCTTGCACTAACCAAGATGGTGCCAACTATGAACGCTTGGGCAACAGGAGGCACGTTCAAGGAGATTTCCAAATCGACTTTCTGCGAACTCCCAATCCCCCTCCCGCCGCTGGCGGTGCAGAAGGAGATCGTGGCGGAGATCGAGGGCTACCAGAAGGTCATCGACGGTGCCCGCGCCGTTCTCGACAACTACCGCCCCCACATCCGCATCCACCCCGATTGGCCGATGGTGTCACTTGGCGACTCCTGTGAATCCATTATGGATGGCACACACTTCTCGCCAACGAATACGGAAAGTGGTGAGCGTCTTTATATCACTTCAAAGAACGTGCGCGAGAATTCCCTTGATCTTACAAATGTGCGTTACATTTCAGAGGAAGATCATAGATCGATATTCTCCCGATGCCCGGTCAGACGAGGCGACGTTCTTTACATCAAGGACGGCGCAAACACGGGATTGGCCGCCATTAACACTTTGGATGAGGAGTTCTCGCTTCTTTCTAGCGTTGCCGTTTTGCGTGGAAAACCCGATCTGTTGGACAACCGCTACCTCGCCTATTACCTCAATTCGGAAAACGGGCGTCAGAGAATGCTTTCTCTGATCTCTGGCGTCGCGATTACGCGACTTACTTTGACGAAGATAAACAATGCTATAGTTCCCCTCCCGCCTCTTGAAACCCAGCAACAAATCGTCGCCGAGATCGAAGCCGAGCAGGCCCTCGTTGCCGCCAACCGCGAACTGATCGAGCGAATGGAGAAGAAGATCCAGGTAACCCTCGCCCGCGTCTGGGGGGAAGAATCATGAGCAAAGACCTCACCAACTCGTCCATCCACCGGCAGAATATCCTCAACAATCCCTATGCATTGCAGGAGATTGAGAAGGCGGCTCAAATCAAGGGTGTTCCTTTTGAAGGGCGCAACGTGGTTTTCAAGGAGCAGGCGGCTGCCTTCTTCGAGGTGACTCCTCGCACAGTGGACAATTACATTGAGAGATTCGGCGATGAACTCCGCCGAAATGGGTACGAGGTAGTCAAGGGGAAACGCCTAAAATCACTGAAGTTGGCCATCCGGGCGCTGGATGTCGACGAAACAGATTTCGTTAACATCAAAGCGCCGATGGTCGGCATTTTCGACTTCCGTGCCTTTCTGAATCTGGCCATGCTGATGGTTGAAAGCGAGCGAGCACGGCTGCTGCGGCAGGCGATTCTCGACATCGTCATCGACACCATCAACGAACGCACCGGCGGCGGCACCAAGTACATCAACCAACGGGATGAGGACTTTCTCCAATCCTGGTTTGAAGAAGAGAATTACCGCAAGCAGTTTACCGACGCCCTGCGCGACTGCGTGGACATGGGCAATTTCAAGTACCCGCTCTACACCGACAAGATCTACGTGAGCATCTTCCGGGAGAAAGCGCGAGAGTACCGCAAGATTCTGCGTCTGCATGAGAAAGAGAAAGTGCGAGACACCTTCTATGCGGAAATCCTCGATCTGGTTGCTTCGTACGAATGTGGGGTCGCAGCCATGCTTCAAGAGGAAATGGAGGCGAAGGAACGGAAACTGAGCGCATGGGAAGTGGATGCGATCTTCAGCCGTTTCGAAAAACTACCGCACTGGGCACCGCTGATCGAAAAAGCCCGCAACAAGATGGCAAGCCGTGATTTGGCCTTCCGCGATGCCCTGCATCGTCATCTTCAGGAGTATATCACCCCCTTGCAACGGGATGAGTTCGAGCGCTTCCTGGGTGAAAAGAGCAAAGAACTGTCCGAGCGGTTGGAAGAAGCCAAGGATGTGATGAAACGTCTCAAGGAACGGGACTAGCGCGTGATGGCGAACATTATCTACATCACCATCGATCAGGCTTTGGAAACCTACCACCGAACGATAGAAGTGAGCGGAGGCGGATGTAACGGAGTGCTCAATCAAGGACAACTTGAAGGAACCTTGGAGCAAATCCAGAACGACAACTGGTATCCGACTTTCGAAGCAAAGCTTACTCACCTCGTCTACGCGTCCAACCGCAACCACTGTTTTCAAGATGGCAACAAGCGTATCTCGATCTCACTGGGCGCGCAGTTCCTTCTCTTGAACGGCTATGTTTTTATTTCCTCCCGATTCATCACCTACATGGAAAACATCAGCTACCATCTCGCTGCTGGGAGAATCAGCAAAGAACTCCTTGCCGAAATTATAACCGCACTGATGAATGGAGAGGAAGAAGATGAATCCCTGAAACTGAAGATCCTCTCTGCGATAGCAGACGGAGAAGACTGGGAAAACTGAATCATGGAAGAAGCTGCCGAACTGGGCAATTACCTACCTCTCTCCTTCAAGACCCCCAGCGAACAGGATTACATCGCCTTCCTATGGGATGCGTTCGAAACCAACTACACGCACGGGAAGTATCAGTTCGCCTTCCTCGCGTATCACATGCTCACAATGAGCTTTGTCTACTTCAACATCTGGCAGATCAGACAGTCCCGGCCGGAGGACTTCGAGAAGGGACTCATCGGCTTCGGCAAAGACATCGAGAAGGAACTTCTCACAGCGACCTCACCCTTCGTCTTCAGCACGGTGAACAAGCGCAGAATCTTCCGTTTGCTTAAGCTTATCGACTGCGATAACGGCAAGATCGGCACCTACGCCAAGTTGGTGGATGACCGCAACAACATCGCGCACCCCAACGGCAATATCTTCTTCAGCACGCAGGTAGCTCTGGAGTGCAAGGTCCACGAGATTCTGCGCGTGGTAGAAGAAATCCAGAGCCACTCAAGGCCAGTTATCGAGTGCTGCTACCGGGAGTTCCTGCTCCAGAACCACGACCCAGAGGAACGCGAATACCTCGATGCCGCCGACCAGATCCGTGAGGTGCTCATCCACGGCAACTATCTGTCGCAGGAAGATATCGACATCTGCCTTGCCTACGACCTTGCTAGCCTGGCTGGGCACAAGCACTATACCAGCATCCGCCAACTGCACAATGCGCTGATCGCGGAATACGAAACAGAGAATGGACGCGGCGTGTCATAACAATCGGTTGCAGCGGACAGCGCCGCCGCTGAAACGGAACGTTAGCCAGCCTTGGGAATTTGCAAATGACTTATCCTATTCTCGAACACGATCCAACGCGCGAAACGTTCATCGATTCCTCCAAGGTCAATAAAAAGCGCAACATGCCTGAGCATTGCGTTATTTGCTTCTTTATGGGCATCATCGAGAAGGTTGCCTCTGAGCATGCCGCTCAGACACTTGTTGAGAATCGATGGTAGGATGGGCCGCATCCTGCTTATGAAATCGAATACAGAGATCAACACTTGGCTTTCTTCCATCCTGGTATTGGATCTGCATTGTCCGCTGGTGTCTTCAAGGAAGTGATCGCGTTCGGTTGCAGCAGGTTCATCCTTGCGGGGTTCTAGTGTTGGTTTGCAAGACCTGCTCGTTATGCAAGGTGGGACCTACTCCTAGCTCGCCCAGCTTGTGCCATTCGCCAGTTTTCCCAGGCGTATGCGCGTAGTACATATTCCCGTCAAATTGAGACAATGGAGTCGCTTTCATATCCATTGAAAGAGAGGAGTCATAGGTCGCCTTCTCCAGATCATCGTTGTTGTTCTACCTGTTGCCCTGGGCACTTTATCCTCTTCACCATCCTCAAAGAGCCGACGATGCATGCCTTTAACTTCTTTTGTACCCTATTCATGGTCTCCAAAGCAAATTTACAGAAGTGCTCCGCTTGGCGGTGAAGAGGTCAAGATTGAGGGAGCGCCGATGACCAAAGGCTGAGTTTCCCTTCACACTGAATCTCATATTTTCCCTACCACACATTGCAACAGTTCTTGACTCGGTGCGCGCTTATTGCACCGAGCTGATCCGTCTCCTCCAGAGCAAGCACTCCCTGAGTATTCACTCAATTCTTGAGTAACCTGTATTCGGTTCCTGGGTTTCCTTGCATCGCTCTTCTTGTTCCACTCCCCTCTGTTCTTTGCGTCTTTGCTGCTCGGCGAGGGGCACAAGCCTTTCTCTCGCCAAGACGCCAAGATCGCCAAGGGTTGCAAAGGGTTACTGCTGAATATCCCTACCGTGAAGAGCTAAAAATGTACACGGAATTCGGCATTTGCATATTTATGTACGACTGTGCTATGGTGGAATTACAAGGAGGTGTTGTGGTATGAAGAAAGGACGTTGGTTGGTGGTGCTTGGCCTGGGAATCCTCATGCTTTCCGGCTTGGCGATTGCAGGGGAACTACACATCGGGATTGCCACGGAACCGTGGGATCTTGATCCGGCTATCCGTACCGATACGGGTTCGGGTTATATCATCACGAATGTGTATGATCCGCTCATTGCGCTCGATCAGAATAACGAGCCGACGGCAGAGTTCACCCTGTGCACGGGCTGGGAGTTGAAGAACAACGCCCAGACGATTGTCCTCTCCCTCAGGGAGGGGGTGAAGTTCCACGACGGGACAGACTTCACTGCTGCGGATGTGAAGTACAATATTGACTGGATGCTGGATCCGGATAACAACGCGCCTAACAAGGGCCTACT
>JAUWNS010000150.1 GCA_030612485.1 Candidatus Bipolaricaulota bacterium
GCGCGCTATCCGCAGTCTACTGAAGCTGTTCGAGATTGCCCCGGTCAATCGGTCTGTGCTTGAACGCGCGCTTGACAGCAAGATTGAGGATTTCGAGGATGCCGTCCTGGAACAGGCTGGATGTCTGATCGGCGCTGAAGCGATTATCACGCGCAATACGAAGGACTTTCGCAAGTCGGCGATTAAGGCCCTGGACCCCGCCGAATTCCTCTCCGCCCTCGATATCTAGTCCCCTTGCGCAAGCTCTTGTTGTCACAGGACTCGTAGATGTGCAGATTGCGGGGCCTGATCTTTACGAGAACCGCGAAGAATGCCCCGCCTTGTAGGCGGGGAGGTTCGCTTTTGGTGTTTCTGCCTTTCCCTGCCACGGATTAGCCCGCGGTCCAAAAGATCCGCTCAGGACCTTCGGTTTAGATACTCACGTTACACAGCAAGGAGACGGGGATGTTGTTCAATCTCGTGTTGGCAAAGCTGGCGTTTCGGCGTTAGGCGGCTTCAGAGCTGAGCAAGATCAGAAATCACTTCTTGCGACCAATTCAGGACTAAATACGTTTCGCCATCCAGATTTGCCAAAGGAGTTATGTCGTCTTTGTAATCCACAAGGTTCCTCTTGGCTACCAACCGCGCTAGATACTCACCGACCTCTCTGCGCACCTTGTTTTTGCTGGTCTTGAATTGTCTCCTAACGTAGCCATGAGCATCCCCACCTACAGGAATATCCAGGTCATTATCTTTGTCCCTCAGATAGTTGCGAGCGCTGCAAAACGCTGCGTAGTATGCCCGGCTAATTGCACATCTCTTCTTGGCTTCGGCAGAAGACAAAACCGTCGATTGCCCAGCAAGCTCCCTTGCAACGTTTAGGTACTCGGACCAGTTAAAACTCATCGTAGGTTGATGGAAATGCACAACAAACCCTGTGATCGCCCCAGCTCATCTAACCACCAGGCTCTGTCGAACTCCTTGAGCCTTCTGTACGCATCCTCCGCGCCTAGGTTTGTAGACACGGAAGCAAGAAGCTGATAATCGCCTTTTGCTTCTGGATCGGTAATCACTTCTAGCGAAACCTCTGAGTTTGGGAAGTAGACATCGATCTTTCCGCGGGCTTCCACCAAGAGCGGAATCAAGAAAGAATGCTCATCAAGTATCCGGGTAACAGCTGTTTTTCCCTTTAGAGAGTACAAGCTCTCTATAGAAGAGAATGTCGCGTCTGCCGTTCTTGCTTGTATCATCGTAGAGGAATCACCACGGATAAGTATTGTCGTCCGCACCACCAATGTCAAGTGCCAGTGTCACCCAAATGGTTTGAGGACCCGGGGGCAAGGGGCTTCGTGGCTACAGAGCAAAGAGGGATACGGCGTTATCCGTTGTCCTCTCCTTCACCTTCTCGACGGAGATCCCTTTTAGCTCTGCGATCTTCTTTGCCACGTAGCGGACGTAGGCCGGTTCGTTACGTTTCCCCCGATAGGGGACGGGGGTGAGGTACGGACAGTCGGTTTCAAGGATGATCCGCTCCAACGGAATCTCCTTCACCGCTTCCTGCAGAATCCTATTCTTGTTGAACGTCACCGGTCCGCCGATCCCCAGGTAGAATCCGAGGGCGAGGAACTCCTTTGCCAGCGTGCCATCACCGAGGAAGGAATGGATGACCCCGTGGTAAGAGGAGTCGTGATGTCGCAGGATCGCGAGGAGGTCCTTCGTCGACTCGCGATTGTGGATGATGATCGGGAGCTTCGACTTCCCAGCGAGCTCGATCTGTGCCTCGAAAGCACGGCGCTGCACCGCTCGCGGGGAGAGATCGCGGTAGTAGTCGAGGCCGATCTCCCCGATCGCGACGACCTTTGGTGCCTTCGCCAGTGTCTCCAAGCGAGAAAGGACGCTCTGGTCGAGTGTCTTCGCGTCATGTGGATGGACCCCTACTGCGGCCCAGATGGTGTGGTGCCGCTTCGCGAGTGAAACGGCCACCTCGCTCGATCGGAGGTCGACCCCTATGGTGATGACCCCGATCGATTCGGAAAAGGCACGCGCGATCACCGCAGCGCGGTCCGCCTTATAGTCGGAGGAATCGAGGTGCGCATGGGTGTCGATGAGGACAGGTCTTGAGCTATCAGCTATCAGCATCAGCTCCCCTGCCAACATCCCCGCTGACAATCAGCTGCTGATAGCTGGGTTTCAATTTCGGAATGGTTGTTAAACACAAGGGTGCAACGTTACTTCCTAACACCTCTCCACCTCGGCGATAGCGTAGGGGAGCGCATCGATCAGGTCGCGCGGGATGATTGAACGCTCGGCACGATCGCGGGCGAGGAGATCGGCGGTCGCGCCATGTAGGTAGGCCCCGAGGATCGCCCCCTCTGTCGGGGTAGCTCCTCCTGCCATCAGGCCGGCGATCAGGCCGGTCAACACGTCACCACTCCCGCCGGTGGCAAGACCGGTGTTCCCGGTTGGGTTCAGGTAGACCTCGCCCTCCGGGGTTCCGATCGCGGTCGGCCGCCCTTTGAGGAGGAGTACGATCCCGTGCTCGCGGGCGAAGGTGCGAACGACCTCGATCCGATCCCGATCGATCTCCTCTGCCGATCGATCGAGCAGGCGTGAGAGTTCTCCTGGATGAGGGGTAAGGACGGCCCTGCCGGAGAGCCTTTCCAGGAGATCGAGGTGATCGGCGAGCGGGAAGAGACCATCGGCATCGATCACGACTGGAACTTCGACTCGCTTCAGAAGATCGAGCACGAACAGGCCGACCGCAGGATCGCGCGACAGACCTGGGCCGGTGGCGAGGAGGTCGGTGCGGTCCAGGACAGGAATGAGCCGGTCCAAGACCTCTTCGGTTAGGTGCCCGTCCTCATTGGGGAGAGGGATGGTGATCACCTCGGGGAGGGCGACCTCGAGGATCGGGTTGAGCACACTCGGGGAGGCGAGGGTGACGAGCCCTGCCCCGGCGCGCAGGGCCCCTTTTGCGCAGAGGATCGCCGCACCGCTCATCCCGGTCGATCCGGCGACGATCAACACCCTTCCGAATGCTCCCTTGTGCCCGTCCGCGAAGCGCACAGGAAGGTGCGTATGTATCCAGTCTCTCTCCACCACGGAAGCGATCGGGAGGACCTCTTCCTTTACCTGTGGGGGGTAGCCGACCGGGACGACCTCGATCTCGCCGCAGAATTCACGCGCCGGGTAGAGGAGGTGCGCCGGCTTATAGGCGGCCATGCAAACGGTGAGGGCGGCACGCACTGCCTCTCCCAGAAGGCTTCCTCGATCCGCAGTGAGGCCGGAGGGAAGGTCGACTGCCACGCGAATGACCTGCGCTCGGTTGATCGCTCGAACTAGCGCTTCATAGCGTCCCTGCAGGGGTCGATCGACCCCAATTCCGAGTAGGCCATCGATCACACAATCGGCCCAGGAGAGAGCCTCCTCGAACGCCACAAGGTCCTCGGAGATGACGGAGACCGACCCAGGAGTCGCTTTGTGCAGGAGATCCGCCTTCTCTTTCGTTAAGGGGGAGAGATCGTTCAAAGGAGCGATGGTGAAGGCGCGCACCTCGATCCCCATTTCATACAGCCTGCGTGCGGCAACGAGCGCGTCGCCGCCGTTTCCCCCTTTTCCGGCAATTGCCACCACCTTGTGGATCTCAGTACGGCGTTCGATCGCTTCTGCGACCGCGTGCCCCGCGGTCTCCATCAGGGTCGACTCCGGGACCCCCTCCTCCACCGCTCGTCGATCGAGCTCCTTGATCTGCGCAGCGCTCAGTACGTTCATCGTCCCCCCTTTTTATATTGAGTGATTTAGTGATCGGGGGATTGAGTGATTTGGTGTGTTTCAAGTCCTTCCCAATCACTCAATCCCCCGATCTCCCGATCACTCAAGCGATAAATCCTCCGATCTCCTTTGCCACCTCATCGATGGTCCTATCTGTGACATCGATCCAGGTGACCTCACTGTCGTTTCGGAACCACGCTGCCTGGCGGCGGGCGAGCGCCCAGGTATTCCGAATGATCTTCTCTCTCAGTTCTTCGCGTGAGATCTCTTCATCGAGGTACTCAAACGTCTCGCGCACCCCGATCGTGCGATAGGCTTGGCAGTCCTTATGGAGCCCTTCGTCGCGCAAGCGCTTGACCTCGTCGATCAGACCACTGCTCAACATCTCCTCTACCCGCGTGGCGATCGCCTTGCGGTGGTCCTCCCGTTCGCGCTTAAGACCGAAGACTGTGAATGGATAGGAGAGGGGCTGTGCCTCTTTCTGCAGCTTGCTGATCGGTTGGCCGGTAAGTTCATGCACTTCGAGCGCCCGCACGATCCTCAGTCGGTCATTCCTGTGGATCCTTGTTGTTGCGGCTGGGTCGACTTCCAGTAACCGCGCGTAGAGGGTATCGAGTGATTCATGCAGAAGCGCCTCGCGTACCTTCCCGTCGGCCGCCGGGCCGGAGAAGATCCCGCGCAGTATCGCTCCAAGGTAGAGGGTCCCCCCTCCTGCAACGATCGGAAGGTGCTCCCGGCTTTCGATTTCAGGGATCAGGCGGGCGACATCTTTGCGGAAAGCCATAGCATCGTAGCGCCCGTCGAACGCCACAAGGTCGATCAGGTGATGAGGGATACCTTGTTGCTTCGCGAGGGAGGGTTTGTCGGTGACGATGTCGAGCCCGCGAAAGAAGGCGCGCGAGTCGGCCGAGATCACTTCACCGTGAAGCCGGGTAGCCACCTCAATCGCCACCGCACTCTTCCCGACCGCGGTCGGCCCGAGGATCACGACGACCGGCCTCGTTGCAGAGTCGCGCGCGAACACAGGCCCTAGTACTCGCCCAACAAGAGCTCGCGGAAACGTTTCAGTTCGCCTCGGCGGGAGGGATGCTTCAGCTTCTCTATCGCCTTGATCTCGATCTGCCGCACCCGCTCGCGGGTGATGTTGAACTTCAACGAGACGTCCTTTAGGGTACGCGGATGATCGTCGTCAAGGCCGTATCGGAGCTTCAGAATCTCTCGCTCGCGCTCGTCAAGTTGGTCAAGGGCACGGTTCAATTGCTCTTTCAGGAACATGCGAAACGTCTCCTTGGTTGGGGAGGGGGAGGAGGGATCTTCGATGAAATCGCCCAGGGTATCTTCTTCCTCGTCACCGATCGGGCGCTCCAGGGAAGCTGTATACTGCGAAACGTTCTCCACCTTCTTGATCTTGTCGACCGACATACCAGTTACCTCGGCGAGGTCCTCCAGGGTGGGGGCCGCACCGTGGGCTTGAATGAACTCACGCTTGATACGCTTGAGCTCGCGTACCGTCTCGATCATGTGCACGGGGACGCGAATCGTGCGCGACTGATCGGCGATTGCGCGGGTGATCGCCTGGCGGATCCACCAGGTAGCATAGGTGGAGAACTTGAACCCACGGGTGTAGTCAAACTTCTCCACCGCCTTCATCAGTCCCATGTTCCCCTCTTGGATCAGGTCGAGGAAGGAGAGGCCGCGGTTCATGTAGCGCTTGGCGATCGAGACGACGAGCCGCAGGTTGGAGATGGTCAGCCTCTCGCGAGAGGTCTTTCCCTCCTTCGTAATTGCGTGGAGCACCTCTTTCTCATCCTTCAGTATGCGACAGAGTCCATCCTTCTTCAGATCCGAGCCGTAACCAAGGGATACGGCGGCATCCCTACCCCGCTTTATCAGCTCCTTGAGCTCCTCGCGTTTCTCCGCTGGGAGGATGCTCACTCCATCCTTCTTCGACAGGAGGGCCA
>JAUWNS010000149.1 GCA_030612485.1 Candidatus Bipolaricaulota bacterium
TCCGGCCGGCATTCTTTCTCCCTCTCTGCGCAACACAATCACGCAAACTGCCTTGTAAAGGGAGTTTGCGATACTGCTTAATGCCTTGTACAAAGAACAATCAGTCATTGTAATACCCCTCCACGGTAAAGTCGGGCTAGAGTACACCAAACGGCGAACCGATGGAAACGCAGGGATCAATCCACCTAGAGAGCCTGAGGGATAGATTGTAGAACCCCCGAATCCGTTCTGGAAGGAGATTCTCGAAGATGATGGATTCAGAGTTTCTGATGGTATTCTCGCAAACGTCGTGCGGGAGTTGGCTTCCCGATTCCTTTGGTCCTGAGGGGATTCGAACCCCTGTCGCCGGGATCATTGATGAGACAAGAGATGGATCTGGGTAACTGATGGTCGAATCTGTCAGGCAACTTGTGCGCGCTAGGCTCTTCGCCTTGCGTAACACGGATGGAGCGGGTATACTTGGTCCCAATTACAATTACCGAAAGCAATTTATTCGCATACCAACCCAAAAACCAATTGCAATCAACCCGAGCTGAGCGTGCGACTTGGCTCAATGAAGCCAAGGAGTGTGTTTTTGAATTTCGAACAGTTTTCGTTTGACCGGCGCATTGCCGCCGGTGTGAAGTCCGTTGGTTACACCATCCCCACCCCGATTCAGCAGAAGGCCATCCCTGTCGTCCTTCAAGGGCGGGATATTCTAGGATTGGCCCAGACCGGAACGGGAAAGACGGCCGCCTTCGTGCTGCCGATTCTCCAGCGCCTGAGCCAGGGGCCTCGCGGCAGAGTGCGGGCCCTAATCGTGGCCCCGACTCGCGAACTGGCCGAGCAGATCCACCAAGAAACTGTCAAGCTGGGCCGCGATACGAAAGTTCGCAGCGTCACGATCTACGGCGGCGTGAGCAAGGGACCGCAGCTCGCGGCCCTGCGCCGAGGAGTGGAAATCGTGGTCGCATGTCCGGGGCGCTTGCTCGATCACGTCAACGCGGGCTCTATCGACCTATCGCACGTGGAGGTGCTGGTTCTCGATGAGGCCGACCGCATGTGCGACATGGGGTTCCTCCCCGATATTCGCCGGATCATACGACAGGTGCCAAAGAAGCGGCAAACGCTCTTCTTCTCGGCGACCATGCCCAAGGATATCCGTGCCCTTGCCGACAAGATCCTCACTAATCCGGAGACGGTGCAGATCGGAACGATCGCGCCCGCGGAGACGGTTTCTCATGCCCTCTATCCGGTGCCCGAGGATCGTCGCAAGGAACTCCTCATTGCGATGCTTCGGCGGACAGCAACCAGCCGTGTTCTCATTTTCACACGCACCAAGCATCGAGCCCGAAGCCTTGCGGTCTACATGAAGAAGCAGGGGTATCGCGCGGCCGCTCTTCAGGGGAACATGACCCAGAACCAGCGGCAGCAGGCGATCAACGGCTTTCGTAATGGAAAGGTCGACATGCTTGTGGCCACCGATATCGCGGCCCGAGGAATCGATGTGTCGCAGATCTCACACGTGATCAACTTCGACATGCCTGACACGGTTGACGCCTACACCCACCGGATCGGGCGCACCGGCCGGATCGGGCGTTCGGGCGAAGCCTTTACGTTTGCGATTCGAGGAGACAGCATGATGGTCCGGCAGATCGAAAAGACACTGGGAACCCGGCTGGAACGTCGCAGGCTGCCCGATTTCGAGTACAGCGGCGGGTTCGATCCCGAGCGGCAGTTCCCGCAAAGAAGCTCAAGCGCATCGAGTCTCCCTCGTTCCTTCGGAAGCCGTGGCTCCCGTCGGAAAAGCTACCGCTAGTAAGAGCACCGAGTTCGTTCACACAAGATAGTGAGTGCCCCCAAGCAGCCAAGCACGACTGGGATGCGAGGTTGCCGGGGTGCTCCAAGGGTATAAGGGGTTGGATCTTAACTTGTGATTTTCTCGATGGAACGACCAATCTATCCGCGCACGTCAGAAACGAATAGATGGATAAAGGTTACAAGTTGAGATCCGACCCCAAGAGCACAGTAAGACGGCTTGAAAAACACTAAAAATAAAGATCTGGCTTCTCATGACCCTGGCTTCTGACCCCGGCTTCTTTTGATGCATGAATCCAGTTCTTAAGGGCCGAGAACGACTACTGCAGGTCCAGCACGACGGCCATTTCCTTGCCGAACCTGTCACCTCGGTCTTCAAAGCCAAGCGACGCGTACAAAGCACCAGCAGGCGTATTGTCAGGGCTATACCCTGCGACGATCCTCTTGCAGTCGAGACTTGTTGCCATCTCATCGATGATCAGACGCATAGCGTATTTGGCAATTCCTTTTCGCTGATACCCTTTGTCGATCATTAGCCTGTAGATCCAATGGCCGCCAAGCTCTTCTGGCTCGGTGTTATACATGAGGAATCCGACAAGATCTTGCCGGAGGTAGATCGCCCTAAGTCGTAGCGTGGGCTCGTATTTCGATTGAGCTATGGATACTGAGTTGGGTTCCACGAACCGCTCTTGTTCCTCTGCCATGCTGAGCTGGCAGCAGGCATACCAATTCTCCGCGGTTACTTCTTTCAGAGATATTACAGTGTCAATTCGCATTATGACCTCATCAAGCTATTCCCGTCCTCATACGCGCTGGCCCGATCTCGACACGACGATTCTACTCAGTCAGGGAGGTAGACCGCAATAGGCGAAGCCAGTGATGAAGCTAGAGAGCCTGAGTGACTGATCGTGGAATTATACGAGGTGCAATTGGTACCGCTATTCAAGTAATCAGCCATTCTTGGCCGCCAGAAGGTAGACCCCTTTCCCGTTTCAAGGGGGAGAACGGCAGTCTGTTCTACGATGCAGCGAACATCTGGGAGTTGACGCGAGCCGTCGGTACACAGGTTGACTACTACAAGGAGGCATTCGGCCTGTCTGCGTGCGAATATGCACAGGCAGGCGCTGGGACACCTGGCGCCGCGGCCTATATCAATCGAGAGGTGAGCTTGCCAAAACCGGTCCTTGACTTAGCACCACTTAGCACCTAGACTGGTGCAGGATTTTCACCTCATGCCCCTAAGTTGGTTCTCATACCATAAGGAGAGAGGAAGAACAATGGTATTGCAACGGGCTAAGACCACCGATGGGAATGCCCAAACCAGTTTATCCTTGTTTCAGAGCTTGCTGGCTGATTACCATCCGCGCGATTTTGCCGTGCGCTTGTGGGATGGTAGCCAGTGGGATGCTGAACCGGGGCAGCCAACACGTTTCACGCTGGTTCTTCGGCACCCTGGCGCGCTGCGTAAGATGTTCTCGCCACCCACCGAACTGGCCCTAGGCGAAGCGTACATCTACGATAACTTCGACATCGAGGGAGAGATCGAAAGCGTCTTTCCGCTGGCCGACTACTTCAACAGGCAGCGTTGGGGACGTACCCAATCACTGCGCCACGCGTGGCATCTATTACGGTTACCATCCGCGGGCAATCCACGCACTGGCCGCCAGGCAGCTCGCTTGAGGGGAAGGCGTCATTCCATCCCCCGTGACCGGTTGGCGGTCACTTATCACTATGACGTATCAAACGACTTCTACAAACTGTGGCTGGACCGTCGGATGGTCTATTCGTGTGCCCACTTCGCCACGCGCGACGACGATCTGGACACGGCTCAGGAACGTAAGTTAGCCTATATCTGCCGAAAGCTACGCCTGCGCCCCGGTGAGCGCCTGCTTGACATCGGTTGCGGCTGGGGTGGGCTGGTCCTGTACGCCGTTCAGCACTACGGCGTGGAGGCGGTCGGCATTACTCTTAGCCAGCAACAGGCTGAACTGGCCAATGAGCGCATCTTCCAAGCAGGGCTGGCAGACCGGTGTTGCGTAAAGGTCTGTGATTACCGTGAGGTAGACGAGGCAGAAGGGTACGACAAACTGGTTAGCGTGGGAATGTTCGAGCACGTTGGTGAATCTCTGCTGCCTAAGTATTTCACGCTGGCGTGGCGTTTGCTGCGTCCAGGCGGCGTTTTCCTCAACCAGGGCATCGCCGCCCGCTGCGCCACCGATCCGGTGCCACGCGGGCCGTCCTTCAGCGATCGCTACGTTTTCCCTGACAGTGAGTTGGTGCCGATCAGCACCACACAGCACGTGGCAGAGATGAGCGGTTTCGAGGTGCGCGATGTGGAGAGTCTACGGGAGCATTATGCGCTCACGTTACGCCACTGGGTACGCCGCCTAGAAGATCACCATGACGAGGCGCGTCGCGCCGCCGATGAAGTGACATACCGTGTTTGGCGGCTGTTCATGTCCGGTTCAGCTTATGGATTCCAGGTTGGGCAACTCAACATATATCAAACACTACTCGTCAAGCCCAACCAGGGCGACAGCGGACTGCCGCTAACACGTGCCGACTGGTATGCTTGAGGGTCAGAGACTCGGTATTCGATACTACATGGCAAGACGGGGGGTAGGGCGCCCGTACTTCGCGCAACACAGCGTAAAAGACTCCGCTTCTCTCGATCCAGGTTCGGCTTTGCTAAGCTCCTTTTAAATCGACGCTATTAAACGGAATGTTGGAGGACGCGATACGGCCAGAACGTGCACGGCTAGAATTTATCACAAATTGGCAACTGGTCCACGTTCAACGCAAGGGGCAGTGTGTTAAATCCAGGTGCAGGGAACACATCCTTATTATGCGGGGGCAGCAACGCCTTGCTTGGGACTCAAGACCTGACGTTACCAATTGTAATGCTGTGACCGAAGAGATCCTTCATTCAATATAACAAATGACCGTTGGCGGTCCCGAGGGGATTCGAACCCCTGTCGCCGGGATGAGAGCCCGATATCCTAGGCCACTAGACGACGGGACCAATAACACAACCAATTATGCCGTATGTGCCCCCCCGCATCAAGATAAAGAGAGGGAAGTACAGGGTTGAAGGATTAAGGAGCAGGGATTAAGAACGGGCCATCTTTTGTCGTGATCGCTCCTTGTAGCTTGGGCTCCTTCTCATTTCGAGTGGGTAGACTCCTTCGTGCTCTTCGTGTCCTTCGTGGTGAAATAATCCTGTCCGAAATGCGAAGTCGCCCCCCACTCAGAATAGCCAAGAGGCTCGCTTTAAGTATGCTCGCGGCCTGTCTGTTCGCTTGGTTGTGCCAGATGGGCCTGCGCGAGGAAGAACACGGTCCACAATAAGATCATCTTCACGATGAAGCAGAGGATCGGCCACGCCGCTCTTACCCGTCTTGGCTGATGGAGTATCCGGTAGAGCCATTCAAGCCCCAATCTCTGCCAGCGGTTCGAAGCGCGCAGGGAATCCCCGGCAAAGATATCGAGGCCACCGCCGAGGCCTATCATCACCGGAACATTCAGCGTGTTCGCGTAACGGGTCATCCATCGCTCCTGCTTCGGAACGCCCATCCCCACGAGAATGATCTGGGGCTGAGCTGCCGTGATCTGGGCGAGCGGACCCTCATCGTCCGTGAAGTACCCATGGTGAGTGCCAACGATATCGAGACCGGGAAAGCGTTTCTGCAGACGGTGAGCTGCCCGCACTGCTACCCCGTCTCGTCCTCCGAGGAGGAAGACACGGCACCCGTCCGCGCTCGCTCGCCCCAGGAGCGCCTCCGTTAGGTCGATCCCTGTCACCCTCTCGGCCAACGGGACCCCAAGTAGGCGTGCTGCCCACACGATCCCAATCCCATCTGCAACCACCAGATCGGCATTGCGGTAGGTGTCGAGGAGCGCGGGATCCTTCCTTGTGTTGAAGAGGGAGACGCTGTTCGGCGTCACGATCACG
>JAUWNS010000122.1 GCA_030612485.1 Candidatus Bipolaricaulota bacterium
GTCCCACCCAGCGGTGACCAACCTTGCTCCATCGGGAAGGTAGTAGTTCTGGTTCGGTGCGATCTCGACGTTCCGATCTCCCAGCGTCTGGACGGGAGATAGGTCGATGGTCACCGCCTTCTCCTTCTCATCATACTGTGCGCCAACCGCGCCGGCCGCACCCGTCCGGCCCATGCCGGTACTCATATCATCCGCCGATTGCCCGGGAGTTATCGTGGTTTCGATCATATCATACAGGTCGCCGTTCGGCACGATCTCTGTCGTGATTAAGTGTATGGGCCTATCCGCACCTCCACGTTGGAGTTCGAAGGTCACCTTCAGCGTCCCTCCTGGATAGGGCCCTAGCCCAAAGAGATACTCAAGCTGCGGAGCCTCCTGAGAGAGAGCTGTGCCGCTGACCAATGCCAGGCTGAGAAACCCCAGTATGATCACCCCTATGAGCCGTCTGTCCACTCTTATCGCCATGTTGATCCTCCTGTATTCGTTTATTGGAATCTTTACTTATCATCGGGGGATGTATTTTCTCCGCCCATTTGTTCGATCGTCTGTTGCAGGATCATATCTCGCCGCAATTCATCGAGGATCTTCTGGAACTCTTCCACCTGCTCTGGCGTGAGAATTCCCTGAATCTCTTCATTCAGCGACTCTTGCTGTCCTTGCTGCTTCTGCATCATTCCCACCATCTCGTCGGTCATCTCCGGGCGAGACCCTGCAGGGTTGGACCCCTCGGAGCGAGCCCCTCTTTGGCTTCCTGGCGTGCCCTGTCCTGCAAATTGGGCTTGCCGTGCCTCCAGCTGCTTTTCCATGGCCAGCAAGTATTCCTGCATGATGATGCGAATCTGCGTCTCCTGGTCCTCGCTTAGATCCAGGCGCTCGTGTACCTGAGCCATCAGGTCATCGAGTCGCACTTCTGTTGCTTGTTCTGACTCATCCGACTCGCTCGGCTGCTCCGTCGCCGCGGTAGCCTCTGGATCGGATACCGCGTCCCCTGATCCAATTGATTGACTTGTTGTCGGCATGGTTGCTTCTGGCTCGGATACTGTGTCTTCCGATTCCTGTCCACACCCGGAAAGGATGAGAAGAGACACAAGAAAAAAGACCAGAACAATCCAAGGAACATGTCTCATCGAACTTAATATCCACCATCTTTCGTCAGTACGTCTGCCCACATTAGCCCCCTCTTACGTGATTCCATCCTAGAAGCGTTGATCGATGTCCGCAAGGCATATGATAAAGCCAAGATGTGGGCGAGCGCGGTCAAAGTTGTGGCAGGGATGTGAAGAAGATTAGTTCCTCTCTGTTTCGCCTGCCTACAATCCGGCTATAAGGAAGCCAGGAGGCCATGAGAAATCCAACAGATGATGTGGGTTGAAAGATTGACACTTCTGCTCTCGCCCGTTCGTGCCACTCACTCAAGACGCAAAGGCGTCGAAACTACCGTCTGTCAGGAGATTGCCGGCTTCGATCGCTTCTGTCTCCCCAACAGCGGTCACAGCAAGGTGCTCGTCAAAGAATTTGCGCACTTCTTCATACGCATCAGGAGGGAACCCACCGTGCTCACACCCTTTCATCACGCGCAGGGTCGATTCCACTCCTGCTTCTTGCAACGCGGTGTCGAGAAGCTTGGACTGCTCAAGCGGGACCACCAGGTCCTTATCTCCGTGCATGATCAGGAACGGCGGATCATCAGGACTCACATGGGTAATTGGATTCGCCTGCTGCAGGAGATCGGAATGTTCGGTGGGGATTCCCCCAAAGAGGAGGCAGAGTGGGTTCTTCGTTGGATCCATCTTGGCGGTGTAATAGTAGAGCAACGCAAGATCAGTAGGACCGTAAAAATCGCAGACTGCCTGCACCGCGCTCGATCGATCCAGGTGATTCCCCACATCACCTTCGAGTTCTTCCACTCCCCCTGAGGTGCCGAGGAGCGCGACCAGGTGTCCGCCGGCCGACCCTCCCCAGACTCCGATCCGATCAGGATCGATATCGTATCGATCCGCGTTCGCTCGCAGCCAACGTATGGCCGCCTTGCAGTCGTAGATCTGCGCTGGGAATGTGGCCTCCTTGCTCAGGCGGTAGTCGATGCTCGCCACGATGTAGCGATCGCCCAGCTCGCGCGGGGCGCGGGGGGTGGCCTTGTCTCCCGAGATCCAGGCACCACCATGCACCCAGACCACAAGCGGTAATCGCTCGCCTTTATCGTGGGGTGGGATGTAGAGATCGAGCTTCAGGGATCTCTCTCCGATGCGCGCGTACTCTAAGTCCTGGAAGATCCGCGCCATTACCGGATATCCCACGAGCGCTCCGCCTAGCAGGATCCCTAGAATGAGGACCATTCCTGTTTGCAGCAGATGGGAGCGCGCCGGCCCGGTCCCTCTCTTCTCCAGCGATCGAAGAACCCCCCTTCGCCGCTTTGAGCCCTCATCCGTATTCATAGGGCCACTGTACCATAGATCACAGGGACTGGCCAGCCTCACGTTCAGTCGTCCTTGGAAAGAGAAGAGTCAAGAGGTGGGTATCTCGCCAAGCCGCAGAGACGCAAGAAACAGCGAAAGACACGGTCTGAGAAGCAAAGTGCGAGACAAACCAAGAATACTGTTGAGCTGTACCCCTTCGCGATCTTTGCGGCTTGAGTGAGTGTAACGAACGGGCGAGAGAAAAAAGATCGTATCTCGCAAAGGCGCAAAGACGCAGAGAACAGCGGAAGACCGGAAAAATGACTGAAAACGAGATAGGAAAGATTGTCGTTGATGCTGCAGTTTCGTCCCACCGAGATAGACCGCGGCTTTGGTTTTTACGTACAGGAGTATCTCGATAGGAGTGCCTCTTACAACCACCTCCTACCTGAAGTGTGAGGATACACAAAGTCAAACTTACCCACACCTGCCCGTCGGGGAAGCAGGCCGAATGAGGAAAAAGACTGGTCGGGACGCCCGGATTTGAACCGGGGACCTCTTGCGCCCCATGCAAGCACGCTGCCAGACTGCGCCACGTCCCGAGATGCTTTTTATAGTACCACTTCGCACGTCTGTTGACAAATGTACTTGTTCTGGTTCCTCACGGTTAAGGCAAGGTAACCCAGAAAAAGACTCAAGAGATGAGTCTCTCGCTGAGCCGCAGAGGCCTGTCTGCCATCGTGTTCTGACAGGCAGGGGGGGAGGGGAGACTCGGGGACACGGAGACGCGAAGAGTGAAGACCAATATTCCTTAGCGATCTTTGCGCCTGCCTGTGCCGGTACGGCAGGCAGGGCTTGAGTGAGCGTAGCGAGCGGGCGAGAGAAAAAGCTTGTGTCTCTCGCAGAGGTACAGAATTGTTTTACCACGAAGGACACGAAGAGCACGAAGGGGTCAAAAGCACTGCTCATAGGGCGACACCGATAATTCTGGACCCAGTTCCCGGTGCACTTTAATCGCACAGTCAATTACTCGATTCGAAAGCTCATTGGATTCCATTCTTCGTGTCCTTCGTGCTCTTCGTGGTGAATTCTCTTTGGTCTCTGTCCCGTGCGAACCGAAATTAGAAGTTGCTACCCACTCGAAACGACAAGGAACCACAAATGCACTTGTTCTAAAGCCTGCGAATGTGTAAAAAGGGGCGGACCCTTTTACTGTATTCAAGCATTCGAAGGAGGAATGGGATGAAGATTACCTTTTGTGGAGCGGCGGAGACGGTTACCGGCTCGTGTCACCTGGTGGAGACTAACGGATTGAAGATCCTGCTCGATTGCGGCTTTTTCCAGGGATCGCGCGAGGTATCGTCTCGCAACCGGTCAGAATTTCCCTTTGACCCTGCGCAGATCGATTACGTCCTCCTCTCGCACGCCCACCTCGATCACGTCGGTAGGATTCCTCTCCTGACCAAGGAGGGATTTCACGGCGAGGTGATCACGACCCCGCCAACAGCGGCGATCGCCAAGGTGATCCTCGCCGACTCCGCGCACATCCAGGTGGAGGAAGCGGCGTACAGAGCGCGTAAGGCCCGCCGCCGCGGGGAGGAGGCACAGCCCCCTCTCTACGATATGGGAGACGTCCTCGACAGCCTCGATGCATTCCATCACCAGGTTCCCTACAATCAGCCGACCATCCTCAAAGACGGCGTGGAGGCGACCTTCCACGATGCGGGGCACATCCTCGGCTCCTCAATCATCGAGCTGAAAGCGGAGGGGAAGACCCTTCTCTTCAGCGGGGATTTGGGAAACCGGCACCAGCCGATCGTCCGCGATCCGAGCGACCCGCCGCACGCCGATATCGTTCTTGTAGAATCGACCTACGGAGACCGGTGTCATCGCAGCCTGGATGACTCGGTCGACGAGTTGAAAGAAGCGGTGCACGCGGTCATTGGTCGGGGCGGGAACCTGCTGATCCCTTCCTTTGCACTTGAACGGACGCAGGAGGTGCTCTACGAGCTCTTCGCCATGTGGAAGAAGAAGGAGCTACCCAAGTGCAAGATCTTCCTTGACAGCCCGCTCGCTATCGCTACAACGCGGATCTTCGCCCGCTACCCCGGCTACTTCGACAAGGAGGGGAAGGAGGTCTTTGCTCGTTCGCCGAACCCGTTTAGCTTCCCCTTGCTTCACTACACCCAGACGACGGAGGAATCGAAGTGGATCAACGCCATCCCTGAAGGGAACATCATCATCGCCGGGAGTGGGATGTGCACCGGCGGGCGGATAATCCATCACCTCCGGCACAACCTGTGGAAGGAGGAGGCAGGGGTGATCTTCGTCGGTTTCCAAGCGCGCGGGACGATCGGGCGACAGATCGTCGAAGGGGCCAAGGACGTAAATATCTATGGCGAGGAGACTGTGGTGCGGGCGCAACTCTGGACGGTCAACGGCTTCTCCGCCCACGCTGATCAGCCGATCCTCATCAACTGGTTGAAGAAGGCGGATGCCAAGAAAGTTTTCCTCGTGCACGGCGAAAAGGAATCGCTTGAGGGGTTCAAGGAGGCAATTGCGGAGGAGCTCGCAATCGATGCACATGTTGCCATGTGGAAGGAGAGCGTGGTTATATAGGGGACTCCTTCCGATCGAAGGTGGCGATCAATTCGGGAATCTCAGCGAAGTCATCTATTACGTGATCGGCGACCCGTTTGAGCTCATCGTCCTTGGGGTTGAAAGCGATCCCCAGGCCGACGATCTCCATCACCGGAACGTCGTTCATGTGGTCGCCTATGTAGCAGATCTCGGAGAGGGCAAGCCCTCTCTCTGTCGCGATCTCTCGCATCACCTCCGCCTTCTTCCACAGGTCGACGATCGTCTCGCTCTCTCCTGTGAAGTGCCCGTCTTCAATGATCAGGTGGTTAGCAACAGCAAACTCCAACTCGAGGTCCTCGCAAACACGCTCTGCGACAAGGTCTACTCCTGAGGAGAGGATTCCCAAGCGGTAGATCCCGCGCAACCGTGCGATCGCCTCTAATACCCCTTTTGCATATGGAGGAGGAAATATATGCTTGGTGACACTGATCACAGGAATACCGGCTAGAAGGGCGGCATCAGCAGCCACCCACTGCTCATAGGCATCATGTTGTTCTAAGTAGAGAGAAAGAAGACGGGTCGACTCCTCGTGCTTACCAATAGCAGCCGCAACCGCTCCCCAACTCGATTCGAACTCAACCCCGTGGTAGCGAACGAGTGTCCCATCAAGATCGAAGATAACCGCCTTGATCTGTCCCACTATGCACCTCCTTACGGGAAGACGAGGCGCGAGCCAGTCCCGATCCCTAAGTTGGCAAGTGTTCCACTCGGAAGCTCAAGTGCATACTGGAACGGCCCCTTCGCCGTATAGAGATCGTCGGAATCCGCCTCCATGGTCGTGCTTCCTACGAATGCTCCGCTCCCGTCGAAGAATGCGATATCGAGCGGGAAGGGGACCGTCTTCATAGTGAAGCGCCGTTCTGCTTCGTCTTCGTATGCGAACAGGATTCCCGGAGAATCCTCGATCAGCTCGGCTGGGTAACCGCGGAATCCGACGAACCGTTCGGCTCCTTCATCGGCGATGAGAGCAGGGATGGAGAGGGAGTCGCCATTTTCCGTCACCACGGTGAGATTCCTCTCTTCCAGGCCATTCAACGCTCCCAGCCCATTCCTAGCCGTCTCCAAGGAGAGGAGAGGTGCGGTGTCCTCCACCCCGGCGGGGTAGAGCATAACCGGATCATCGCCGATCCCATCCCCATCGCTGTCTTTCCCCTGGTAGTTACCCCAGTAGTTCCCCTCGTTAGCAATGGTCCACGTTGTCTTACCGTAGTCCTCGATGAGAGCGCTCCCCCCACCGAGGAAGGCGTTCCGGTAGACTCGCGTCGCCTCGGAATCGTGGTTGAGATAGAGGTGCCGTCTGTTATCGGCAAACAGGTTATCGTGGAGCGAGTTTCCACGTGCGATCTGCTTCCCATAGGTTTCGGGGAAGAGTATTCCTCGCGTGCTCTGCGAGAGGAGGTTGCCAGCAACCTCGTTGTTGGAACCGGTAATCGACATTCCATAGGCGGCTTTGACGACCGTATTCGACAGAACCTTGTTGCTATTTGCCTGCACCCCGAGGAGAATTCCGGTCTCCGCCTCGACGATCACGTTAGCCTCCACATGGTTCTCCATCGCCTGTTCGATACTGATCCCGTACGTCGTGTTCTCATGGGTGATCGTGTTCCCCACGATCTCGTTCCCTATCGAACCGGCGTTGACCGCGATCCCGGTCGGATTCGCGTAGACGATATTCTCCGTAACCCGGTTATCGTCCGATGCTGCCAGGATCAGGCCGTAGTTGTTTGCGAGGAACTGGTTTCCCGCGATCTCGTTCTTCGAGGAGAACCGCAGGTAGAGCCCGGCATATCGATTATTCTTGAGCAGGTTCTCCTTCACCGTGTTCCCATTCGAGCGGTAGAGACTAATTCCATGGTCGGTCGGGATTGGGGTTGTTCGGTAGACCTCGTTGCCGCTGATCACAGAGTCTTCGACGAAGGCGAGCTTTATCCCGTCCCCATTTACGATCTCGTTATCCGTGATCGTCATGTGGCGGCTGGCAACGATGTACAGGTTGCTCGA
>JAUWNS010000185.1 GCA_030612485.1 Candidatus Bipolaricaulota bacterium
CATCCTTCTAGGGCACACATACTCATACGGCGCAGGGTCCGCAGAGTTCTGCCGTATCCAGACCGATGCTCACGGGAACAAGCAGTGGGCCAAGACCTTCGGCGGTAGCGAGACGGATTGGGGCACCTCCGTCCAGCAGACCGAAGACGGCGGCTACATCCTGCTTGGATGCACATCTTCTTACGGCGCAGGGGGATTGGATTTCTGGCTGATCAAGTATTGCCCAGAGGAATAGGCACAGCGCAGACGCCGGGGCCGAGACCTTTACCTTTGGGCTCTTTGTCATTTCGAGTGGGTAAGTAAAGAGGAATGGTGAAGCGCCACGACTCTCGCAGAGGTACAGAATTGTTTCACCACGAAGGACACGAAGAGCGCTGAGGAATTGAGAGATCGGAAGATTGAATGATCGTGAGATTGAATGATCGTGAGATTGGGAAGTTCAATCGCTCAATCAATCACTCGCTCAATCACTCAACCCTGCTCTCCTCTCTGCAGATGCTGCAGCTTGAAACGAATGCCATTCTTCGTGTCCTTCGTGCTCTTCGTGGTGAATTCTTTCTGACCTCCGGTCTTGCTTCGCAACCGGCATCCGTCTCGTACGAACCGAAATTAGAAGTCACTACCCACTCGAAACGACAAAGAACCTACTTTTGACTTCTTCGGTTTGCCTTAATGCGGTCGTTGGACGGTCCGGCGGCTGCCTGGGCACAGATACTTCAAGTGCAGAGGACCACATCTGTTTTCTGTGGACGCCATCTTATGCCGTAAACGCCATACGCTCGGGTTCAACTTCCAGTCGGATCCATCACCCGTCCGATGAACAGAATCGTTCCTGTCTTGATGTCGCGGATGAGGAAGATGAATGGGCGGTCGAGCTTGATCTCGGTAGTGAGCATACAGGGCATGGTTACTCCGGTTGCACCTGCTGCCTCCGTACCATTCTCGTCCACCGAGATAAAGGCCTTGTGGAAGACGTCACCGATGAAGAGCTCCCGGCTTCCGTCCATCCCCGAGAAATCCGCGGTCCCAAATACGAAGGCGTCCGGCATACCGAGATCAGCGAGGGTTACCTTCAGGTTGAACTCCGAGGTATATTCGAATTTCGGCATGTATAGGTGGATCTCCTTCGTATCCATCTGGATGTCCTCCGTATGGTTCATGTCTTCCAGGATATCACGAACCTGCTTAGCGTTCAGTTCTTGGGAGAATTTCTCAAACTCACTGGTCTCAGGGAGCAAAATGACCATCGAGAGTTTGTCGCCGACGTAGGGGAGGTCGATCGCTTGATACCCTTCCTCCTCAACATACTTGAACTCCGCGATCTGCTGCATCATCGGCACAGTGACCTGACTGCCATCAAGCAGGGTGAATGTGTCATCGGCAGTACCCTTAGCAAAACGGTACTTCCAGGTCGCCTTGAAGTAGATCGCATTCGTGAGCACCAGCCGTGTCAAGGGGGTAATTGAGCCTGCAGGGAGCAGATCCTCAATTCTTCCCTCTGTTCCGTCACTGACCCACCTGTTTATCTTCACTCGTGCCTGCTCCGGTGTATCGATGAAGTCGGCGGTCTGCACGCCAGCGCCGTAGTTCTCGGCGAGGACATCGAGGAAAGCGGGAAGGAATCCGTAACCATCCTGTCCCCATAGGGCGTTGGCGATGTGTAACTGAAACCGCTCCTCTTCTTTCTTGACGGCAGGATCTTCACCCCGACTGGCGAGCTCTAGCGCCAGGGCGTTGAACGCGGGGTGGAGACGATCTTGTCCAAGGGTGGTGAAGTGGAGCGTCTCAGCCATCTGCTCCTCGGTCGCACTTCGAGCACCGGCATAGGTCATCGCCAGTGCCAACGAGATGCTGTATGGAGAGAAGAAGAGGTTTTCGCCTTCCTGGGAAAGGTTCTGATATAGATCGAATGCGAACGCGGTATTCCCGGTGACCAGTTCTCCTAAATCGGCTATTGCCACATTAGGAGTGGCCTCTTCCTGCGATGGATTTTGATCTCCGTCAGTGGCTAGAACGTTCCAGCAAAGACCAATCACCCCTATCGTCACGATCAGGATAGTGAATCCCAAGGTGAATCTCTTGATTAGTGGAGTCATTTCCTCATCCTCCTTTGTTTGATTTCTCATTGGGAACCGCTTTTATCCCCACTGTGTTGTCCTCAAGATGTTCCTTGAGTCGGATCCATCACCCGCCCGATGAACAGAATCGTCCCTGTCTCGATGTCGCGGATGAGGAAGATGAACGGGTGGTCGATCGTCATCATTGCTGGAAGCGAAAAGGTCATCCCTGCGCCGCTGGCACCAGCGGCCTCGGTTCCTTCCTCATTGACCGAAACGTAAGCCTTGTGCGCCACGTGGCCGATGAACAGATCATGTGTGCCGTCCATCCCTGAGAAATCGGCGGCTCCCGTAAAGGCGTCCGGCATCCCAAGCTCGGCAAGCGTATCCGCAAGGGAGAACTCCGAGGTGAGTTCGAACTTTGGCATCCTCAAGACGACCTTCTTCAAACGTAGTTGAGCCAGGATCGAGTCTAATCGTTCGATATCGAGACCGTCTTCAAATTTCCCAAATGTCCCGGTGTTGGGAAGGATGATGTTCATGACGAGTTCATCCCCTTTGTAGGGGAGTTCGATCGCCTTGTAGCTCGTCGCTTTTATGTAGTGGAAGGGCTCTTCCACCTTCATCATTGGGACCTTGACCTCGCTCTCATCGAGCCGGTAGAAAGGAGCGAGGCTTGTTTTCTTCTCGTCGAATCTCACTTTCCACGTTCCCTTGAAGTAGATCGCATTGGCGAGAACAAGGCGCGTGTCGGGGGTGATAGTCCCCGGCTTCATCAGATCCTCGATTTTCTCGTTGGTTGCATGGCTGACCCAATCGTTGATCTCCGTGCGGGCCTGTTGCGGTGCATCGGCGAAATCGGTCAGCCTCAGCGGAGCATCGTAGGATTCAGCGAGCATGGTGCGAAAGTCCGACAGGAATGGGTACCCGATCTGCCCCCAGAGCGCATTGGCGATGCTCAGCGAAACGCCTTCGATACCGCTTGCGCGCCGCATGAGGTCCGTATCCAACCCGTGAAACGCGGGATGGAGGACCGTTTGAGGGAGCGTGAAGCAGAGCGTCTCCTCCATCTGAGTTTCTGTCTCCCCGCGCGCACCGGCGTATGTCATGGCGAGGGCTGTGGAAATGCTGTAGGGGGAGAAGAAGAGATTCCCATCCTCCTTTCGCAAGGCACGATAGAGATCCAAGGCAAACATCGTGTTGCTATTGACCAGATCGGACTGGACAGTAGCGTAGACTGCTGTGACTTCTGGGCTAACCTGCGGCTCTTCCTTCTCTTGACCTGTATTTCCGAACAGGACGACACTAACGATCATCAGCGCCATCAACGAATACAATAGGATTGTTCGACAAACGTTTTTCTTCATGGGCCTACCTCCTTATGTGGCTCTGAAGCTGAAGTAGTACGGCTCGCTCTTGTTCCCTTGCCGATCGTAGAGGGTTATCTTTAGCGTGACAGCTTGCTTGGTGGTGCTCCAGATCCGGAAGCTGAAGGAGCCGCTGGTTTTACCGTTGACGTTCGGTTCAAAGCTGAACGGCGTGAAGCGAACCGCGTTCACCACGTCGAATCTCACGGAGGTGATGTCGCCATGGGGATCGAAGAACGAGACGTACCCTTTGGTCTTCTCTCCATCCGCACGGATAGCACTGGGAAACTCGACCCCTGTCACGCGTGGCGCATTGACCGAGCACCCTATAGCCCCGATCGTGAACGGCACGCTCACCTGGAACCTCCCTGCGATGTAGATATCCACCCGCCATTGTCCAGGTAAGTTTGAAGGGCGCCGATTCGCAACGCCAATGTATCCCCAGTTGTAGCGGTCGGCACGCCGTTGGCCTTGGTAGTACAGGACACCGGAGGGGTCGTAGAACCGCCACTCGATTTGTTGGCCGATTACTTCCGAAGTGACCTTCGTCCAGCAAACCGCCCACTGGTCGTTCGGGGTGAAGACGGTCGTGCTATCAGTCGGCCGGAGGTCATCGATGTTGTGGGTCATCTGATAGTCCTCTATCAAGTGGTTCGTAGTGGCCGTAATCGAGATTTCGAGCCGTTGAACCTCGTAGACGCTACACAAGGTTCCTGTTGTGATGCGAACTCGATTGCGCCCCGGAACAAACCAGCCGGTTACGTCCCACCGGTCTGTTGTAAAGCCGGCCGACCCGGGAACACCTGCGGGTGGTGAGTAGTACTGGGTGAGGGTTGATCCGTTGATCGTGATGCTCACCGGGGCAAACCCGCTGTTCGCACAGCCGGGTGCGTAGGCCGAGCGGTGCGTGATCGCGAGGCGCGCTGTTGAGACGTTCTCCGGAAGATCGACCACGACTTCCAGATACCCACCCGTGCGGACAAGCTGCAGGCACCGTGCCCCG
>JAUWNS010000065.1 GCA_030612485.1 Candidatus Bipolaricaulota bacterium
TGCGCACGGGAAGCCGGGTGTCTGCTCTACAGGGACGTGTGAATTGGGGTGGTGCGTTGAGTGGTCGCGATATCGAAGCAGTGAACAAGACGACAAGCGGATTGATCAAATTGCTCTTCCCGTCGACGGAGATGGAGATCCCAGATGAGGAGCTTGAGCGAATCGTCCGCATCGCGCTGGAATCGCGGCGGAGGGTCAAGGAACAGCAGAAACGTATCGTACGTTCCGAATTCCGTAATACCCACTTCAGCTACTTCCTTGGCACAGACGGTGTGGAGCAGTTCGTCGCAACACCAGAGCTACACAGCGATCGCGTAATCGATACTGATCCCCTCCCTCCAGGCCAGGTTTGGGCAATCAGCCCTGGATCGGATAGAGCTGGCTCGTCACTGTACCGAATAGAGGTTACATGTGGACCGGGTGGCAGTATGAAGATTCTCAACGCGCCGATTCCTCCCGGATTCAAAGAGAGTGTTCGTTACGGTGAACAGAATCTGTATGTACGCTCTCGCGAGCTTGTGGGCGACCGTGATCCGCGCGCGCACGAGTTCTCAATTCAGATGCGTGCGCTGGACACCGACTCATCAGGAGGCGGGCTCGGGCTTCCGATCTTGATTGCGCTTTGCAGTAGTCTGATCGAGCGGAGTATCAAGGGAGGCCTTGTCCTGGTGGGAGCTCTCAATCTCGGCGGCTCCGTTGAGTTGCTTCCGAATCCGGTTTCCGTCGCTGAGCTCGCCATCGAGAAGGGTGCTCAGACCTTGCTCATGCCAGTCTCATCTCGCAAGCAGCTGTTCGAGTTACCCGACGATCTGGCGACCAAGATTAGCATCGAGTTCTATTCCGATGCTGTTGATGCTCTCATCAAAGCAGTGATGGAGTGAAGGCATTGGCTGAAGCTCGAAATGGAATGGGAGTAAATGGGGGAGCATCTTGATCCTTGACTCGAAATTCATGGCATGCTTCGGTGCGCTCAAAGAGAAAGAACTCCGCCGTTGCCGTGAGTATTACACCAAGCTCCAGATCCTCGACATCTGCGACCGTATGCAGCACGCCATCGACACCGGCGAACCCTACCAAACCCTGCTTTGTACAGATGCAAGACGACGATGCCCTTTCATCCGCACTGGAAACTCAACTCGCTGCCTCGATGCGCGCGAAGCTATCGAGTACGCCCAACAGCGCTGGGGAGATAGGAGGTAAGAAATGTTCAATCCACGTACAGAGTACGACATCACGAGCAAGCCGATCCCGATTCGAGATTTTCATGAGTACGCCGACGAGTTTGTCGTTCGTCCTCCTTACCAGCGCAAGACTGTCTGGAGTAACAAGAAGCAGCAGGCGCTTATGGACAGTCTATTCCGGCGCTACTACATTCCGAGGCTTGTCATCCGTCAGGTTCGTCTAGATGAGTCGAGGACTGTGAATGAGGTCATCGACGGGCAGCAACGCATACATACCGTGCAGCGGTTCTTCTCTGATAAGCTGGCACTTCCGAAGAGCCTTGCGGATATCCATCAAAACCTACCAGGCGCGAGGTATTCTGAGCTATCGTCTGATATCCGAAGGTTCATCGACAAGGAGCTTCAGTATGATGCGGATATCGTCAAGAGCATCGAGAATCCCCGAAATGCTGATCATCAGCACGTTGCAACGGAGATCTTCTGGCGCCTGCAACAGGGCGAGTCACTCAACTACATGGAGATCGCTCATTCTAGAATCTCGAGTCTTGCTCGAAACTTTGTTGTCAAATACGCCGACGACATTGGATTTGACTATGCCGGCTACCAGTCGGTTGACGAGAACCCGCACAAGCACCCATTTTTCTCCATCATCGATCGTGGGAACGATCGCATGCAGCACTTAGCCCTCCTGACACGCTTCCTGATCCTCGAGGAGCGCGATGGCCCGACTGAACTTAAGGACAGCGTCGTCCTGGACTACACAGACAGATACATGCGGCCTGATGGCATAGACAACCTCAATCTTGAGGAAGAACCGTTTGCCAGACGCGTCCGCAGTAATCTGGACTCACTCTACCAGGTCTTTAAGGATGATTCCATGATTATGGAAAACGGCAGCATGAAAGAGCTAAAGGTAGAGTATTTCATCCTGTCGGTCTACCTCTTATTGAGGCACCTCAGGGAGCACTACGTTTGCGATGAAAGAGAGCGCCGGATCTTCCATGACTTCGTCATCGACTTTCATGCAAAGTGGCGAGGCAAGCACGAGAACGACAACGACGTGCTTGTATTTGCCGACAACCGTCAGCAGGACGCAACGAGCATCGAGACTCGCGATCGAGTGATTCGCCAGCGCTTCTTCGAGTACTGCTCCGAGAGGAACCACGAGATGCTAACGAAGGACGAGCGTCGAGTATTCTCTGAGGCGGAGCGAATCGCCATCTATCGCCGTGGAAATGGTCTCTGCCAAATGTGCCTTGCAGAAGGGAAACCCGAGCGCGAAGCGCGCGTACCGTGGAGTGAATTTCAGGCAGACCACGTCATTCCTCACGCCAAGGGCGGGATGACGTCCCTAGAGAACGCCCAGCTTCTGTGTCGATATCACAATCAACAAAAGAGTGATCGTGTTTAGTATGGCGTTGGATTGGAAAAGGAAGAGCGAGAAAGAGGGGGCGCATATTGATTCTTGAATCGAAATCTGCTGCATACTTCCACGCGCTACGAGAAAAAGGGAGAGCACGGTATGAGATTCCTTTTTCAGCCTTTCCGCTTGGCTAACGCTATCTCGATGCTGTATTCTAAAATGCGTGAAAAGAGACATCTGTGTGGCGGGATGATCCTAAGGGACTCAATGACGTTATGATGGGCGAAAAAAACAACGAGGGGATGAGTTCTCTGATGGAGGATTCGGATGAATAACGGCGAACTCGTGGCACTCGTGGATCGGTTGCGGTGTGAGCGCACTGAGGCCGAATGGGTGGAGTTCAAAGAAAACTGGTACCAAGCACAGGAGATTGGAAACTACCTCTCCGCGTTGGCCAACGGTGCCTGTCTCGTGGGGAAGCCACGCGGCTACCTTCTATTCGGGATTGACGATGAGTCGCATGAAGTAGTTGGCACCAGCTTTAATCCCTACACCACCAAAGGGAAAGGCAACCAGGATCTGCTTCCTTGGCTTGGTGCGGGCTTGCGGCCGAATATTGGCTATGATGTGTATTCTGTTGACCACCCGGAAGGTCGAGTTGTTCTGTTCGAAGTCGGTGCAGCCTGGGATCGTCCGGTTTCATTCTACGGCAAAGCATACATCCGCGTGGGCTCGAGCAAGACAGAGCTTTCGAAATACCCAGAGAAGGAGCGTGCGATTTGGCTTCGAAGAACGGACTGGTCAGCATTGGTCAGCGAATGTGCTGACTTGACTGACCTTGACCCCGAAGCATTGCTCAAGGCGCGCGAGCAGTTCAAGGTGAAGCATCCGGCGCAAGCGAAGTCGGTAGATACGTGGGACGAGGTCACCTTTCTCAACAAGGCAAAGCTGACCATCCATGGTGGTATCACTCATGCGGCCATTCTACTGCTTGGAAAGCCTGAGGCTTCGGGGTTGCTTTCGCCAGCGGTAGCAAGAATCTCCTGGATTCTCAAGGATGCTAAGAATCTTGAGCTGGACTATAAACACTTCGGTCCGCCCTTCATTCTGCAGGTGGACCGCGTTCTGCGCCGAATTCGGAACCTCACTCTGAGAGCGCTGCCAAGCGGAACTCTGTTTCCCCAGGAGATCAGTCAGTACGACCCCTGGGTGATCCGCGAGGCATTGCACAACTGCATTGCACATCAAGACTATGGTCTGCACGGGCGAATCAGCGTGGTGGAGACACCCAGCACAATCCTTCTTGCCAATGCTGGGACTTTCCTTCCTGGGACTGTGGAAAACGTCATCCGCCAAGATGCACCTATGGAAATCTACCGCAACCCATTCCTCGCCGAGGCGATGGTCAACCTCAACATGATCGATACACAAGGCGGTGGGATCAAGCGCATGTTTCGCCTGCAAATTGGACGGTTCTTTCCTCTGCCGAGTTACGACTTGTCAGAGTTCGAGCGAGTGGTGGTCACGTTGAACGGTGAGATCCTGGATGAGCAATACACGCGATTGCTGATGGAACGGACTGATCTTGAGCTATGGCAGGTGGTACTGTTGGACAAGATTCAGAAACGCGTTTTGATCTCTCGCGAAGAGCACCGTCAACTCAAGAGTGCAAAGCTTGTCGAGGGGCGGTACCCCAATCTTCTCATCGTAGGACGGATCGCAGAAGCGGTTGGAGACAGCGCCAGGCACATCCGTAATCGGGGCTTCGACAAGCGGTACTACCTAGACTTGATTCTCGCGCTCGTTCGAGAGCACGGACCGGTAGATCGGACTGAGATCGATCGTCTGCTGCTCGACAAATTACCCGAGGTGATGACTGAGAAGCAGAAAAAGGTTAAGGTGCACAACTTGCTTTCGGAACTTGCACAGCAAGGGGAGATTTGCAATATGGGAAGCAGACGTTATCCCCAATGGCAAGTGGCCGATGAAAGTGTCGATCAAACAAAGAACGGGCGTGCGTAAACAAATGCTTTTCCGTTATTGTGCACCACAAGTCGCTTCCTATCAGGCTCTTCTCATTGTTAGGAGCGCGAATGGAAACACGTTTTTATCAAAGGGTTTATCAAAACGGAGCATGGCTTTGGTGTATGGACGGGCGCTGAACCATGCCAACTGAGACCAGCGATAAGGACCTCAAGGGTATGATCGTTTCGACGCTGTCCGGGCTGCCAAAGAGGAAATGGGATCGCATCTCGATTCTTGACTCGAATTTCACTACATGCTTCGGTGCGCTCAGAGGAAAATCGGGGTGATCTTTGCTTTTGGTGTTTTTGCCTTTCCCTGCCACGGATCAACCGCGATCCAAAAGATCTGCTCAGGACCAAGGTGGTAACCATTGAGAGTGCAGACTGCAGTGTTTGGCCGCTGGTTAGTATTGGCCCAGCGGTCAAAGCTTTGTAGGACCTAAACTATGAGTAGAGGTCAAATTCATTATAGAAGCTGCCTCGAGAATGTCAGTACTTGGCGATCTCAGTACCTGGTCTTACAAATCCCAACGTGGCAAAAAACGAACTCAAACGACTTATGGATGAAGGCTATCTTCAACTAAAAGGAGAGCGCCGTGGAGCCTACTATGTGCCCGGACCAGCCTTGCTAGAGCGGCAGGAGCGTGAGTGATATGGTGGCCGGATATGGATGCAGGAAAACCCTTTAGAGAACGCAAAGAAAATAGTTATGGTCGAGTTATGGATCACCATAACTCCCTGCAAAAGCACAATCGGGGTCGGGCCTTGCGATCCAACAGCAGGGACAGATCGCCTGGCTGATAACAGCACTTCATGTTGATGGTCCGTCAAGAAAAAGAAACCTGCAAAGGAAGTTCGAAAGGCGGGAATTATAAATGCATTCGCCGCCCAAAACTGACGGCGAAAGATCTCCTTCTACACATGGCAGATGAGGCTATCACCATTATAGGGGCTGAACTTCCTAAGTCAAGCGCAATGCGCGCTGTTTGGCATCCCATCTTCATTCTTGGTGTTTTTTCGCTTTAGCGGTGCGTTTCGCAATCACGCTGATCGTTGAGTACAACAGCCCCACGAAGCCAGCAACCTCTTTGGGCCTGTATTTGTGACCGTGAACGGCCCGGTAAATCCGCTCGTTGGAAAGGAGTCCCGAACGGGTTAACTCAACTACTTGAACAGCCTCCTCAATAGCCGTCCAAGCGGGAGAACTGGGGCCTGATCTTTACTTTTGGTGTTTCTGCTTTTACCCGCCACGGATCAGCCCGCGGTCCAAAAGATCTGCTCAGAACCAAATCACCCACTTTGATCGCCAGCAGGTGAATCGGCTTATCCACGAGCTCGAACGCGAAGGACAGGTGAAAATCGAAGGGTATGGCCGCGGAGCGAAATACCATTATATCGGCAGCGAAGCTGGATAAATGTCAATAGAAATGTTACTCGATACATTTCCGCCGCAAATTGTATCAATAAATGTATGTGCGCATTTTGCGAAACATTTTCTGGGGTGGTTATGCGCCCACCCTGAAATTCTGCTACAACGAAGCCACGAGAAGCCCAGGAATGAGTGCGCGGGAAGTTCATGGCCTTCTTGTGGAGGAGAAGCGAAACGCGAAGGTCTCCGAGCTGATCGACCTCTTTTCGCGGTGGCACATCACCGATGATGAACTCCGGCTGGAACGGGTCTCTTAGGTCTTTCTCCCACAGCAGTTCTTGTACTTCTTCCCCGAGCCACATGGACAGGGATCGTTTCGGCCTGGTTTCTTCGCGATCGAGACGGGACTGTGCTTCGACTTCTCCGCGGTTGAACTGACCGACCCTGCACCAGCATGGACGTAACTCACCTCGCGCTCGCGAGCTGGTTGTCCTTCTCCTCTCGACGCGGTGAGGCGCGGGTTGAGAAGAGATTTGACGACCTTCTGGGTCGCGCGGTCGAGCGTTTCCTGGAAGAGGATGAACGACTCGCGCTTGAAGACGACGAGGGGATCGGTCCCGGCATAGGCGGTCAATCCGATCCCTTCCTTCAGGTCATCCAGTGTGTAGAGGTGCGAAAGCCAGGTCTCATCAATGGTCGTGAGGATGATGTAGCGGGCAATGAGGGAGAAGCGCGGTTCGAGCCTCTCTTTCTGTCGGGCGAGGGCGTGCTCCATGTGGTCGACGGCGATTTGCAGAAGCTCATCGTGTTTCACGCCTTCCAGATCCTCCGCTGAGAAGGGGAGGAAGGCGGATAGTTCATGTGCCAGCCCTACGAGGTTCCACTCGTCCGCAGGGCGAGATGGGTCGGCGTAGTCGGCGACGAGCCCGTCTGCGACCTGCTCGAACAGGGTGAGGAGGTATTCGTCGAGGTCATCGATCGGCAGTTCCTCCATTCGGTCATGTGGCGGAAGGAGGAATTGATCGCGGAGGGAGTAGATCGCCTCGCGCTGCTTGGCGAGGACGAGGTCGTATTCCAGAAGGTGTTTGCGGATCTCGAAGTTTCGCCCCTCCACGCGCTTCTGGGCGCGACGGATCGAGCTGGTGAGGAGATTGTGCTCGATCGCCTGCCCCTCTTCCATTCCCAGCCGATCCATCACCGCGCCGATGCGGTCTCCGGCGAAGATGCGCAACAGATCATCCTCGAGGGAGAGGTAGAACTGCGAGGAACCGGGATCGCCCTGGCGTCCGGAGCGTCCGAGGAGTTGGTTGTCTATTCTGCGGGATTCGTGGCGCTGGCACCCGAGGACGTGTAATCCTCCCAGCTCGGCGACATTCTCCTCGAGTTTGATGTCGGTTCCACGGCCAGCCATGTTTGTGGCGACGGTGATCGCCCCTTCCTGGCCGGCATCCGCGACTATCTCCGCTTCCTTCTCGTGGTACTTGGCATTGAGGACGCTGTGCGGTAGGTTGCGCTTCTTCAATAGGGCGGAGAGGTGTTCCGACTTCTCGATCGAATCGGTTCCCACGAGAACCGGGCGGTTGAGTTCGTGCAGGCGTGCAATCTCCTCGGCGATCGCATCGAACTTCCCCTTTTCCGTCCGGTAGATCACGTCCGGTTTTGCGTTCCGAATGAGGGGGCGGTTGGTCGGCATGACGAGGACAGGGAGGGCGTAGATCTGCTTGAACTCGTCCTCTTCGGTCTTTGCCGTGCCGGTCATCCCACAGATTCCCTTGTAGAGATGGAAGTAGTGCTGGAGGGTGATCGAGGCCAGGGTCTGCGACTCGCGCTGGACCATCATCCCCTCCTTTGCCTCCAGGGCTTGGTGGAGGCCGTCGGAGTAGCGGCGGGCGGGCATCAACCGGCCGGTGAAGGTGTCAACGATCATCACCCGCCCGTCCTTGACAATGTAATCCTGCTCCTTCTTGAACAGGTGGAGTGCCCTTAAGGCGGTCTCTAAGTGGTGGAGCAGGTCGGTGCTCTCCGGGGCATACAGGTTCTCGATCGAGAGGGCCTGCTCCCCTTTCTTGATTCCACTGTCGGTGAGGGTGAGGCGTCGCGTTTCTTCATCTATCTCGAAGTCCGTATCCCTCTTGAACCGGCGCACGACCGCGGCGAACTTGCGGTACTTATCGATCGACTCGGCGGTTGAACCGGAGATGATGAGAGGGGTCCTCGCCTCGTCGACTAGGATGTTGTCGATCTCGTCGATGATCGCGTAGTCGAGCGGACCCTGTGTCTTCTGCTCGACAGAGATGACCATGTTATCGCGCAGGTAATCGAACCCGAACTGGGTGTTCGTCCCGTAGGTGATGTCGGCCCCATACGCGATCTTTCTCTCTTCCGACCCCATCCCCTCTTGGAGGAGGCCCACGGAGAGGCCGAGGAACTCGTAGATCGGCCCCATCCATTCCCGGTCGCGGCGGGCAAGGTAGTCGTTCACCGTCACCACGTGCACCCTTCCTACGAGGGCATTCAAGTACGCGGGGAGGGTGGCGACGAGTGTCTTCCCTTCGCCGGTCTGCATCTCCGCGATCTTCCGGTCATCGAGGGCGGTCGCTCCCAGGATCTGCACGTCGAACGGGCGCATCCCGACCGTGCGGACGGCCGCCTCGCGGGCGACAGCGAAGGCCTCGTCGCGGATCTGGGCCTTCGACTCCCCAGCCTCCAGGCGGGAGCGAAACTCCCCTGTCTTCTGTCGCAGTCCCTCGTCCGAGAGAGCCTTGATTTCGTCTTCAAGGGCATTGATCGCCTCGAGATACTGTTGGTAGCGCTTCAGCTGCTGCGCGTTCGTCTGTCCGAGGAGGAAGTCTAAAGTTCGTTTGATACGCTCGATTGCCATCTATAGATCACCCGCTCAGTATAGGAACGGCGACATCTTTTTGCAAGGGATTTTTTTGGCTCACGCTCTGGAATTAGCTACCAGCGATGAAGGCAGCTACTAGCTTTCAGTCATTATCTATGAGGATGGGAGTTGGGAGAGAGCGGCCTCTACCGCTTCCTTCTCCTGCGTAAGGACCTCTATCTCTCCACGCAGCTTGGCGTACTCATCGGCCTGCATCCTGGTCGCGGACGATAGCTTTCTCTGGTTGCTGGTGAGTGCTTGCTCGATCAGGGTGAGGGCCTTCTCGTAGTTCTTGCGCGCGGTGACCGGCATCTTCAAGCCTCGGTAGAGATCCCCGAGGGCGATATAGGCGCGCTCGAAGCTGGAATGAGCCTCGACGAGCGCCTCCAGGAGATCGCCAGCTCGATCGTAGTCTCCTTCACGAAAGGCGATCATCCCGTTCAGGTACTTTGCCTGGATCTCCATGCTCGGATTGGGGTGGGTGGAGAGGAGGAGGTCCACGTTCTCCTGCGCGATCTCTATCTCTCCCAGATTGATGGCAACGTTTGCCAGGGTGAGGTAGACCTCCTCAGAGACGAACCGCGTGCGGCAGAGCATCAGGTCGTCCAGCCCCTCCTCGTAACGCCCCTGCTTGATCTTCGCCGTCGCGAGGTAGTAGTAGGTCTGCCGCGGGCAGAAGTCGAGTTTGACGCTTTGTGCGAGGGTCGCCTCCGCAAGCCTTGTCTGCCCTAGCTGCAGTTGCCGTGTTCCTTGCGCGAGGAGGAGGTTGGCGCGGTAGTCGCGGATTCCGATCACGGAGACGCCCAAGCAGACCACGAGGAGTCCTGCGGTTACCCCCTTGAGCGACCAGCCTGTGAGGTGAACGGTCTTTGTCGCCCCTCTACCGTAGGCAGGGGAGGAGGCCAACCCGAGGACGAGGACGAGGACGAGCGATGAGGCGGGGAGGTGGGCTGGAAAGCTTACCAGGGCGTGGACCAGGAAGACAACGATCCCACCGGCGAGGAGGAGGAGGTCGAAACGATCGAATTCATCGGTATTCTTCCGGAGCCTGATCCAGAAGGAGAAAGGGATAGCGAGGAGGAGGGCAAGGAGGGCGAGGGACCCGAGCGAGCCAAGCTCAGCCACAACTTGAACGTAGTCGTTGTGCGCCTGTGCCGCGCGGGGGATGTAGAAGTCGTAGCTCGCGCCTTGCGGGCTGGCGAGGAACGCCGCCTTGTACGGGAGGAAGTTCAGCTTGTAGTTCCCTAGGCCCACGCCGACGATCGGATGCTCCTTGAACATCTCCCACCCAACCCACCAGTCCCAGGAACGGGTCTTCCCCGCATTCTGTGCCCATATTCTCCCGATCCACGAGCTGCTATCCGCGGAGAGGCCGACGACCGAGTTGAGGGGACCTGATGGAGCTTCAACGAGGAAGGTGAACGCAAGGACGATCAGTAGCGCGATCAGCCAGCCCCGATTCTTTCGTAGCGGCGCGATCGGACGGAAGATCGCCCACCCGATGAGGAAGGCGATGAAGGCGACGAGAAGAGCGACCCTCGTTCCTGCCTGGTTGACGAGCATCGCCATCCCGAAGTTGAACGACAGAAGGATGATCGCCACAGCGCGCAGGATCCGCGAACGGAGGCGGACGATCAGGATCACCGATGGGATAAGGAGGTAGGCGAGGAACCCGCCCAGGTAGTTTCGGTTTCCCATCGTCGAGATGATCTCGTTCAGGCCGTGCGCGCCGTGGGCCCCGCGCATCACCCCCAGGTACTGCAACAACCCGTAAAGCGAGGCAAAGAAGGCTGAAGCAAGGAGAGCATACAGGATCAAGGTGATGTCTTCCTTGCGCCACACGAAGTTTACTATAACAAAGTAGAACAGGAAGAAAAAGAGCACGAGCGTTAGGCTCTGGATCACGACGCGACCGTTCGTCGCGTTGATCAATGATAGCAGTGAGACAACGATCAACCCGAGCGCTGGGTAGACGAGCCACGGGAGGCGGATCTTCCACTCCCCGTTCACCAGAGCGAAGATTCCCCACAGAATGAGAAGGATCGATACGCCCACAATGGCGAAGATCGTCTTGCCGTATCCGTACTCGGTCACAGTCGGCCAAATGAAGAGCGGGAGAGAGAAGACAAATGCCGCGATCAGGTAGACCATAATCCGATCGTAGAGCACCTGGAAGTAGAGCACCCGGAGATGTTTCATCTTCAGCCGTTTGGTGTTGCCAGGACGTCTCTTCTTCATAGTCTTGCTCTTATTATACGTAAGCATCGCCATCATCGGCAAGTGCCACGCGTGCAATTCCCGAAATTTTGTCCATCCCTCCGAGGACGGAGATCAAGGGGCGAAGAGTGGGCCATAGGTCCCTGCGTGAGGCAAAGGCGTGAACGAGTCGGCTCGGGTAATCGATGTCTCCCTCGCAAGAGATCAGGGAAAGGATCTCAGGCTTGTCGATCGCGGCGAGGGCAACATCGATCTCTTCGTCGGTGAGGGCAGAGAGGAGACGACGGGCGGCGAGGCCGAACCGCAGCTCCTTTCCTATCTTCTCTTGCCAGCGCTCTTCGTATACGCAGAGCGCCTCGCGGGTGACCTCCTTCGCTTGTGCAGCATTCCCTGCGGTCTCCCCGGCGATCTTAGCGCATATTCCACCGGTGTATAGCCCGCCCCCTGATGTTGGTTTCACCTGCCCGGCTGCATCGCCGAGGATGAGGACCCCATCTGCGACCGTGCTCGGCGCCGGTTCGATCGGGATCACCCCCCCAATCCGCGCGATCACCTTCCCCGGGAAGCGCTGCGTGAGGAGACGATCGAGTAGCGCGTTACTGTCCGTTCCTGGAGTGGCGGCC
>JAUWNS010000136.1 GCA_030612485.1 Candidatus Bipolaricaulota bacterium
CACAATTGGGGTAATGCACCGCGTGGAGGAGCTTGCCGATCGTAAACAAGGAGAGGGCCCCGCGCAGCAGATCCCGTATCGTAGCCTCGTCCCTCTGGTGGAGATCATCGCACAGGCACTCGGCATAGGACCGAAGACAAAAGGGGTTGCCCGCGAGTATGAACGACTGATCACCCACTTTGGGAACGAGTTTCGCATCCTCCTTGACCTGCCGGAGGAAGACCTTCGCCAAGCAGTTCCCAAAAGGATACTGCAAGGGATCCTGAAGGTTCGCGCGGGGGACCTTCAGATCGAACCGGGTTACGATGGAGTCTACGGGAAGGTAACGATTCCTCTCGATGATGCCAAAGGCGATGAACAACTGGGGCTGTTTTGACTGCTCCCACATCATGGTTAACGCAACACGTATCGCTGTCAAGGCGAAACTCTAAGAGTAAAAACCCTGATTTCTCGAAAGGAAGGAGGCTCGCTTGAAGGCATTCGTAACGGGTGGAACGGGGTTTATCGGATCGAGCATCGTGCGGGAGTTGTTGAAGGCGGGCTATGAGGTCCGTGCACTCGTGCGCCAGGGCGCGGATACGCGCAATCTCGACGGCTTGGAGATCGAGCGGGTCCGAGGGGATATCACCGATATCGATTCCCTGCGCCGGGCGATGGTGGGGTGTGAGCGGGTCTTCCATGCTGCTGCCCTCTACTCCTTCTGGGTGCGGAAACCGGGATTGATCGACCTAGTGAACGTTGAGGGGACGCGGAACGTACTCAAGGTCGCAGGGGAGATGGGTGTGGACCGCATCGTCTACACGAGCTCGGTCGCTGCACTGGCGGTGCCGGAGGGGAAGACCCCTGTTACCGAGGAGATGACGGTCGATCCCAAAAGGATCATAAGCGGGTACAAGAAGAGCAAGTACCGTGCCGAACAGGTCGCACTCGGCTACGCGCGCGAGGGCCTTCCTGTGGTGATCGTCAACCCATCGTTCCCGGTCGGACCGCGCGACATCAAGCCGACCCCTACCGGAGAGGGCATCCTCGATTTCATCAACCACCGGATCCCTGCGTACGTAGAGACCGGGATGAACGTGGTCGATGTCGAGGACGTGGCCCGCGGGCACCTCCTCGCTGCTGATAAGGGCCGGAGCGGGGAGCGCTACATACTGGGAGGGGAGGACATGACGAGGGGAGAGCTTCTCGGGCTCCTCTCGGAGATCACCGGGATTCCGGCGCCACGCACAAAGATCCCCTACTACCCTATCCTCGGGCTGTCATACCTGAACGCAGCCTGGTGCCGTCTGACCGGAACGACCCCACGGATGACGCCGGAGACGATCCGCATGTCGCGGCACTATATGTATTACGACCCCACAAAAGCGATCCGGGAACTCGGGTTTCCCCAGACTTCTCCCAAGGTCGCGCTCGAGAAGGCAATCTCCTGGTTTCGCGAGTACAATTAGATCGCACGCGAAGCGGTCACCCTCGACTTAAGCGTATCAGGCCTACGGATTCCGTGGGGCCAGTGGCCTCAAAAGTGCACTTTGCTCTTACCTGGTTAATGCTTTGCGCATACGCGGATCTAGCAGATCGCGCAATCCGTCGCCAACAAGGTTGAACGACAAGATGACTGTGAATATTGCAATACCGGGGAAGGCGCTGAGCCACCACTGATCGAAGTAATCAATACCGTCAGCGACCATGCGGCCCCATTCCGCTGCGGAAGGCTCTGGTCCCAAACCAAGAAAACTCAGCGAGGCAAAGATTAAAATCGCATTTCCGATATCCAACGTTGCCATGACCACTGCCGGAGCAACGCAGTTCGGCAAAATGGTACGAAACAAGATGTAGGTGCGCGAAGCGCCAATTGCGCGGGATGCTTGAACGTACTCATTTGCCTTGACACTGAGTACAAGGCTACGTACGATGCGGGCATAATTAGGCCACCAAACCACTACCATCGCCAAAACAGCGTTGATTGTGCTTGGACCCAGCGCTGCTGTAATGGCCATCGCCAGGATGATAATCGGGAAAGACATGAATACCTCGGTGATGCGCATAAGTGTTTCATCCCATGCACCTCCGATATACCCCGCGACGCTACCCATGGCCGTGCCGACAATGGCCGCGCTGACAACGACCAGCAAGCCAGCTGGTAACGAGATTCGCCCACCATACAAGACTCGCGATAGTACATCACGCCCCAGTTGATCGGTTCCAAAAATGTGGCTCCCGCTTGGCGGTTGCAGTCGTTCCCGGATGTTTTGTTCCAAAGGACCATAGGGAGCCACTAGATTAGGAACAAGCGACACGGCAAACCACAGGATGCAAACCACCAAGCCAACAACCATCAAAGGGTTCTTGCGTGTCTGCGAGCGGATGGCTTTCAGTATTTTCATTTGCCTCAATCTACGCGGATACGGGGATCAAGCCAGCAATACAACATATCGACTATTAGATTAATTGTAATAAAAACAATGGCAATCAGCATGCTGACACCCATGATAGCCGGGAAGTCGAGCGTACGTGCGGCATTGTAAGCGTAGAGTCCGATGCCCCCCCAGGCAAAGATCGTCTCGGTCAGCACAGCCCCGGACAATAAGTTTCCGTAGGCTAAGCCGATGACAGTCACCACTGGCATTAGTGCATTGCGCAGCGCATGTCGAATAATCACTAGACGTTCCCTCAAGCCCTTACTGCGCGCCGTGGTGATGTAATCCAGAGAGAGCACCTCCAACATCGACGAGCGCGTGATGCGCGCTATGAGACCCATTGAAAAAGCGCCCAACACCAGCGCAGGCAAAATCAAGTGTGCAAGGGCATTACCAAGAATGTGCCATTGTCCAGCTAGGATGCTATCGATGACATATAAGCCTGTAACGGTGGGAGGTGCTGTCAGCACGATATCCAGGCGCCCCGGCCCGGGTACGAGGCCCAGATTCCGGTAGAGAACCAACTGTCCAATTAACGCTAACCAGAAAACAGGTGCGCTTACGCCAATGAGTGAAAGGATTCGAACGACAAAATCAATGGGGCGATTGCGCCACACCGCCGAGATCACGCCGAAAATAACCCCCGCGACCAAACTCACCAAGATGCCCGCTGTTGATAGTTCTACAGTGGCAGGCAAGTATCTGGCCAGCTCTTCCGTGATCGGTCGGTGGCTTCGGATAGAAGTTCCAAGGTCGCCGTGTAGCAAGTTCTTTAAATAGGTTAAATACTGGATGTGAATGGGTTGATCCAATCCCCATTTGCGTTGGAAAGCGGCCACGATTTCCGGATCAGCAGCCGCTCGTTCTCCCAAGTTGGCGGCAGTTGGGTCGGCAGGGACAGTATTGGCAACTATGAAAGCCATGAGCGAAATCCCAAATACTAATGGGATCATCAACAATATTCGACGTACCAAGTAAAGGTGGAGAGGCATAGGGTACCTCTATAGCTAATGGTGAATCATAAAAGGTGGCGAGACTCAGTTTGGGATCTCGCCACCTCTAACTTAACTGTGCAGACTAGAAGCTCAGCTGCGTCAAATCCACGCGCCACTGCCCGTTGTAGTAAAAGCCCTTCAGATTCGCGTTATAAGCGAAGTGTACGCCGGGCTGGAACAACGGCACAAAAGGACCGTGGTGCTGTTCATATATTTGAATCTCGCGGAATAGCTCGTTTCTCTTTTCCGGATCGGTTTCGATCTTTACTGCATCCCGCAGATCGAGGATTTCCTGATCGGCGTTCTCGGCGGTCCAATTAGCCCGATTGCCGACAACACCTTCTGGCAGGAACTCCACGTAGTCCAGCGTGTCGTAATAATCGGGATTCCAGAGCCACAGGCTGAAGCCTTGCTCTCCAGCGCGATAAGCAGCCAGCGAAGTCTGAAACTCTTCTGGAACAAGCTTGACAGTGATGCCGACTTCGGCCAAGTCAGCTTGGACCTTTTGGGCAACGACCCCGAAACTAGTGCCGATGTAATTGAAGTCAGGGTATCGTAGGTCGATCTTAAAGCCATCGGTGTAACCCGCACCAGCCAACAACCCGCGAGCTCGGTCCAGGTCACGTAATAGGCCCTCAGAGGACTCCAAAACACCGGCAAAGCCAAGGGGGACCATAGCCGCTGGGGTGTGTTTGCCCCTTCCCCACTCAGGAAGCGGAAGCCCTCATAGTCGATGGCATACCGGATCGCTAGCTGGACAAGCGGATTGGTCACGGGGCCGCCGGTCTCGGGGTCCTTGTTGCAAAGCAGGAAGATCAAGGTGTCGCTCTGAGTGGAGAACACTTCAATTCCCGGATTTGCTTCGAGAGAGGAGACCTGATCAGGAGTCACGTCCATCGCGATATGAAGATCCCCTGCTTCAAGCGCCAACTTTTGGGTGGCGGATTCGGGGAGGTTGCGAATGATGATTCGGTCAAAGTAGGGAGTTGCACCCCAGTAATTGGGATTCCGAACCAGAACAGTTCGTACGGTTGGCTCGTAGCTTTCCACCATATACGGCCCAGTGCCGGCTGAGTTATCCATCAACCACCCCTCGGCAGTATCAGTCCCGGCAGCGTCTTCGGCAGCGGTACCACCGTGCGCTTGGACTTCCTCGGCATTGACGATGGAGAAAGCGTCAAAAACAAGCTTGGCTAGAATAGACGGATCGGGCTGGTTGAGAGTCATGATAACTGTAAGATCGTCAGTGGCTTCAACGCTCTCGATGGTATCGGCTAGGAAGGCCGGGTTATCCTTCAGATTCTTCATGCGATTGAAACTGAAAACCACATCTTCGGCAGTCAATGGGTCACCATTTGAGAAGACAGCTTCCTTACGTAGTGTAAACGTGTAGACCAGTCCGTCTCCAGAAATCTCCCAACTCTCAGCCAAACCAGGCAGAATCTCACTCACCGAATCTGGCGGAAAGGTAACCAGGGTTTCATAGACCGAATGATGAATGAGCGAACCACCAGGTTCATAGGCACGACTGGGGTCCAGGGAGTGGTAGTCCTCCGAGAGGCCAACAATCAGCACTTTCTCTTCCTGTGCGATAACGTTAACAACAAACATCAAGCTCAATGCAGCGAAAAGCAGAAAAAACATAATACGACGCATTGCTCCCTCCTTTAGGAGCAAGTTGTGATTTGGCTATCAGATATAATAGTATCCAGATACCTTCTTGCCCCAACAATACAAACTTAACAGAGAGCTCTGAAAAACCCTGTTAAGGCGAATTCCGCAGACTAGTGGAGCGTCCATGCAGTTCATAAAAGCCAGATAACAAGGGGCTTTTCTGGGGGAAACGGAACCAGACAGGAGGGGCCAAATGGTAGCATCGGGGCTTTTTCAGAGCTCTCTAACAGCTCGCTTGTATCGTGTCAAGGCTCTTGTGGGTTGCCACACATGCTTGCCTTATACCGCTTCATGCTCATCTTGTATGAGATCGCTCTACCCCTTGACACCGGGGTCGATTCATGCTATGGTTCTTGCAGATATATGGAGGTTTCATCGAGTGAAAAAGTTTAGTGTGGTTTCCGTCCTGCTGGTCCTGGTTATTACCCTGGTCATTATCGGGGGTGGGCCTTAACGGGTTGGACGAAACCACAATAAATAAGCCTTAAAAGGGCCGTCCAACTGGGCGGCCCTTATTTTTTTGCTGTGCAAGGAGGAAGTAATGATACTGGCCGGTGCGCAGATTGTGTGGGAGATGTTGCGGCATGAGGGAGTGGATGTAGTATTTGGGATACCCGGTGGGGCGATCATGCACACCTATCATCCCCGCAGTGAGTACGGGATTCGCCACGTCCTCGTCCGCCACGAGCAGGGGGCGGCTCACGCTGCCGACGGCTATGCCCGCACCTCAGGAAAGGTGGGGGTGGCGATCGCGACATCCGGCCCAGGGGCAACGAACCTCGTCACTGGGATCGCTACAGCGATGATGGACTCTTCACCGATCGTCTGCATCACCGGCCAGGTCGCAATCCCCTTGATCGGGACCGATGCGTTCCAGGAGACGGATATCACCGGGATCACCCTGCCGATCACCAAGCACAACTACCTAGTGACCGATGTTGCCGACCTTGCCAGGGTGATCCACGAGGCGTTTTATCTTGCGTGTCACGGTCGCCCGGGCCCTGTTCTGATCGACCTTCCCAAGGACGTGCAGCAAGCGGAGACCGAGTTCGTTCCCCCGTTTGAGGAAGTGCGCCTCCCCGGTCACGCCTACATTGACTTAAGTGACCCATCGGATGCGATTCATAGGGCAGCGGAGCTGATAGATTCTTCTGCCCGTCCGGTGATCCTCGCCGGACACGGGATCATGATGGCCAAGGCGGAGGGAGTACTTCGCGAGTTCGCGGAGAAGATCGATTCGCCGGTGGCGGTCACTCTGCTTGGCAAAGGGGGATTTCCCGCTTCCCACCGGATGTATCTTGGGATGATGGGGATGCACGGGGACGCGGAGGCAAACCGGGCGATCCAAGAGGCGGACCTGTTAATC
>JAUWNS010000176.1 GCA_030612485.1 Candidatus Bipolaricaulota bacterium
ATTTCGTGTCGTACACACAGTGACTCCCTCTCTTTGTAGCCATGCCTCCACTTTACAACAAACTGTGCTGCCTTCGGCAGCAAGCATTTTTCATCCCCGCCCTCCCGGGATGGGGCATTCAAATGCTGTCTCTCGTAAATCCCCCGATGATTCAATCTATCAGTTATGCGATCTCTCAATCCCTCAGCTGAACACTGATCGCTACAGGATGTAACGCGAAAGATCGGGATCCTCAACGATCCCGGCGAGCCTGTCTACGACATAGTCGCGGTCGATTGTGATCGTCTCCCTTTTGCGCTCATCCGCGGAAAAGGAGATCTCCTCCATCAGGTGTTCCATCACCGTTGCCAGCCGTCGTGCGCCGATGTTCTCGGTCGTCTGGTTGAGTTCGTAGGCAATCTGCGCGATCTCGTCGATCGCGTCCTGGGTAAGCTGAAGATCGATCTCTTCCACCGCCATCAATGCCTGGTACTGACGAACAAGGGCATCCTTTGGTTCGGCGAGGATCCGCTTGAAGTCCTCCGCGGTGAGGCTGTCGAGTTCGACACGGATTGGGAGGCGTCCCTGTAGTTCGGGGATGAGGTCGGATGGCTTCGACATGTTGAACGCGCCAGCAGCGATGAACAGGATGTTCTCGGTGGTCATGATCCCATAGCGGGTACGCACAGTCGTCCCCTCAAGGAGGGGAAGAAGGTCCCGCTGCACTCCCTGGCGCGACACACCGGGCCCGCCGGTTTCCTCCCGCCCACCGGCCGCGATCTTGTCGATCTCGTCCAGGAAGATAATTCCCGTCTCCTCAGCAAGCCGCAGTCCGTGCTGGCGTACCTCCTCCATGTTGACCAGGCGATCGAGGACTTGGTCGAACAGGATCGGTCTTGCGTCGCTGATCCGCATCCGCCGCTTTTTGCGCGACGGTGGAAGGAGCCCCGAGAGCATATCCCCCATATCGATCCCCATCTGATCCATACCATCCTGCGAGAAGATCTCGACCTGCGGAATCATCTGCTCCTCAACCGTGACCTCGATAGTACGTTCTTCGAGCTCGCCCGAGAGCAGCTTCTTCCGCAGCTTCTCCCGCGATTTCTGCGTGCTCTCCTCTCGCTCGGCTTCGCCCCCTTCGGGGATAGGGAGGAGCGCGTTCAGGATCTCCTCGCTGACGATCCCTTCAGCCTCTCCTTCCACGCGCAGGATCTCCTCTTCGCGCACCATGTCGATTGCCATATCGACGAGATCGCGCCCCATCGACTCCACGTCCCGGCCAACGTACCCGACCTCGGTGAACTTTGTCGCCTCAACCTTGGAAAACGGGCATACGGTCAGACGGGCGAGCCGTCGCGAGATCTCCGTCTTCCCCACCCCAGTCGGACCGATCATGAGGATGTTCTTCGGTTTGATCTCCTCGCGGATCTCGCCCTCGACTTGCTGCCGCCGCATCCGGTTGCGCAAAGCGATCGCGACGGATCGTTTAGCATCCTTCTGCCCGACGATATACTTATCCAGCTCGGCGACGATCTGCTTCGGGGTCAATCCCGCAAGCGCGTCCCCGGAAACCTCGACGAGGCTGCTCATCCTTTAATCTCCTTTACCATGTGACCTCGGCCACGGTAATCTCTTGGTTGGTATAGATATCGATCTCGCCGGCAATCTTTAGCGATCTTCGCGCGATTTCGTCGATCGGAAGGTTGGCGACGGAGAGGAATGCCTTCGCCGCAGCGAGAGCATACGGCCCGCCGGAACCGATCCCGATCACCCCTCCGTCCGGTTCGAGGACGTCACCCGCCCCGGAGATCATCAGGATCCCTTCCTCGCTCACCGTCACCAACACGGCCTCAAGGTGACGCAGCATTCGGTCGGTGCGCCATTCCTTGGTCAGTTCTACCGCAGAACGCCGGAGCTTGCCGTTGTACTTCTTCAGTTTCCCCTCGAACCTATCGAGGAGAGCAAGGCAGTCCGCGGTCGCGCCGGCGAACCCTGTGAGGACACGACCGCCGTAGAGCTTGTAGACCTTATTGGTCGTGCTCTTGATCACGACAGTATCGAGGGTTGCTTGCCCATCGCTTGCGATCACCGCCCGGCGTTCTTTTTCAGAGTGAATCGCGATGATCGTCGTGCTCTTGAGGTTTCTCATGGCAGCCATAGTTTAGCCTGTTCCTTCCGGCTCCTCAATCTCGTCAAATTGGCACCCAGGGCAGATTGCTCCAGCCGCATAGAAGACAACCCCACATCGCGGGCAGCGTTTTCCTCCCGCAGCCAGGAGCGTTTCCTCCCATCGCCGGTGAGTCATATAAAGGTGCTCGAACGAGCGACGAAGGTGGGGATCTGGCAAGGAAGAGAAGAGCGCGTGTGCTTTGTCTCGTTCCTCCGACCCAAGCGTAATAGGTTTTCGCTGCGAGGTGCGCTGGAAGCGGCCAGGGACAAAACGGATCTCCCGCAGGATCGGTTCGCCAGAGAGGTCGTTTAAACGTGTGATATATCGTTCCTTGAGGAAAGAGAGTTCCTGAGCAACGGAAGGGGAAACAACCTCGATAGTAAGTATACCGTGCGCAAAACGGACAGCACGTGTGAGAGGACGGAGTTGATCCCCGATAACTCGATCCCACCGGAGGAGGAGTTGTTGATCTCTGAACTCCTCGCCCAGGTTGTATTTCCCAAGTATCTCTTGCACCCAGCCCATCTTCTTTGTTTTATCCCTTCAAGCTTAGTAGTAGTAGTAACGCTCCTGCCGCTTGTGGAAAAAGCTCTGTATGTAGAGCAGATCAGCCTCCGTACTGTGGAAAAGGTTGTGGAAAAGGTGTTGATAGCGGTGGAAAACCGTTCATATGGGCGGTGGATAAAGTTTGAGCGTTTTTCGCACAGGGCTTTTCCACAGTCAACCGTGCTTTTGCACCCCTTTTCAGTCCCTTTTCCACAGAGTTTTCCACAAGCATGTTTTACATCCTCTTTACTAGAAGCCTGTTCCTGAACGGGCTTTTCACTTACGGAGTCGAGATAAACCGGGCCGCAAGGCTCTCCTGGATTTCTTTGAGCTCAGCGTAGAGGAGTGGTGCTTCCTTGATGAGCGCTTTTACCTTCATGCAGGAGTGCATGATTGTTGTGTGATCACGGTTTCCAAAATACTTTCCTATAGCGGGGAAGGAACTATTTGTCATCTCGCGCGCAAGGTAGATCGCAAGGTGACGTGCTTGAGCGATCTCCTTCTTTCGGCTTGAGCCCTCGAGGTCGTGACGCTTCAGGTGATAGAGGTCAGCGATCTCCTCCTTGATGTGCTCTATCGTCAGTTTTTCGCGTTTCCCTTCTTCGGGGAGCATTCCTTCGAGACTCTCAGGCGTGAGTTCCTCTCCCTCTAGCTCGGCATAGGCGATTGCCTTTACGAGAGCTCCTTCTAGGGCACGCACGTTGGAGGAGATGCGCCTGGCGATCAGCTCTAATATATTGTCCTCCACCTTGAGCCCTCGATGGCTCGCCTTCTCACGCAGGATGGCGATGCGTGTCTCGAGGTCGGGAGGCTGGATGTCGGCGACAAGTCCCCAGCGGAAACGGGAGACGAGGCGATCCTGCAGGCCAGAGAGATTCTCCGGGGGCCGATCGCTCGAAAGGACGATCTGTTTTTCGCTTCCATAGAGCTCATTGAAGGTGTGGAAGAGCTCCTCCTGGGTCGCTTCCTTTCCCTCCAAGAACTGGACGTCATCGATCAGTAACAGATCGATGAGCCGGTACTTCTCGCGAAACGCGGCGGTGGTGTTATTGCGGATGGCGCTGATAAGTTCGATGGCGAACCGTTCCGAGGTGGTGTAAACCACGGTCTTGGAGTAGTCGGAGGCGATGACGAAGTTGCCGATTGCCTGTAGGAGGTGCGTCTTTCCGAGACCGACGTTTCCGTATATGAAGAGCGGGTTATACGCCTTTCCAGGAGCCTCGGCAACGGCTATCGACGCGGCGTAGGCAAGGTGATTGTTCTTCCCACGAACGAACCAATCGAAGGTGTAGTCTGGGTTTAGTGGGAGGGTGCTGTTCAGTTGGCCCGTCGGGCGTTCTGTACGGCTTAGTACGGGAGGATCTCCTTCGTTTTTCTCTCCCTGTACCACCTGCAAGTGTAGGTGGATCTCCTGCGAGCAGGCTTCGGAGGCAAGCTTCTCCACGAGAGCTTGGTAACGACGCGCGATCCCTCCTTTGGTGAAATTATCGGGGACAGCGATTACTAGCGATTGATCCTCCAACTTGAGGGGATCTGTCTTTGAAAACCACGTTTCAAAGCTTGCGCTTGGGATCTCCTTCTGGAGACCTGATAAGACTCTTTCCCAGATTTCTATTGGGTTTTGGATCATTAGGTTCCCTTTGTCACGGCTCTCTTCAGGATAGCGGATAGGGGGTCTTTCGGTCAAGGGGAAAAATGGTGCCGAGGCCCAGATTCGAACTGGGGACACCAGCCTTTTCAGGGCTGTGCTCTACCGACTGAGCTACCTCGGCATGAAACAGCGGAGCCGACCGGATTTGAACCGGCGATCTCTGGAGTGACAATCCAGCGTCCTAGACCAGACTAGACCACGGCTCCGTATGTAACATTTGGGCGAGACAGGACTCGAACCTGTGACCTTCCGGATGTAAGCCGGATGCTCTCCCAACTGAGCTACTCGCCCATTATAGTTGGTGATTAAGCTCGCTGCAAACGGGTCTTTTTCTTGCGTCCCCAAGGGGATTTGAA
>JAUWNS010000040.1 GCA_030612485.1 Candidatus Bipolaricaulota bacterium
TTGCGCGGACGGTGGGGGACAAAGTGACGGCGGAAGTGATCAAGAAATACATTCGTTTTCATAAGGAAAGGGCGAAGCATCCGGAGCAGTTGCATTTGCTTTGAAAAGCCCCGTCCGGAAGGGCGGGGATTCTTTTTACTAGAGCCTCTATGTTACGCACCCTGCTGTCTCCAGCTACCCACGCAAAACAGCGAAGAACCCCTTTCTTTCGTACCAGTTTGCATCTACATACGCCCGTAGGGCGAGAATTCACTACACCTCCATCACTTGCCAGCACCATGCGATTGAGCTAACATGATCTAGTTGAGAGCAAATCCCACGGGAAGTGATCTGTGTCACAGGTAAGCACGCTTTTGAAACACAAGAGAGAATGGGGCGCGCGAGGTGCGGCGCGGGTGCCCTCTAGAACACATCTTCAAGGCAACATCATGGAGAGTTCATGAGTGGTGGAATCTTCCTTGTGCGCGACGATGATGAGCTAGTCGAGATGACGGAACAGCCGTATAACTCTGAGGACATCCTTCAGGAGCTGCTCGCCAAGTACCCGAACCTTCTTGCGGGCGATCAGATGGACAGTGAGGAGCCTCGTCGTTGGCTTCTGGTCACCCGTGAGATGGGGCTTCCCAGCGACGAACTTGAAGGAAGCCGCTGGTCCGTTGATCATCTCTTCCTGGACCAGGACAGCATCCCAACGCTTGTTGAAGTGAAGCGTAGCTCGGACACGCGCCTTCGCAGAGAGGTCGTTGGACAGCTTCTGGAATACGCAGCCCATGCCGTCTCGTACTGGCCAGTTGAACGAATCGCTGCTGAGCTGGAGCGTCGCTGCGAAAAGGAGAAGGTTGATCTCGAATCTGCACTCGGAGATGTCCTCGGTCCAGATGGCGACACAGATGACTACTGGGAGCACGTGCGGACCAATTTCCAAGCCGGCCGTATTCGCCTAGTTTTCGTTGCCGACGTGATCCCGAAAGAGCTACGTCGTATGGTTGAATTTCTCAACGAGCAAATGAATCCAGCGGATGTCTTTGCCGTGGAAGTCAAGCAATACGTCGGTGAGGGGTTACAGACGCTGGTTCCGAGATTAATCGGAGCGAGCGAGAGGAAACGAGCTGCCGGTGTTCGTGCGAAGAAAAAGTGGAACGAACCAGACTTCCTTGCCGCAATCCGCGAGAGGGCAGGAGATGATGCTGCAACAGCTGCTCACAACCTTCTGCACACTCTTTACAAGATGGAAGGTGTGGAGGTTTGGTGGGGAGAAGGCCTCAAGTACGGGAGCTTCGTGCCCCGTGTCTTCCACAAGGGCGCGAAGCACCAACTGTTTGCAGTTCGCACAGCAGGTAAGATTGATATCTATTTCGACGTCTACATGAAGACGCCACCCTTTCAGAGTGAAGCGCTGCGCCAGGCATTGCTGGAGCGCCTTGTCGCAATTAGCGGTCTCGATCTGTCCGAGAAGAAGATCACCGGCTATCCACATGCCTCAATAGTACCTCTGTCCAATGCCGACAGTCTGAGCCAATTCACTGATGTGATACAGTGGATGATCGAGGAGATTCGCAGGACGTGACGAGGCAGGAGGCAATCGAGTCATGACGAAACTGACACTTAGCCAGCTATCGAGTCTATTGTTCCGCGATCTCGGCGATCTTGTTTCGAAAGGGGTATTCGAGAAGATGGGGAAGACGGGCCGTGGCGCTCATTACGTTCTAGCTCGAAAACCCGTCACGAACCCGACAAACCGGACATAGTATCGGAGCACGCAGAATGAGAGAGTAGCGATGATCTGCTCGGGCCTAGCAGGAGGATGAATAAGTGACCACACCTGAAGAAAAGGCGCGAGAGAAGATCGACTGGCAACTGAATGAAGTCGGCTGGATCGTTCAGAACCGAGACGAGATCAACCTTGCCGCCAATGACGGCGTCATCATCCGCGAGTTTCCGCTAATTGGCGGAGAAGGCTTTGCCGACTACATGATCTTTGTCGACGGGGAACCCGTCGGTGCGCTGGACGACAAGCCGGATAGCGATCGCGTTCGCAGTGACGAGATTCAGACACAGCTGGCGTTTCTTGTTGATGGAACTAAGAATAAACCGTAAACTACATGAGCGTTAGTGTAATTAAGCCGCAGGAGAGAGATAGGAGCGTGTGAACGTGTCACGAACAAGCTGCAAAACAAGATTCGACCGCGCTCCCGGGCATCGCCCCAGGGGCGTGTTAGTTTGTGGGGCTCTTGAGAAGCTCAGAGCGCACCAACTTGAGATCTCAAATTGCGACCTCAAGCCAAAGCATAGGAGAAGAGGAACAGAAGGTGGTCACAAGCCGTGATCACCCTTGAAGGGGGGGCATGACGAAGACAGATCTTGTCCCAGCCGAGTTCGTCGAACGACGAATCATTCTCATCAGAGCTCAGAACGTCATCATCGATGCTGATTTGGCGCAGCTGTACGGTGTGGAAACTAGGCGACTGAATGAGCAGGTCAAGCGCAATAAGGCCCGGTTCCCAGAAGACTTCATGTTCCAGCTCTCTCAAGAGGAGTTTGACAACTTGAGGTCGCAATCTGCGATTTCAAGTGCTGGGCATGGTGGACGGCGAAGCCTTCCGTATGCATTCACTGAGCATGGCGCTCTGATGGCCGCGAATGTCCTTCACTCTGAGCGCGCGATCGAGATGAGCGTGTTCGTGGTTCGAGCCTTTGTGCGACTGAGGGTCATACTCTCCTCTCAGGTTGAGATGCTGCGCAAGCTGGAGGAACTCGAAGACAAGGTCGGTGAACACGATGAAGCTCTTCGCTCGATTGTCGCGGCAATCAGACAGTTGATGGCTCCCGCTCCGAGAACGCCCAAGATTGGGTTCGAGTCAGGTGAGAAGACGGAATGACCACACCTGAAGAAAAGGCACGCGAAAGAATCGACTATCAGTTGAATGAGGCAGGCTGGATCGTTCAGAACCGGGACGAGATCAACCTTGCTGCCAATGACGGCGTCATAATCCGCGAGTTTCCTCTATTCGGCGGAGAAGGCTTTGCCGACTACATGATCTTTGTTTATGGAAAGCCGGTTGGAGCCCTCGAAGCCAAACCTGAAGGCTATCCGGTCCGAAGTGTCGAGGTCCAAACCGACAAGTACACGGCGGGGCTTGCATACGACCTTAAGCCGCCCGTAACACCCCTTCCGTTCTGCTACGTAAGCACTGGCACGGAGACGATCTTCTGGAACCATCTTGATCCGCAGCCGCGTAGCCGCCGCGTTTTCCAGTTCCACCGTCCCGAGACCCTTGCCGAGTGGATAAAGGCTGCAACGCTACCTGAATGGGTGAAAGACTGGAGCCCCACTGGTGAGTTCTATGGCTCTGACGACAGACCATCCAGCCTGCGCTCCCGCCTGCAACACCTGCCGCCGTTGCAGCCCGGCATCCTCTATCCAAACCAGATCAAGGCTGTCAAGAACCTCGAACAATCGCTCGGGGAGGATCGCCCACGTGCGTTGATCCAAATGGCAACAGGATCTGGCAAGACGATCATGGCGATCACATCCGTCTACCGATTGATCAAGTACGCCGGTGCGCGCCGAATCCTCTTCCTCGTCGATCGCAGCAATCTCGGCAAGCAGGCCGAGAAGGAATTCGCCAACTATCGGACGCCCGATGACAACCGCAAGTTCACCGAGCTGTACAACGTACAGCGTCTCACCTCCAACACCATTGGCTCATCAAGCAAGGTTGTCATCTCCACCATTCAGCGAATGTACTCAATGCTCAAGGGTGAACCGGAGTTCGACCCCGCGCTGGAGGAGGAGTCCCCGTATGGCAAAGAAGCCACGCTCCCCAAGGAGCCGCTGCCCGTCGTCTACAACTCGGCCATCCCGCCTGAGTACTTTGACACAATCATCATCGACGAGTGTCATCGCTCGATCTACTCGCTGTGGCGGCAGGTGCTGGAATACTTCGACGCCTACCTCATTGGGATGACCGCCACCCCGGCCAAGCACACCTTTGGCTTCTTCAAGCAGAACCTGGTGATGGAGTACGGGCACGATGAGGCCGTCGCCGACGGGGTGAACGTTGATTTTGAGATCTATCGCATCCGCACCCGGATCACGGAAGAAGGGGCCACTATCGAAGCCAGCAACGGAACGATGGTCGGAATCCGTGATCGCCAGACGAGGAACGTGCGCTGGGAACGGCCCGATGAACCTTTGACCTACGGAGCGAACGAACTCGATCGGGCCGTTGTCGCCAAGGATCAGATCCGCACAATCATCCGCACCTTCCGTGACAAGCTCCCAACAGAGATCTTCCCCGGACGGAAGACCGTGCCAAAGACGCTGATCTTCGCCAAGGACGACTCTCACGCCGAAGACATCGTCGAGATCATGCGTGAGGAGTTTGGGAAAGGGAATGACTTCTGCCAAAAGATCACCTACAAGACAACGGGAGCGAAGCCGTCCGACCTGATTCAGGCGTTTCGTAACGAGTTCAACCCGCGCATCGCTGTCACCGTAGACATGATCGCAACCGGGACCGACATCAAGCCGATCGAGATCGTCATGTTTATGCGCAACGTGAGAAGCCGCGTGCAATTCGAGCAGATGAAGGGACGAGGAGTGCGGATCATCGACGAGAACGAGCTCAAAGGCGTCACCGATGACGCGACAGCGAAGACGCACTTTGTCATCGTCGACTGCGTCGGTGTCACCGAGATTGATCTGGCCGATACCCAGCCGCTGGAGAGGAAGAAGAACATCTCATTCAGGGCGCTGCTGGAACACGTTGCCCTCGGAGGAACCCATCCCGACTACATCTCCTCACTCGTGAGCCGCCTCGCCCGGCTCGACAAACAGTGTGGGGATAAGGAGCGAGAGAAGATCGCCACGGCAGCCGGTGGCAAAGACATTCGCTCGATCAGCCACGCCATCGTCACCGCGCTCGATCCCGATGAGCAGATCGAAAAGGCACGCCACGACAACGGACTTCCCGCCGATACCGATCCCGCGCCAGAGCAGGTCCACGCTGCGGCCACCGTGCTACTGAAGAAGGCGGTGGAGCCGCTGGCGACCAACCCCGAGCTTCGCAATCTGTTGATCGAGACCAAGAAGTCGTTCGAGCAGATCATCGACGAGGTGAGCAAGGACGAGCTCCTCATCGCTAAGCATTCCCCGGAAGCACGCGAGAAGGCGAAGGCGCTGGTGCAATCCTTCGAGCGATTCCTGGAGACCCACAAGGACGAGATCACGGCCCTGCAATTCTTCTACTCTCGCCCCTACGGTGAGCGGCTGAGCTACGACGACATCAAGGCACTGCACGAAGCGATCGGAGCACCGCCTCGCTTGCTGACACCGCAGCGCCTGTGGGCAGCGTACAAGACGCTGGAACAAAATAAGGTGCGCGGGGCTAGCAGTCAGCGCAAGCTGGCCGACATCGTTTCCCTCGTCCGCTTTGCCCTGCACCAGGAAGACGAGCTTGTTCCCTATGCCGAGCAGGTGCAGGTACGATTCGAAAGATGGATGGCAATGCAGGAGAATCTTGGGCGAGAGTTCACGCGTGAACAGCGGCGGTGGCTGGAGATGATCCGCGATCACGTGGCGCAGAGCCTGGAAATGACTGTCGGGGACTTCAACCTCACACCGTTTGTCGGCGTGGGCGGCTTGGGCAAGGCGCAGCAGGTATTCGGAACGGAGTTGAAAACGTTGATCGATGAACTAAATGGGGTGTTGGTAGCGTGACGAATCGCATTCCAACTAACTGGGAACCCGCAGATCTTGTATCCGTAGCGGTTGTCACGTCCGGGCAAAGCCCGCCGGGTTCCACGTACAACACAATAGGAGAGGGGCTCCCCTTCTTTCAAGGGAAGGCGGAGTTCGGTGATGTCTCTCCGACACCAGTCAAGTGGTGCTCCACGCCACTGAAAATCGCACACCCCGGGGATGTGCTCATCTCCGTGCGTGCGCCAGTTGGCCCTACGAATCTCGCAGATGTCGAATGCTGTATCGGACGCGGCTTGGCCGCCATCACGCCGCTTGGCGGCATGCCATCCAAATTCTACTTCTACTACTTCCGTCACTCTGTAGAGGATCTCGTGCGACAGGCAACCGGAACCACGTTCCAGGCCATCAATGGCAAGCAACTTCGAGCTCATGAGGTTCTTGTTCCGCCTCTTCCCGAACAGCATCGCATTGTCGAGGCAATCGAGTCGTATCTGACGCGGCTCGATGCTGCAGTCGCGTCACTGAACCGAGTCCAGAAGAACCTCAAACGCTACCGCGCCTCGGTCCTCAAGGCAGCAGTCGAAGGCCTCCTTGTGCCCACAGAAGCAGAACTCGCCAAGAAGGAAGGTCGAAGCTACGAACCAGCCAGTGAGCTGTTGGAGCACATACTCGTCGAGCGTCGCAAAAAGTGGATCGAAGATGCCGCCGAGAAAGCACGTGCCAAGGCTGAGGAGAAGGCTCGCAAGACAGGGAAATCTTGGACTCATGCGGACAACGTCAAGACGCTGGAGAAAGAAAGCGCCAAAGCCGCCGAGAAATACAAGGAACAGGACCTCCCGGATATCAATGACCTACCCGACCTTCCCGAAGGCTGGTGTTGGGCGAGCGTGGAGCAGATCGTTGATGTAGGTACTGGAGCCACTCCAAAGAGAGGCGAGCCTCGCTACTGGAAAGACGGGACCATTCCGTGGGTTAGCAGCGCTGTGGTGAATCATCCATATGTGAATGAAGTCGCGGAACGAGTAACTGAGACTGCAATTCAGGAGACCAATCTAACCGTCTACTCTCCAGGAACTCTGCTTGTCGCCATGTATGGCGAAGGGAAAACGCGAGGAAAGGCTACTGAACTCACGATTGAGTCAACGACGAATCAAGCTCTTGCAGCTTTGGTGTTCACCAAGGCTAGTGCCGCGCTGCGCCGCTTCCTCAAGCTGTTCATGGAGCACAACTACTCTTCCATTCGTCGCGCAGCAAGTGGGGGAGTCCAGCCAAATCTGAATCTTGGAATCGTAAAGGTAATCGCGGTCCCTCTGCCACCCCTGGCCGAGCAGGAGCGAGTATGTACAACCGTGGAGAGTCTTCTGTCAGTAGGTAATGAGGTGGAGAGAAGCGCCCAGTTAAACACCAGTCGAAGCATGCGCTTCCGTCAATCAATCCTCAAGTGGGCGTTCGAGGGGAAGCTGGTAGAGCAGGATCCAAACGATGAGCCAGCTTCGAAGCTGCTAGAACGAATCAAGGCGGAGCGAGAAACAATGCAACCGCACAAGAGGCGTCGAGCCAACAGACAGAGAAGCAATGAGCCGACCAAACACGATGAACAACTCGATCTCCTTGAAGGAAACAACACATGACCGATAACAGCAATCGTCTCGTTGGCAAGCTCTGGAGTTACTGCAACGTCCTGCGAGACGATGGTCTGAGTTACCAAGACTACCTGGAGCAGCTTACCTTCCTCCTGTTCATCAAGATGGCCGACGAGCGAGTCTTGCTCGTTGGCGGTAACCACCCCATACCCGAGGGCTACCGCTGGAGCGATCTATCCGCTACCGACATGGTTGGGACAAAGCTCGAAGAGCACTACCGCAACACCCTCCGCTTCCTCGGTCAGCAACGCGGGATGCTCGGCCTGATCTTCAGCAAGTCGCAGAGCAAGATCCAAGACCCGGCCAAGCTGCGCCAGCTCATCGTCGAGCTAATCGGCAAAGAGCAGTGGCTGTCGCTCTCTGCCGACGTAAAAGGGGACGCCTACGAAGGGCTCCTCGAACGAAACGCTCAAGACGTCAAGTCCGGCGCCGGCCAGTACTTCACCCCGCGCCCTCTGATCGATGGCATCATCGACTGCGTCCAGCCGCGTCCCGACGAAGTAGTCTGCGATCCCGCTTGCGGCACAGGTGGGTTCCTCCTCTCCGCCTACAACTACATCACTCACCACTACGAACTGAACCGCGATGAGAAGAAGCACCTCAAGTACGACGCCCTGCGCGGTGTGGAACTTGTCGACGGCGTGTCGCGCCTGTGCGCGATGAATCTGTACCTGCACGGTGTCGGCCCCGATGACGATGAGCACGAGCCTCCCATCCGCACTGATGACAGCCTGCGCAATGAGCCGAGCACGCACTACCCGGTGGTGGTCACCAATCCGCCATTCGGCAAGAAGTCGAGCATCACCGTGGTCAATGAGGCCGGCGAGACCGATAAGCGCACGATCAGCTACAGCCGACCCGATTTTTGGACGACGACAACCAACAAGCAGCTCAACTTCGTGCAACACATCAAGAGCCTGCTTGCCATCAACGGGCGTGCCGCTGTCGTTGTTCCAGACAACGTCCTGTTTGAGGGCGGAGCGGGTGAGACCGTGCGCCGCAAGCTGATGCACGAGTGCGACCTACACACCATCCTGCGTCTACCGACCGGAATCTTCTACGCCCAGGGCGTCAAGGCGAATGTCATCTTCTTCGATCGCAAACCAGCCAGCGAGACGCCATGGACAAAGACCGTCTGGTTCTACGACCTGCGTACCAACAAGCACTTCACCCTCAAACAGAACCGTCTCACTCGGAGAGACCTTGATGAATTCGTCGCCTGCTACAATCCTGAAAATCGTCACGAACGCAAGCCAACATGGTCCGAGGAAAACCCAGATGGCCGCTGGCGTGTTTACACCTACGACGAGATCATTGCCCGCGACAAAGCCAGCTTAGACATCTTCTGGCTCCGCGACGAAAGCCTGGAAGACTCCGCCAACCTCCCCACCCCCGACGTCCTCGCCACCGAAATCATCGAAGACCTCCAATCTGCCCTCGAAGAACTCCAGGCCATATCCGATGACCTTGCTCTCACACCAGGAGCACAGGCCAGCGCGAATGGTGAATCTCGCATGGGAGATACCGTTGACTAAGGGCGTGACTCTCCCTGCAGAGCCAGCTGGGGACCACTACGAGCACCTGGCTGCGGCGTTTCTTGCTGCCGGCGGCTACTTCATCGAGAAGAATATCCGAGAGAGGATTGAGGGACGCGGTTTCCAGGAGCTTGATATATGTGGTTGGCGCTGGGCAGACGGGAGATCTGACCGTATCGTTGCGGAGGTGAAGTCCGGGAGCTGGGGCAAGAAGGAGCTTTTCACGATCCTTGGACGACGTGTGTACTTGGGTTGCAAGCAAGGACTGCTAATACACCGCCGTCAGTACGACCCAGACCCAGTCTATTCGGTTGCACTCAAAAGAATGCGGCCCTTTGGCATTGGTGGGCTCTTGCTGGATCCGTCTGAGAGCCCAGAGGCTGTTGCGCACGCCGTGGCCAAGATTTGTGGGGGGGATGCTGACCAGACGGTCGCGCGAGTAGTCCCTTTAGCTACCCTGCCAGCATGGAGGTACTGCTTCTGGCTTGAAAAGCGACTCGTGGGGGCTCTGGCAGTGGCTACCAGAAAGTCCCAACCTGGTACATGTCTCGATGAAGCCAAGTCACTGCTTGAACAGATGCACGACCGGTTCTTCGTGCCAGATTGCCGCGTTCAATCCATACTGCTCTGGAGACACTATAGAGAACACCCCAAGCTGACTCATCGCATTGTCCACGAGGCCTACTGCGACGGCGTTTGTCCGGAATTCCGGACCATCACGGAATCCGAAGCGCAGACAAGATGCGCGTTCGACGGCGTCTGCCCCGTCGTGCAAGCTTGCCTTTACCTTGAGAACTGGGCTCGGTGTCTGATCTTGCGCGCTGCGGTCGAGACTGCCCTTCTTCGTGAACACGGAGGGCTGTCAGAATCTGGGACTCGTGGGTTCAACATTGACGATCTTCTGCCCGACTACTTCGAGGAGTTCTCCCATTATGTTCTGGAGCTCGACTGCGGTGAGAGACTCCCTCAGCTCTGGCAAACGTATATCTTCACTTGGGGTGGGTTCCTGATCGAGGATGCAGCAGAGGAGGAGATGCAGCGCCTTGCTTTGGAAGTAGGAATGCCAATGAGTTCGATCCGAGCTGGTCTGAGGGCGTTCGATATGCTCTTCCCGGGTGTGTCGAATGGCTGGCACGCATCCGTCAGAGGGACTGGCATCAGGGTGCTGAAACTAGTCCCGGCAGCGTTTCGTGGTTTGGGTGTCCAGAGGCGAAGATGGCTAGATGGCGATGAGCCTTTCAAACAGCTGCCCGCGCGGGGCGGAGAGGATTGTGTAAAATGGTCTGAGGCGGCAATTGCCTTGCTCGGCGGATAGGCCTGTCTGCGAAAGTTGTGATCACAAGAAATTAGGGCCAGGTCTTCATTCTTGCGGTTTATCGCCCTAACGGCGTATCGCGGCATTGGAAGCACGTTCCACAATCCAACACGCGCCTCTACTCGCGCTCAGTAGTCTGCTGAACAGGTTCGATGCGAGAATGATGCAGTCGGGTATCCGTGCAGTGGCGATTAAGTTGTCCCCTTTGCGACAATGATGTCCATGTAGGAATCGACGAACCAAGAAATCCAATTCCGGGGGACATAACGCACAAGAACTGATATTTGTGGTATACTCGTTGTGCGCGTGTATACACGCGGAAGAAGCTAAGGAGGTATGTAGCCATGATATCCTGCTTTGACGAGCGGAAAGCCACGCAGCTAGCTGCACGATTCCTATCGCAGGCTGACAGCAGGATGGAGTACATTCGACTCATCAAGCTTCTCTACATTGCTGATCGAGAAGCTTTACAAAACTGGGGGTATCCTCTGACAGGAGATGAATACTACTCCTTAAGGCACGGTCCTATTGTGAGCAACGTATACGACTTGGTCACAGCCGACCCAAACTATGTCGAGCGATCGTATTGGAGCACCTACATCCGGACAGAAGGGGTACACGTTATTCTGGAGACAGAGCCGCCCTTGGAAGATATTTCCAGAGCAGAGCTTAAGCTTGTAAAGACAATTCATGATCGATATCGCTCTGTAAGCACGTGGGATCTCATCGCCCAGATGCACAGAGAGTTCAAGGAATGGCAAGATCCTGGGCACAGCAGGATCCCCATAACATATGAGGACATTCTGCTAGCAGTTGGCAAGAGCAGAGACGTGGCCGATGAGTTATCCGATATTGCCCAGCAAAGAAACTACATCGACAAAATCCTCAATCGAGCCAAGCAACCGTCGTGACGGTCGGTCCCGGGGATACCTTCTTCATACATGTTCCAGGCATCAGTCGAGACCCAATACGTTGGTTCGTATTAACGTCAGTAGACGTCTCCATGGATGGAACTCTCCTCTGTATCTATCTGAAACCGTTGCGGCTTGGGTCAGATACAAGTTGTGTTGTTAAAGCTGGCGCTCATCCCGGTGTGACAGAGGATTGCGTTGTTGAATATGGGCGTCCGCACCTGGCGGACTTCTACGCTTTGGTTGAGGCTATGGAGCACAGCCCCGATACTACTTGGGACTCTCAGAAATGCTCTCCCGAACTTCTTAGAAGAATGCAGGAAGGAGCCCTTAAATCCGATTATATTTCTCCACGACACCGTCAATTAGTGGAAGCTGAACTGGCTCGTTTAGACAGCTAGAGGCGTACTTCGGGATTATGAGGGCATATAGTTGATCTCTTCTCAGGACCATTTCTGCAATGGCAGGCGTCTACTTCTAATCTACCGGCTTTGATGTCTAGGGGGTGCTTTCCTGTCGTTGTATTCGACTGGCCGAGAATTCTGTAAGATGAATCAAGAAATTGTGGTTATGAGTCCTGCTTCATGCCAAGATTCAAGACTCACGTTTGCCTCCGATCACAACATCGACTCGTTCATCCTGCATGACCTGGCTCAAGAAGTGGTCTTGTGCCGCCAGTCGTTTCTCAAATTCATCCGATGTGAAGACGGTGGGGTTGATTTCGCGGCCCAGCGTTTCCTGAAGCGGTGACACAGCCGAGACGACATCGAAGAACGACACATTGCCGATCACCATCAGATCGATGTCGCTCTCGGCACGTTCTGTGCCGCGTGCCGTCGATCCGTATAGAAAGGCTTGCTGAATGGAATCACTCAGTGGCAGCAGCGCCACTTGAAGAAGATCGGCAATCCCTGCGGTCTTCTGCACGATCCCTCGGAGTTCCTCAAACACTGGAACCGCTCGATTGACCTGGTAGTACGCCAAGTTTCCCTCACGCGTCTTTATGAGAATCCCCGCACGGACGAGGCGCGCCAGCTCGCGTTGCACAGCTCCTTGTCCCGCGCCAGCAAGACGGATGATCTGGCGAAGGTAAAGCCTGCGTTCGGGCTGTGAAAATAGAAGCGACAGGATAGAAAGGCGAGTCTTCCCAAGAAGCAGAGAACCCAGCAAGGAGGCAGTTCTTAATGTACCCATTCCGGGTACATTTGTACCTCGATTGGGTACGAATGTCAAGGTTGCCTGGTTCTGAACTAAGAAATGCCCCTTTCGAAAATTGGGGTCAGACCTTCATTCTTGGTGTTTTATCGCTCTAACGGCGTATTGCGTCATTGAAAACACGTCCACAATCCCCTCGCCAAACGTCCGTATGAACTCATGGGATTAGAGGTACAAAACTGTTTCACCACGAAGGACACGAAGAGCACAAAGGAGTCGGAGGACGAAGCGTTTGATCTCGCTTTTAATCTTGGTGACAATGAAGTTTATCAGGCGTCCGGTCTTCACCCCCGCAAACCGCAAAGAGATGCCTCCAGTTCTAGTTCTTCCCTATGCAATGCTTTCCTTTGCGTTCTTTGCGCCTTTGCGAGAGGCATAAGCTTTTTCTCTCGCCCGTTCGTTGCACTCACTCAAGTCGCAAAGGTGTCGCGACAAGACGGAATGATCGCCCCATGTTCATCTGTGGTTGCCGAATTAGCTGAATTGCGGATATCCAAGACGATCTTGACGTTCGGGCCTGGCTTGAGAGTTCTCCGCGCCGTATCATTCTTCGAGGAGGATTGCTTATGCGGAGAATCGCGGTCGTGATTCATGCTGAGGCGCAGCATCATGTTGATCGGCTCGTGGGGGGTTGGTTTGACTCGCCTCTCACAGAGCGCGGAAGGAAACAAGCTCAGCGAGTCGGACTCGCCTTACAGGAAGTGTTTCCGCAGCCTCACGTGCCGATCGTATCCTCTGACCTTTTGCGTGCCCGCGAGACCGCAGACATTGTAGGGGAGGTCCTTGGGTCGTCAGTGGCCATGGAGCCAGGCTTGCGGGAGCTTAGCTATGGAGTGGCTGAGGGACAGCCCAAGGCATGGCTCGATGAGCGGATTGCACCAACACCGACGCACGCCCCCCGTCTTGATCATCGTATTTGTGAGGGAGCGGAGTCGAGAAGAGATATCGCCACAAGGGTGTACGCGGCAATGAATGGGATTCTCACCTCAGATCAAAGAGATCTTGTCATCGTGACCCACGGATTCGCAGCGACGTTCGTGATAGCCTGCTGGATTGGCCTGCCGATTGAGAGCGTCGGCTATGTCGCGTTCGCAGCTTCCCCAGCAGGGATTTCACTTCTTGTCGAAGACGATGTATTCCGAAACCGGATAGTCTCGCGTCTCAACGACACACGTCATCTAGACTAGGCTGCGGACGAGCCAGAAGTGGCATCAGGTACCCCCCTCCACAATCTCACAGCCATCCTCGAAGTAGTCGGCGCGATAGACGAACATTGATTCCTCGTCGGTCCCGGTAAATAGCCCGAGCAATTCGACTCCACAGGCATAGAGCGTCATGGATCCCATGTCTCCGGAAAGGACATACCGTGAGACAGTCAGCACCTGGTCGTCAAAACGAATGGCGCCGTCTTCGATCTTCTCCACCCGCATTTCGGGAAGCCCGTCATCCACAGCCTCTTCATCCCGATTAGGAGGACCTCCGAATACCAGGACATCGAAGCTGACGACTCCTTTGGACTGTCGAAGCTCGTAGAGCAAGGGAACGAGCGCATAGGTGCTGAAGGTGCCCATAACAAAGGCTTGATCCAGTGTCACGGCGTATTCGTTGACGTCATCTCCTGATTGAACGGTGGCACGGTCATCTTCGAAATCGGCTTGCACGGATCGATCGAATCCCAGTGGAGTATCGAAGGTTGACGAAAGCATGAGTGGGCGCAGATCGGAATCCATCATCAGGATCTGATCAAACGTAATTGTAATCGTGGCGATGAGAGCTTTGAACCAGAACTTGCCGTTGGCCCTAAGAACGACACGATCTTCTTCAATGGCTATCTGGAATGTCTCTTCTCCAAATGGGCGTTCATCCCCCTGCATGACCAGCGTGCCACTGATAGGCAATCCGAGACCATCAAGAGACGGTTCTGCTTCTTCCTCTGGAGCAGGGTCTTCAGTGTCGGGCTCTAGGTCTACGGGATCTTCGGATGCTTCTTGAAGCCAGGCATCGGGAAGTTCCTTGATCTCGATGGACGCCAATTCCGCATCCGGGTTCGGCGATGTCAACAGCAGCACGAAGACAACGCCCCCGATCAGAACGATGGAAATTCCGATGCCCAGTCCGATGATCCATTTCGTGCGACGTTTCAATATGGTCAATCCTCCATTCCTCATTCTATCATCAAACGATGAATATGGTATAGGCTCGCTGTGAGTTCGTCGTGAAGGCTGCGCCCCACAGTGGCCGCGGATCGCGCCGTAAGCTAAGATAGGGGCATGCAGGGTAAAGGAAGCTTCCGAGTCATCGATCAGGCCAGTTGGCCGCGGTTCGAGCAATTCGAGTTGTTCAAGAACTTCGGGTTCCCCTACTTCAGCATTACGGCCGATGTAGATATCACGAACTATCGTCAGGCCTTGCCCAAGGGCGGGCGGTTCACCATCGGATTGGTCTACGCAATCGCGGTAGCGGCCAATGCCGTCCCTGAATTTCGGCAACGTATTCGCGGAGACGATGTGATCGAGTTCGACACCGTTCATCCGTCGATTATCGTCCTCAACGATGAAGACGCGTTTCGGTTCTGCGCCTTCCCGTTCGCGCACGATTTTTCGGAGTTCTCCAAGGACGCTCCGAAACGCATCGAACGAGCACGAATGGCTGCTTCAATGTACGACCTACCTGACCGAGACGATTTTCTTTTCCTAACGGCCATTCCAGGGATTTCTTTCACCGGAGTCGTGCATGCAGCCCCTACGCACGCGCCGGATTCGGTTCCCAGAATCGCATGGGGCAAGTATCGGGATGTCGCCGGGCGCATTATGCTTCCGCTTAACGTGCAAGTGCATCATGCCCTGGTCGATGGCGTTCACGTGGGCAGGTTCTATTCCAAGGTCGAGGAGATGCTGGGGAATGCCGAGGAATGGCTCGTCTAACCCTGGCACAAGTGGGATTCGAAAGGCGCAGCCGTTCACAGCAACGATTCGCTTCTATGCCGAGCTGAACAACTTCCGCCCGCAGTTAAGGCGTGCCAGCACAGCTTTATTTGACTTGAACGAAGAGGACGAGGATCCTTATCGGAAAGGTGCATTTCCGGGGAGGCCTGTGCACAGGGAGGAAGATGGGTCAAATTGTTGCAACAATCGTCAGCGTTCTCTCCGACATGGATGCCGAGATAGCCACGCTGAAGCAATTCAGGGACAAGACGAAGCAGATCAAACAGGGCATGATACAGTCCGCTGCTCACCGGTCGGGTTTGGCTGGTCAAGCCGGAGCTCCAGACGGAGGCATACGCATGATCGAGGACCAAAACATCGAGTGGAAAGCCTCATGGCGGGACGAGTACCTGAAGTGGATCTGCGGCTTTGCCAACGCGCAGGGCGGGGTGCTGGAGATCGGGAAGAATGACCGGGGCGAGGTGGTGAGTCTGCCTCATGCGTCAAAACTATTGGAGGATCTGCCCAACAAGATTCGCGACCTGCTTGGCATCATCGTTGACGTAGACTTGCAGAATGAGGCCGGCAAAGAGTTCGTCCGTATTACCGTAGAACCATATCCCTATCCCATCAGCTACAAGGGCGAATACCACTATCGTAGCGGTTCCACGAAGCAAGTGCTTAAGGGCGCGGCCCTGGATCATTTCCTGTTGCGAAAAACGGGCAAACACTGGGATGGCGTGCCGGTACCAGGTCTCACCGTTGGTAATCTTGACAGCCATGCGATCGACCGATTTCGCGAGCTCGCCGCCCGGAGCAAACGCGTCGGTCCAGAAGTGCTGGCAGCCAAAAACGAGGTATTGGTCGGGAAACTGCGCCTGACCGATGGAGATTACCTGAACCGCGCGGCGGTACTCCTTTTTCATTCCGATCCTGAATCCTTTGTAACAGGTGCTTACATCAAGATCGGCTATTTCAAAAGTGGTTCCTCGCAGTTAAGGCAAGGTAACCCAGAGAAAGACTCAAACTATGAGCGTGGCAAGAGAGAAAAAGCTTGTATCGCTCGCAAAGACGCAAAGAACGCCAAGAAAAGCGCAAATGGATAAAGAGAACAAGATGCTTGGAACTCAATAGTTATGGCCTTTCTTAGCGATCTTTGCGGCTTGAGCGAGCATAGCGAGCAGGCGAGAGGAAAAGCCTGTATCTCTCGCAAAGACGCAGAGAACGCCAAGAAAAGCGTAAATGGATAAAGAGAACAAGATGCTTAAAACTCAGGAGTTAAGGCCTTTCTCAGCGATCTCT
>JAUWNS010000028.1 GCA_030612485.1 Candidatus Bipolaricaulota bacterium
GGAGATCGCGGCAGGAATCCCGATTATAGATGAGGAGCAGCGCCGGATTGGGACCCTCTTCCTCGCTGTCGAGGATTCTCTTCTCGGACCAGAAGAGGAGGCCTTCCTCGCCTCGGCGAAACGATCGGCCCTCCTCGGAGGGGGAATCGCCTCTGGAGTGGCCCTTCTCCTGGCCATCTTCCTCATCTCTCAGGTTCTCTCTCCTCTTCGCCTCCTTACTCGTGCCACAGAGCCGATCGCGCATGGCGATCTCTCCCAGCGGGTGGCTCTAAAGGCACGGGATGAGTTTGGCCGCTTGGGAGATTCGTTCAACCGTATGATCGAGAATCTGCAGCGCTCGGAGACGATCCGCCAGACGATGACCGCAGATATCGCGCATGAGTTGCGTACACCGGTGACAATCATCCAGGGAAACCTGGAGGCGATCCTCGACGGGATCTATACCCCCGATACAGAGACTATCGCCCCGATCTACGAGGAGACGCTCCACCTGGGGCACCTGATCGACGACCTGCGTGACCTGGCACTGGCCGAAGCAGGAGAGCTTCGACTGGACAAAGAACCGACCGATCTTGCTGCCCTGGTGAGCCAGGTGGTGGAAACGGCGAACTCCTCCTTAGAGGGCGGGCCGCAGTTATCGTCTACATCTGCAAAGGGACTCCCCACAGTGACTCTCGACCCTAAAAGGATTCGGCAGGTCCTGGCGAACCTGTTGAGCAACGCGATCCGTTTCACACCTGAGGAAGGGGAGGTCCACGTCAAAGTCGTGCCTGGGGACGAGGGAGTCGAGGTACGAGTGACCGACACCGGTCCGGGGATCCCACCAAAGGACCTTCCCCACCTGTTTGAGAGATTCTACCGTGGAGATCGGGCGAGGAGCCGTGCCTCCGGGGGAAGTGGCCTCGGCCTAGCGATTGCCAAGCAGTGGGTAGAGGCTCACGGGGGGATGATTCGAGCGGAGAACGCTGAGGGCGGCGGAGCACGATTCACGATTCGACTGCCGACCTCTTGAACGAAGCTTCCCTCCCCTATAAGATAACAGCAATGAGCGAGCGATTCTACAATCCACATATTGGTGCGCTCTCCTTCGATGAGGTCATTGAGAGCCTCATCAGGGAGATGAAGGAGGATCAGAAGGCACGTTACGAGATCCTCATCGGGACCGATTCTTCTGTGAGCGGGGATAAGGTTGACCTTGTCAGCGCGATCGTCCTCCACAAGATTGGGAAGGGGGGGCGCTACTTCTGGACACGGCGCATAGAGAAGAAGATCCCCTCGTTGCGACAGCGGATCTGGCGCGAAGCATGGCTCTCCTTCGAGCTCGCCCAGCGTGTGATGAAGGGGCTCTCCGCCGATTCTCTCCTCCAGTTCAATCTGGAGATTCACGTTGACATCGGGAAGAACGGACCCACGAAGACGATGATCGATGAGGTAGTGGGGATGATCATCGGAAGCGGGTTCGCCGTTCGTATCAAACCACAGGCCTACGCTGCCTCGTCGGTCGCCGACAAATACACTTAGACCGGGCTCCTGCTGGGCTTCAACGTCATCAAGCTTAAGAGCGGGATTAAGCGCTTCGTCCTCGGCGGTGAAAGCTTCTGTCTCGTAAGAAAAAAAGGGTACACAACAGCTTCCGTTAAGACGGACATCGCGCACTCGAACAGGGGAAGGATTTGGTTGTTCTTTCCTCCCGAGCAGCGTATCGTTAGGATTGAGGTGATCGATGGTGTGTGTGATTAAATCGTCTTTTCTTTTTGGAGTTCTTCTTCTCGTGACAGCGGTAGTGGGAATGGGGGCAATCCCCCTCTGTGATTATCAGTCCTTTGATACGGATATCTCCGATCTTGATATCGGCTTTTCCTACCATTATTACAACGATCCCTATGGCCTTAGCGAACATGATGTCAGCGAAGGGGAACTCCACATCGGCTATGACCGGCTCTACGATTCCCCGGACTTTGGGTTCGATATTACTATGAGAAACGACATGAATATCTCCACTTTAACCCTCTCGTCCTTTCTCGTCACCGGGGAGGGGAACCTCAGGAGGTACTTCACCACGGATGCTCCCTACTTCGGGATCGCCGGTGTCAGCGCGAGGAGCGCCTCCTCCTATGAGACGATAGGCCTGTTCGTGAAGCTTGGAATTGGGTACGGTCGGTTCACCGATGTTACCCCTCTCGCCAAGGCGATCAAGATCGATGCGTATCTTTACGCGAAGGGGAGTATCTCCGCGCACCTGGATCAAACCGTCCTGAAATCCCTCGCCTACGAGATCGATAACATCGATACCTACGATTCGATGACCGACCTTCTGGGAGCTCTTCAGGAGATCATCGAGGGACCTAGTACGGGTGAACTCAAGCAACTCGACGCGCTCGATGTGTACGAGATGGCACAAATCGTCGAGGACAACGATTACACTCGCTACTGTGGGGGGAGTATCAACGCGGGTATCGGGTATGAGCTCTTAGATCCAATGAAAAGATCGAACGACCTTTTGGCTACGGCAGCGTTCAATTATGCGTTCACCACCACCCCGCAGGTGCAGTTCCTCATCAAGGGGATCTTCTCTGGAGCCTACGATTTCCTCCGTACAAATCAGATTGAGATCACCGCGTGTTACGATTACTTTATCAGTAATATTGTGAGCCTCTCGTCCGAGTACTCCTTCTCACGGGAGACCTGGGACAGCACCGTGACAGACAAGCACAACCTGAAGTTCGATCTCGTTCTGACCCCGGTCGAGGGGGCGAACATCACCTTGGGATTCCAATTTGGACATGAACCCTATTTCCTAGAGTGGAGTCAGGATGTCAAGTTTACGATTGGGATGAGGCTCCTGTAGATAAAGCGATAGAAGAGACCGCGTCCCGCATCAGGTTATCGATGCCGAGATCTCGAGCCTTTTCAAGAGGAAAGTAGGTTGCCTCGGCGATCTCATCGGGATCCGGATGAGGGTTCCCCTCAAGAGAGACGTGATAGAAGATCATCACCCAGTGAAGGCGGCTCTCACTCCCCAGTTTTCCCTTGATATCGAGTAGCGACTCGATTTTTCCGCCAACACCGAGTTCCTCTTTAAGTTCTCGCAGGAGCCCCTCCTGCGGGGTCTCCCCAAAGCGGAGGAATCCACCCGGAAGGGACCACCGCCCTTTGGTCAGGCCTCGGCTCCCCTTCACGAGCAGGATCTTTCCACCTTCAAGACAGATCCCCTCAACCACGACCCGCGGCATCCCGGCGTGGATCGCCTCGCGCACAAGCGGGGCAACAGCAGGAAGAGATGCGAGTTCGTCCTTCCCCAGCCACTCGTGCGGGTGTCGTGGGAGCCGTGGGGAGCAGAAGAGGACCGGTTCACTCGTGGCAAGCGGAGCAATCTCCGTAAAAGGAAAAGGGATCTCCTCTCGTTTCGGCAGATCGAGCAGACCGTTTCGCTCGATGAGATAGACCTTCCCGTCCGTTTCGATGTAGTAGAGCATTGCTCCCTCCGTTCCCTATTGTACGCTCGCGGAGAGCGGATTTCAGGAGCTGCATCATAGGTTGCACCGTAGGTTGCACTTTCCCGTTTGGGAATGGATAATCCCCGCGACCAGGGAGCAATCTGGTTACAAAGGACGAGCAAAAGTAGCTTAAGAGTTGCCAAGCAATAATTGTTGTTATTAGAACGGTAATCTGAAAGGAGATACATGCCAAATCCGACCTCTCAAGATTCAGAAGAAAAACCGGTGGGGCTAGATTCGTTCCGCACCTTCAATGCTTCTTCAGCAAGCGTTATCCCTCTCTTACAACAGATCCAGAACCGATACGGATACCTTTCGGAGAACAACTTAGAGCGTGTTTCTGAGTATACGCATGTCCCGCTAAGCTCCATATACGGGGTGGCTACCTTCTATTCGCAGTTCCGTCTTTCTCGTCCTGGGAAACACCTGATCCGCGTTTGCCAAGGGACAGCCTGCCATGTTCTCGGAGCGGGAAAGATCATGGCATACTTCAAGGAGCAACTGGGAATAGAGGAGAATGAGACCACAACGGATGAATTATTCACCCTTGAAAGCGTACGTTGTCTTGGGTGTTGCAGCCTTGCCCCGGCAATGATGATCGGCGATGAAACGTACGGACGTCTGACGCGAGATACGGTGGACGAGATCCTCTCCTCGTACCGCGAGCGGGAGGAAAGATGAGTCATGTAAGCGAGATTAGAGTCGGGCTAGCGACCTGTGGGATCGCTGCCGGCGCTGAACCGGTGTACTCCGCTTTGGAAAAGGAACTGGCCGCGACTAATGCATCGGTAAAGCTGAAGCGGGTCGGGTGCATCGGTATGTGCTACAACGAACCGCTGGTCGACGTGGTTACGCAGGATGGCGAGCGGTCCACATACGGGCACGTGCGGGTCGAGGACGTAGTTCGCATTGTGGAAGAACATGTCGTTGATGGGCAGCCTATTCAGGATCTCCTCGTTGCTTCCGACGGCTTCTTCGATAAACAGGTTCGTATCGTGCTCGAAAACTGCGGTTTAATTGACCCCGAATCGCTCGACGAGTACCGGGCACACGCAGGATACGAGGCGTTGAGGATCGCCCTTACTGAGATGACCCCGCAACAGGTGATCGAGAAGATCACTGCCTCCGGGCTGCGCGGTCGCGGCGGAGCCGGTTTCCCCACTGGCGTTAAGTGGGGCTTTGCCGCGCGTGAGCCTGGGCCGGAGAAGTACTTCATCTGCAACGCTGACGAAGGAGACCCTGGGGCGTTTATGGACCGTAGCGTGCTCGAGGGAGACCCGCACCGCGTACTCGAAGGTATAGCGATCGGGGCTTACGCGATCGGCGCCTCGCACGGATACTTTTACGTACGCGCCGAGTACCCATTGGCGATCAAGCGGTTGGAAAAAGCGATCGCCGATGCTACCGCCGCTGGTTTAATTGGGGAGAATATACTTGGCAGCGATTTTTCATTCGAGATTAAGATCAAGGCTGGAGCAGGGGCGTTCGTCTGTGGGGAGGAGACAGCACTGATCGCCTCGATAGAAGGGAGACGCGGTACTCCGCGGAGGCGCCCTCCTTACCCTGCTGTCTCCGGGCTGTGGGAAAAGCCGACGAATATCAACAACGTGGAGACCCTGGCCAACATTCCGTGGATCATTCGTCACAAGACGGAGGAGTTCACACGCTACGGGACGGAGAAGAGTAAGGGGACAAAGGTCTTTGCCCTGGCTGGGAAGGTGAACCACAGTGGATTGGTCGAAGTCCCGATGGGGATGCCAATCAAGGATATCGTCTTTGCCGTTGGTGGTGGAATCCGTGACGGAAAGGCGTTCAAAGCAGTGCAAATAGGAGGCCCTTCCGGGGGATGCATTCCCGCCTCCCTTGCTGACGTCCCGGTTGACTACGACTCGATCATTGCGACAGGGGCAATCATGGGCTCTGGCGGGTTGATCGTCCTTGATGAAGAGACGTGCATGGTCGATCTAGCGCGCTTCTTCCTCGACTTCATCCAGAAGGAATCGTGCGGAAAGTGTACCTTCTGTCGCATCGGGACAAAGAGGATGCTGGAGATCCTGACACGGATCTGCGATGGAGAAGGGATTCCCGAGGATTTGGATCGGTTGATAAATCTAGCAAAGAAGGTCAAAGTAAATTCCCTATGCGGATTAGGACAGACTGCACCTAACCCTGTCCTCACCACAGTGAAGTACTTCCGCGAGGAATACGATGCACACATCGTCGATAAGACCTGCCCTGCGCATGTGTGCAAGGCGCTGATCCGCTACGAGATTGAACCCGATCAGTGTAAAGACTGCAAACTCTGCACGCGCGACTGTCCGGTACAGGCGATCTCGCAAGGGGAAGGCGCGTTTCAGACGATCGATCAGGAGATATGCATAAAGTGTAGCCGTTGTTATGAAGTCTGTCCATTCGGAGCGATCGATGTTCAGTGAAAAAGGGGGTGGGATGCTTTCAGTCACGATAAATGAGAAGAAGGTCTCCGCAGTCGAGGGAGAGACGATACTTGTTCTTGCTCGGCGCGAGGGGATAGAGATCCCCGCTCTCTGCGCTGAGGAACGTCTTACTCCGTACGACTCTTGTGGCGTGTGCGTCGTCGATGTAGAAGATATGGGCGTTGTCAAGTCCTGTTCAACGCCTGTTCGCGATGGGATGGTCATCCATACCCACAGCAAGGCAGCCGAAGATATCCGTCGGACCGCCCTCGAACTGCTGCTGAGCAATCACTGGGGGGATTGCATCGCTCCCTGTCAGAAAGCCTGTCCTGCACATACAGACTGTCAGGGGTACGTGGGTCTGACGGCCAACGGTCTGTTCGAGGAGGCGCTACACCTTCTCTATGAGAAGCTCCCACTGCCAGCAGCGTTCGGACGAATCTGTCCGGCCCCGTGTGAAGATGCCTGTCGGCGCGAGATCGCGGAAGAGCCGGTTCAGATCCGGCACATCAAACGTTTCCTCGGCGATAAGGAGTTCAACTACATCCCGTCGGTCGCCACAAATACCGGCAAGCAGGTGGCGATCGTCGGTGGGGGGCCAGCAGGACTGAGCGCTGCCTATTTCCTCCGACGTAACGGGCATGCTACCGTGGTCTTCGACGCGATGCCAAAGATGGGAGGAATGCTGCGCTACGGGATCCCTGACTACCGCCTCGCACAGGAGGGCCTCGATTGCGAGCTCACCGTGCTAGAGAAGATGGGAATAGAGTTCCGCAACAACGTGCGCTTAGGAGAGAAGATCACGCTTGCGCAGCTACAGCACGAGTTTGACGCGGTCTTCCTCGGCCTTGGTGCCTGGCGTGTACGTGACCTCAGAATACCTGGGGAGAACCACTCCTCTGTTATGCAAGGGATCGAGTTTCTGCGACGGGTGAACGAGGGAGAGCGGATACCGCTTCCACCGCGGATGGTGGTGATCGGTGGCGGAAATACCGCGATGGACGCCGCCCGTTCTGCTCGGCGCCTTGGGTCAGAGGTAACGGTCATATATCGCCGCAGCCGCGAGCAGATGCCGGCTCTGCCGCACGAGGTTGCAGAGGCGGAGGAGGAAGGGGTTAGCTTCCAGTTTCTTATTCAACCGCTCGAGTTCATCATTGAGAATGGAAATCTCACTGGAATAAGGTGCTCTAAGATGAAGCTTGGTGAACCAGACGCAAGCGGACGGGCACGACCGATCCCGATTGAAGGTTCCGAGTTCGTCATTCCTGCTGAAGGGGTGATCCTTGCTGTCGGTCAATCGCCGGAGACCGACTGTCTTAGCGGAAGCGAGATCGAGACTGACCGTGGTGGGAGGATTATTGCTGATGAAGAAACCGGGCTGACCAAGTGTGCAGGGGTATTCGCCGGTGGCGATGTTGTCACCGGGCCGTCGATCGCGGTCGAAGCTGTTGGAGCGGGTCACCGTGCCGCGGACGCGATCGAACAGTACTTACGTAGTGAGGAGGTCAGAGCACCCCAGTTTGTCTACAAACACGAGAAGATCGATGTCACCCGTGCCGATATCGACGATGTGGAGCAGATGCGGCGTGTCCCGACATATGTGCGCCCCCCTGCAGAACGGATCAATGATTTCAAGGAGTATGAGACGAACTTCACCGATGAGGAAGCGATGAAGGAAGGAGATCGCTGTCTCGGCTGCGGGTGTTCGGCATTCAACCATTGCGACCTACGCGACTACGCGAGCATGGTCCACGCAGAGCAGGAAAGATACGCGGGTGCGGTCATGCGCAAGCTCCCAGATGAACGCCACCCGTTCATCATAAACGACCTTGGCAAGTGTATTGCCTGCGGTCGGTGCTTGCGCGTCTGTTCAGATGTTTGCGGGATCTCAGCGATCGACTTTACCGGTCGAGGAATCGATGTCGAGGTCCAGGCACCGTTCAACCACGCATGGCAGGAATCGGACTGTGTCTCTTGCGGTGCCTGCGTCGATGCCTGTCCGACCGGAGCGTTGACAGACCGCACGGCCCTGACAAAACAGGTCCCGCTTCACACAAGAGAGGAAAAGACGATCTGTACACTGTGCGGTTTTGGCTGCGAGGTTGTGGTCCAGAGTCTGAACGGCCATTACCTACGAACGCTTCCGGGGGATAATGGTGCGATCCTCTGCGCGAAGGGGCGTTACGGTTGGCAGACGCTCCTCTCAGAGCCCCGCCTGCGACACCCCCTCATCCGGCGCGGCGAAGAGCTCGTTGCGACTACGTGGGACGAGGCCTTTTCCTTCATTGCGGAGAGGCTCCCGCACGACAAGGGCAAGGTGGGGATCATGGCTGCACCGCACATCACTGAGGAAGAGGGGTATCTCATCGCGCGGCTAGCAAGAGAAGTCCTGCACACAAACCGCATCATGGTTGAGGGGGCCTCCGCGCGGAGGGCGGTTACCGTACCACGAGGGGTCGTTGCGCCGATTAGTGCGATTAAGACGAGCGATCTGATTGTAGTAGTCGGGCCTCGCTCATCCTACGAGCGGTTTGTCCTTGACCTGAAGATCCGGATGGCTCAGAGGGCTACAGCGGCGGTGATCAGTTTACAAGGGGATCTCTCCGATGCCGATATTGTCATGGAGGATGTTCCCGCGGTGCAGGTGCTCAATGCACTGCTTGAAAAAAGAAGTGAGATGAATGACCCGCGGTTCGGCGCCATGCATGAGTTGATCAAGAAAGCCGAGGCCCCCTTGTTCGTCCTAGAGGAACGAGCAACCTCAGACGAAGCGATTGCTACCATCGCTCGTCTTGTGGATAAGGATTCTCGTTGGCGGATCGCCCACTTACGAGCGGCTCCCGTCATAGACACTCTCCTGCGGGAAGGAATTTGCGAAAGCGAGGACCTCGTCGCCCAAGGCGGCGCGTGCTTCTCCTTTGGCGCCGATCCGGCATGCGATCCCGTCCTCGCCGAGCAGATGCGCACGTTGGACCTCGTCGTGGCAATGTCCCCTACATCGAACAAAACGACTGCCTATGCTCACGTCGTACTGCCAATGTCGCTTCCATTCGAGACATCCGGGCAACTGCACGACACGAATGGAAGGATCAAACACTCCAAGGCGGCAGTCGAAAGTCCTGTGGCCATGGAGAACTGGAGAATCCTCGTGGAACTGGCCAACGCGCTCGGCACCGATTGGGGGAAGATGACACTTGGCTCGGTGAGTGATGTGGTCGCCGCTTCAATGCAAGGTACACCGGCAACGGGCGGCCCTTGGTGGGTTGGTGATACCCCGGATTCCCTCGCCCTTGCAATTGAGGAGGAACTATCGCGTCTGAAAATATGAACCTTTATAGTTGGTGTAGAGAAACGTAGCTATGAATTCCGCCCGCTACCTGCAAGAAAAGAAAGTATCGTAGTCATGCGAGATCCCGGAACAGGAGGTCCAGTGAATAAAATGTCGGAGCGGGTCATCGGTATCCTTGGCGGAATGGGACCGGAGGCGACGGTGGAACTCCTCCTACGTCTTCTGGCTGCCACCCCAGCCGAGTGTGATCAGGATCACATTCATGTTCTGATTGATAACAACCCCAAGATCCCCGATCGAACCGCCGCCATCCTCAAGGGAGGCGAGAGCCCGCTTCCGATGATGATAGAAGGAGCGCGGAACCTGGAACGCGCCGGTGCGCACATACTTGTTATCCCATGCAATACCGCCCATTATTGGCTCTCAGATCTGCGAAAGAGTATCTCCATCCCGGTTATCGACATGATCGGAGAGACTGCTTCCCTCATTACAGCATACCGACCGCCTCTGCGGAAGATCGGCCTCCTCGCTACGGCGGGGACCCTCCACACCGACCTTTACCAGAATGCTCTAAGGAAGGAGAGGGTTGAGGTTCTCACACCCCCAACAAAGGAGGAGCACCAGATCATGAACGCTATTCACCACATCAAGGCAGGTGATCACACGGTCAAGAACGATGTTGTCGCGGTGGCGCACCATCTGATGGCTAAGGGAGCAAAGGGGATCATTCTTGGCTGCACAGAACTCTCCCTCGTGGTTGAAGAAGGAGATCTTCCCTGTCCCCTCTTTGATCCGCTCTCGATCCTCGCGGCACGTGCGGTGAAATGGGTTGGGGAGAAAAAGGAGGCGTAATGTCGTTTGTGCTGCGCGAGCATGGGATCCAGATTGGGCGGATGGAGCCGGGCGCGACGAACAACATTACCGACGTCGATGGCGTAATGGTTGGACATACAACGTTAATCGATGGGAGCGACGTTCGCACCGGTATCACCTCGATCGTCCCTCATTCAGGCAACGTCTTCTACGAAAAGGTCAAGGCCGCTGTGGTAACGATCAACGGGTTCGGGAAAGCGATCAGCTTTCCACAGATCAACGAGCTCGGCACGATCGAGACCCCGATCCTATTACATACTGCGGCGTGGATCTAGTGCATCGCGCAAGCCATCTCCGAGTAGGTTAAACCCGAGAGTTGCGAGCATGATTGCCAAACCGGGGATAGTGGCAATGTGCGGCGCGACGACAACATAGTTACGACCGGAGGCGATCATCTCAGCCCAGGATGGAGTTGGCGGCTGAATGCCGAGCCCAAGGAAAGTCAACGCTGACTCCATTAAGATTGCATACCCCATATACAGCGCTGCATATACGACGATCGGCGGGATGATGTTCGGGAACAGATGAATCGCCATGATCCGTATCCCGGGGGTTCCAATTGCCCTAGCAGCTTGGATGAATTCTCTGTCTCGAATGGCGATCACCGCCCCTCGCGCTTGGCGGGCAAAGATGGGAACACCCCAAATACCGATTGCCAAAATCGTGTTCCAGATTCCGGGCCCAAGGGCACTCACGATCAAAATCGCAAGCAGAAGGTATGGAAACGCCAGGAATATGTCCATGATCCGCATGATGACTTCATCGATCGCACCTCCGAAGTACCCCGCAATCAAACCGAACAGCGTGCCGAACACAAGGGAAAGAAGAATTGACATGGAACTCACCAGCAAGGCATACTGCGTGCCGTAGAGGATTCTAGAGAGGATATCCCGACCGAATTGGTCGGTTCCCAACAAGTGAGTCTTGTTCGGTGGTATGCGCTTATCACTGAGATTTTGCTTCAACGGATCCATCGGGGAAATCAAGGGAGCAAAAATCGCAACGAAGATATACGCCGCAACGATAAATATCCCGATGATGGCCAAGCGATTACGCAAGAAGCGCCGAAGCACCCGTCTTCGATTACCGACTTTGGTTTGTCGACTCATTGGTATGAAATCCGTGGATTGATGAGAGCGTATGAGAGATCGACTAACAGGTTCACCAGAACGTAGATTAACGCCAGTACCACTACAACCCCCTGGATGAGGACGAAGTCTCTTCGGAAGATGGCGTGCACCGTCAATCGTCCAAGCCCCGGCCACGCAAAGACACTCTCCGTGAGAATGGCTCCTCCCATCATCTGTCCCACCTGAGATCCCAAGACCGTCACAACCGGGATGAGCCCGTTCCGTAAAGCATGTTTGAACAGAACGGTCCATTCTTTCAACCCCTTTGCCCGGGCCGATGTGATGTATTCTTCCCTCAGGACTTCCATCACGCTGGATCGGACCATCCGTGTCACCATTCCAATCGATGCCGAGGCCAATGTCACAGCCGGTAGGAACAGGTGGCGCAATCCACCGTACCCCCCCACGGGGAAGAGACGGAGGGTCACGCTGAAGAGAAGGATCAAAACGATGCCGGTCCAGAAAACAGGCATGGATAGGCCAGCGAGTGAGAACAAGCGGACGATATTGTCCAGTACCGAATTGGGCTTCGCAGCGACAAGGGTCCCCAAGGGGATGCTCACCACCAGAACGAGCAACATAGAAACGCCTGTTAGTTCCAAGGTAGCGGGCAGGGTTTCCATAATTTCCTCTGAAACAGCTCTTTTCAGGGTGATAGACTGCCCCAGATTGCCGCGGAACAGATCGCCTACGTAGCGCAGATACCGAATAAAGAAAGGCTGATCAAGGTTGAGATCATGGCGCAAAGTTTGGATCGACTCGGGGGTCGCAAATTGTCCCAGCAGCAATTCGGCGGGATCGCCGGGGATGAAGTCAAGTGTCGCTGTAACGACAAGGATGACACCGAGGATGACGGGGATCATCAGCAACAACCGCCTTAAGAAATACGCAAACATCCCCCCCTCCTGTGTTATGCGACCGAGCCCAGGAAATGAGCCCACCCACCCGAAGGTGGGTGGGCTCGCCACATTCTACCGATTCTGTTTAGTAGTGGACCGGATACAGATCGAGGTTGTACTCGACTGGGTGCATCCGCAGACCTTGTACATCCTTGCTCAGGACGGCGATTTCCTTTGTCGTGTAGATCGGCACGAAGGGGCAGTCAGCCGCAATGAGCGCTTGCGCACGCGCGTAGATCTCTTTGCGCTCGTCTTGATCGACCGTGACGCGTCCGAGTTTGACCAGACGGTCAACCTCTGTGTTGACGTAGCGGAACGAGTTCCAGCCGGTTGGTGGGGTGAGCTCAGAGATGAACATGGAATGCAGCGTATAGTCGGCGTCTGCGTTCGTTGTCACCCAACCGAACGACAACAAGTGATAGGGAAGCTCGGCGGAGCGGGACTTGCTGAACGCGGTTGCCCATTCGAAGATGTCCATGTTGACCCGGATGCCAACTTCCCTGAGTTGAGCCTGGATCGCCTCGGCGATCTCGATGTCCTTCAGGTAGCGGCCCTTCGCGGGCATGAAGCTTAGGACGAGTTCCTCGCCGTTCTTCTCCACGAATCCATTGCCGTCTTCATCCGTCCAGCCAGCGTCGTTGAGCAGCGCGATTGCTTTCTCTTTGTCGTAGGGATACATCTCCTCTGTATCCCATCCGTAGAAGCCGAACACACCAGGAGCTAGTAAACTAGTCTTTGTGGGGCTAGCGGCGCCTTCCAGGATGTGCTCCAGGATCGACGCCTTGTCAATGGCGTAGGCGACCGCATGGCGCACCCGGATGTCATCGATTGGGGGCTGGGAGAGATTGAACTGGAGATAGAAGATTCTCAATCCATTTGTCTCTTCGATCTTGAATGCGGGGTCTGCCGCGAACGCCGGCAACTCGGCTGGTGAGGGCTTGAGCACCAGGTCAACTTCCCCCGTTTTTAGAGAGAGCATGCGGCTTCCCTCCTCCGGGATCACGCGGAAAATCACCTTATCAAGCGCAGGGCGCCCGCGCCAGTAATTCTCATTTGCCACCAATGTAATGTGATCTCTGGTACGCCATTCCTCGAACTTGAACGGCCCGGTCCCCACCGGGTGGCGACCATACTCGTCACCGTATTTCTCAACCGCGGCGGGACTCACGATTCCCGTATATACCATTGCCATCGTTGAAAGGATGGGCCCGTACGGGTTTCCGGTAATGATGTCAACCGTGTAATCGTCGATGACCTTGATTTCGGTGATTGGGTCCGCCCCCAAGCTTGCCCAGTTTGCCCGTGGTTCGCCAAATAGAGCCCTGTCGAACGTAAATTTCACGGCTTCGGCAGTGAACGGCGTTCCATCGTGGAAGGTTACGCCCTTACGCAAGTAGAACCGCAACGTTGTGTCCGACAGGAATTCCCACGACGTTGCCAGTCGCGGTTGGAGTTCCATATCAGGATTGAGAATGATCAGCGGTTCGATAATATTCGAGTAAACCCATGCGCCCGGCGCCGTGGTTTCCTGGTTTGAATCAAGTGAGATCGCATCGGATGGTCGAGCAATCACAAGAGTGTTGTCGCGAGCTGACCCGAAACAAGCAACCGTCAGCCCGGTAAGCACGAGAAGCGAAATCACAAAATAACTAAGTAACCGTCGATTGGTCATTTAACAGCCTCCTTGTTCATTAGACAGTCTACCTTCGCTAAACTACGTTTTTCTTTTACTCCCTGCCGTTGTTTCCCCATCACCTCCTTATGATATTCTAGGTTAGAGTGGTAATCGTACTGATTTGAACTCCTCAATGAAGTCGGCAATATACCGCGCGATTGCATCGATGATTTCCTCTCCTTTCTGTGCCGTCGCTGCGGTTGGGGGGATTGAATGATCCGCGTTCGGGAATAAGCCGTACTCGATCATGTCGCCGGTATCTGTGTAGTCTCTCGTTCGAAGACCCACATGAATAGGAGCATTCCTAAAGCGGCAGTCTCGGATGTCGTTCAACAGGAGTTCCTTAGATAAGTTCTTGCACACGGGCACACCGGCCTTATCGAGATCGACGAGGTTGCTATTGACTGCCAACATGATACTGGTTTCCGTGTGATCCCCATGCCCGACCAGAGCCCATTCCGGGTTAAGGAAGCCGGCCACTTCGAACCAGGAGATGGTCGCGGCAAGAACACCCTGATCTCGAAGCGCACTCATCACGCTGGTTAATGGACCTTGGTTTCCCCCATGAGCGTTGCTGAAGACGATGTGCGTCACGCCGTACTTCACAAAATAAGAACACACCTCCCTATAGACCCGAGTCAACGTTTCTTCGGTGAGTGAAAGCGTACCCGGGAAGTCGGCATGATAATCGGCATACCCAATCGGAATCGTGGGTGCCACCACAACCGGACTGATCTTGCTGATCCGACGCGCGATGGCTTGCGCAGCGAAGAAATCCGTACCTACAGGCAGATGTGGCCCATGCTGTTCGATGCTTCCCGTGGGGATTACCACCACTTTAGTCTCCGCCAGCGCTTTTTGTGCTTTTGGCCAAGTTAAATCTTCGAGGTAGTGTCCCATTTCTTTAGACCTCCATTGACTTTGTTTCTTGGAAGCCGAGGAAGAGTTGCTCCGAAGCTAGGAAATGATGTTCCACAACCTGGGCAATTCCTGACTTATCTTTTGTCTCAAGAGCCTCCAGCATAGCTCGATGTTCTTCAACCATATCCTCGCCGTGTTGAGTCATATATTGGGAATTGACCTGCGTGGCAACCTGTTGATGGGTGATTGCAAGAAGAGGAGAGAGCGCTTGCTGAAGGAACGGATTCTTTGCCGTGCTTGCGAAGCGTAAATGGAAATCTCGATCTGCATCAGCATAGTCGTCATAATTCTTTTGGGTGATAGCCTCCTCAATTCGCTCAAGGATCTCCTGCAGCGAAGAGATGTCACGCTCGTCTGCTTTCTCGACAGCCAGTTTTGCAAGAATGATCTCCACACTCTTGCGGGCTTCCCACACCTCTCCCAGGCTCTTGTTCTCCCGTAGTGCACGCAGAGTAGGCTCCAGTCCAACAGCACTATTCACATCACTTTGAATGTAGGTTCCATTACCTATTCTTCTTTCAATAATGTCCATTATTTGCAAAGCGCTGAGTGCTTCGCGTACAGCTGCTCGCCCTACACCCAGTTGCTCTGCTAAGGTACGTTCTGGAGGAAGTTGGTCTCCTACACGATATCGGCCTTCTCTGATCGATCGTAGTATCTCATCAACTACAAAGGCAGTACGGCTCTTTTGTGCGGGAAACGTCGTGAAACTTTCCACGGTTAGCACCTCCCATCATCAACGCCTCATACCGGTCAGACCTATAACCAATAATAGCATGAATGGGTGCCGCTGTCAAGAAGATCACGCAAACTAACGCAGCAAAGTGCTGTTGGCGCAGGATAAATAAGCCAGCAGTTGACGTCTAATCCTTTACTATATATAATGGTCGGACCGGTTCGATATCTAACCAGAGGATGTTAATAGCCAAGGATGAAGTGGAAACCTTATTACCGACATGAGTTCGATCTACCAGGCACAAGAGATTATCTTGAGATGGTATTCTCCCGTGCTGAAGAGGCTACCTTTCTAGATCACTTTATCAATAATGGCGCCATTCTGTCCTTCCCCCATACTGCTTTACACTATGCTGCACTCGCTCAATCGAGGGTCGTTGTCGCACTGTATCGCGCAGGCGTTAAGCGGATAGTTGCTTTAGGCGTCCTTCATGTTTGGGGTCACACCGCTTCCTCTTCCCTTTACCGCCACGCTATGAATGAAAAGGAATCCCCATCCCTCCGGAGGGATGCCTTTTCTGCCCTTGCCGGAGCATTTGTTCCGCCGCATCCCTTTTTGCAGACCCCGTTCGGAGTAATTCCCCTCGCTTTTTCGCCACTGTTGAAAACCGATACCATCTGTCAAGATCGATCTCAGTTATTGGAAGAAGAGTTCTCTCTTGATACTTTTCTAAGTTTACTTAATTATTACTACTTATTGCATAATCAATCTCTGCCAGAAATCATTCCACTTTACATTGGCATGACGAGGAATCCGCTCACTAACTCATTTGAAACTGCTTCCCAAATTGCTAGGGTCATACAGAAAATAGCCTCACCGGAAACAGCCATTGTCGCTACAGGAGATATCGTACACTACGGCACGGGGTACTCTCCGAAAGAGGTGATGAATGAGATGTCTGCAAGTGTGGAGGAACTGGAGAAGGTGTTTAGGGAAGAGATCGATGTGGTCTTAAACCTTGTTCTGAAACGTAAAGACTACGTTCAGGCCTTTTCAAGACTCGATCAACTCCTGAACAACGATCAACGCTATCTTCTTCCTGTCATATCTGAATGCTTGGGTAACGATGCTGGATACGATATTATTTCCTTCCAGCTCTCCGACTATGCCGCCATCAACAAAGGGGATCCCCCCTGTTTTGTGGCTTCGAGCCTGATTGCGTACAAACCAGGGCCTATATGATTAGAGAAAGAGGGGATATGAGTACCAAGCCATTTCTTATCGTTGTTTCTGGAGGGACAGTCTATTCTCCCTCATCGCTCGGGAGAAAGGACATCCTCATCGCCGGGGATCGCGTCGTACATATCGATGATCATATTGACCTTTCCAAGAACATCATCGTCAATCGCATCAATGCCACAGGGAAGATCGTTGTTCCCGGGTTCATCGACCTCCACGTCCACCTGATCGGTGGGGGCGGGGAGGACGGCCCAGCCTCCCGGGTTCCGGGGATCTCCCTCTCCACATTGACCGAGGCCGGGATCACCACCGTCGTTGGCGTCCTCGGTACAGATGGGATCACGCGCAGTCCGGAGGCACTCCTTGCCAAGGTAAAGGGGCTACATTCAGAGGGGTTAAGCGCCTACATGTACACCGGCTCCTATCACCTCCCTTCCCCCACCATCACGGGAAGAGTGAAGCGCGATATCGTCCTGATCGAGGAGATCATCGGGGTGAAGATAGCCATCTCTGATCATCGCAGCTCACAACCGACCACGGACGAATTAGCAAAGCTTGCCTCTGAGGCTCGAATAGGCGGGATGTTGGCGGGAAAGTCCGGCATAGTGCATGTACATGTCGGTGGTGGCTCCCGCGGACTTGATCCTATCCTCGCTGTTATCAAGCAGACCGAGATTCCCATCAGCCAATTTCTCCCGACCCACATTGGTAGAGACACGACCCTCCTAAGACAGGGGATCGACTTTGTCAACACGGGAGGGTGCATCGATATCACCGTTCCCAACAAAGCAAATAAGGCGATATCGATCATCAAGGAGTTTCAGGAAAGCAGGATCGATCTTACTAAAGTTACTCTCAGTTCGGATGGCAATGGAAGTAAGCCCAGATTCAACGGCCGTGGCGAGCTTACCGGCATGGCGACGGGAGACGTAGCAATCCTTAGTAAGACACTGAAGGTTCTGGTGGAAGGAAAGGTTCTTCCTTTACCGGATGCCTTAGCGCTCATCACCAGCAATCCGGCGGATCGCTTAGGGATATCAGGCAGGAAAGGCTCTATTCGGGAGGGAGCGGATGCCGATCTCCTTATTCTGGATGAGGAGTTGCGTATCGAGCAGGTCTTTGCCAAGGGACGATTGATGGTCGACGATGGCAGAGCCCTGATCAAGGGGAACTTTGAGTGAGTGAAGGGATCCAAGGAGTGAGTCACCAATCTCACCGAGGTACTTAAGGAGTACGGATGAACACATTGAAAGAGAGGGCTTGCGCCCGTGTCGATGAGATCGCTAATGAATTAATCGAGGTGAGCCGTGATATCTACGACCATCCCGAACTGAAATTCGAGGAGTTCAGAGCATCGAAGCTTCTCGCCGAGAAATTGCAGGAAGAGGGGTTCACAGTCGAGTTGGGGGTAGCGGATCTCGAAACAGCGATTTCTGCGGTTCACCCAGCAAAGAGCGACGGTCCGACCGTGGCGATCCTTGGGGAGTACGACGCCCTGCCCGAGCTCGGGCACGCCTGCGGACACAACCTGATCGCCGCCTCCGCCCTGGGTGCGTCGCTTGCTCTCGCGTCGATCAAGGAGGACCTACCTGGGAGGCTCGTCTTCTTCGGGACACCTGCCGAGGAGGGAGGCGGAGGAAAGGTGATCATGGTTAATTCCGGCCTGTTCGAGGAGATCGACGCTGCGATGATGTTCCACCCCTCTTCCCACACAGTGGTCGATCGTGGGAGCCTTGCGATCACCGAGGTTGAGATCGAGTTCACCGGGAAGGCGTCCCACGCCTCAGGTTCGCCGGAGAAGGGGATCAACGCCCTCGACGCGGTGATTCAGACGTTCAACGGGATCAATGCCCTGCGCCAGCACATAGAGGACGGTGCACGCATCCACGGGATCATCACCGACGGTGGAGCGAAGCCGAACATCGTCCCTGAACACGCTGCAGCCTGCTTCTACGTGCGCGCCCCGGGGAACGCCTACCGTGATGAGCTCATAGAAAAGCTGCGCCGGTGTGCGGAAGGTGCGGCCCTCGCCACCGGGGCGAAGATGGCATTTAACATCGTTGGTCACTCCTACAAGGCGATGAAACCGAATCGCGCCATCGGCGATGCGTTTGTGCGCAACCTGGAAGGCTTGGGCGAGCCGTTAAATCCCCCTCCTGCAGGAAGCGGTCAGGGATCGACCGACATGGGGGACGTCAGTCAAGCTGTTCCCTCGATTCACGCCTACATCCAGATCTGTGGGGATAAAGTCGCCGGCCACTCGCGCGAATTCGCCGAAGCCTCGGCGTCGAAGCGCGGGGAAGAGGTGCTCCTCATCGCCGCCAAGGCGATGGCGATGACCGCGATCGACCTGTTCACAGATCCCGGCCTGATGGAGTGTGCGAAGGAGGAGTTCGGGTCCGGCAGGATCTAGCGGATATAGCGCTCGCTCGGCCCTATCCATCCTCACAAAGGAGATCCTGCGAGTTGTCAGCTGGGAAGGGTGTTCCTCGTCTTAGAATTGCTTCGCGGTCGATGTCCGTGAGTGATTCATAAGTCGCTTCGCTTCAGGATATCGTAGATTTCTTCTCTGGAACCAATAAGGACCACGAACACCTCGTGTTCCTCTTTACAGAGAAAGTAGAGAATCCGGTACTCCCCACCCGGAGTTCCGATGCGCTTGCTCCGGAGTGCGGGGTAGCCCTTCAGCTGCTTCCCTGAATAGGGATTCTCTCG
>JAUWNS010000200.1 GCA_030612485.1 Candidatus Bipolaricaulota bacterium
GAGCTCTTGAATCGTGCGGTGAGCAAGGCCGATCGCCTCGATGACCTCTTCCTCGGAGAGTTCGTTCATCTTCCCTTCGACCATGGTCACCGTCTTCTTCGTCCCCGCGACGGTGATCTCCACCCCGCCCTCTTCTTGAGCGACGGCGTCGGGGCTGACAACGAGCTGTCCATCCTTCATCCCCACCTTCACTCCGGCAATCGGTCCGGCGAACGGGGCCTCGGAGATCATCAGCGCGGCGGAGGCGCCGAGGATTCCGAGGATGCTCGGGGAGCAGTCCGCCTCAGCCGAGAGGATTGTGGCGATAATCTGCACCTCTTCCTTGTACCCCTCCGGGAACAGGGGTCGGATCGGTCGGTCGATCATGCGCGCACTGAGGATCGCGACATCGCTCGGTCGTCCTTCCCTCTTGAAGAACCCTCCTGGGATCTTTCCGCTCGCATAGAACCGCTCCTCGTAATCGACACGGAGCGGGAAATAATCGAGGTCTTCCCTGCCTGCCTGCACACCAATCGTAACCAGAACACGTGTATCTCCATACGACGCCAGCACGGCTCCACTCGCCTGCTTGGCCAAATGCCCCGTCTCCAGGGTGATTTCTTTTCCGTTCAGCTCAATACTTTCTCTGATAACCATCGTTTTCCTTAGACTCCTCTGATTTCTAGTCGTTGAATCAATTCCTTGTACGCAGTGAGGTCATGGCTCTTGATGTACTTCAACAACCGTCGGCGCTGGCCGACCATCTTGCGCAGACCCCATTGTGAACTAAAGTCCTTCCTATGTTCGTTCAGATGTCCTGTAAGTTCTTTGATCCGCTCGGTGAGCATTGCGATCTGCACCGCTGCGGATCCTGTATCCGTATCACTCTTCCCGTAATTCTTGACGATCTCTTCCTTCTGTTCTCGTGTCAGACTCATTTACTCCTCCTATTGAACCCCGCTTCCGAGATGGGGTGATCACGCTAGGGGTAAAACCATCGCGCTGGTGAGCCCTCATCCCAGGAGGGGGCCGATCAGTTTCTGTAGCGTTTCGCTATCCTCTTTACCTCGTGTTTTACGCGCTCCTCGTCAATCGTGAGGAGTTCCTTATCCTTCAGGAGGAACCGACCGGCAACGATCACGTCGGTCACATCCTCCACGTGTGCCGCGTAGACAAGCGCTGAGAAGGGGTCGTAGGCAGGAAGGGTCCGAATGCTGTCGAGGTCGATCAGGACGAGGTCAGCTGGTTCGCCGACAGCGAGCCGTTTCGTCCCCATTCCGAGTGCCTCGGCCCCGACCCGAGTGGCCATCTCGACCACATCGCGAGCTGGGAGGGCCGTTGGATCCTCTTCTATTCCCTTTTCCAAGAGCGTTGCCATCCGCATTTCTTCGATCATATCCAGGCTGTTGTTCGTCGCCGCACCGTCTGTTCCCAAGGCGACCCGTACCCCAGCCGCGCGCATCGCCGCGAGCGGGGCAATCCCGTTTCCCAGCTTGGCGTTGCTCTTCGGACAGTGAACGACCGTCACCCCCCGCTCGGCGAGCAGTCTTATATCTGCCTTATCGACCCGCACACAGTGCGCAACCAGTGCCGGAACCGAAAAGGCGCCGATCCGATCGAGAGCGGGAACAGGGCGCAACCCCAGGTTCTTCTGGCACCACTTTGTCTCCTCTGCCGATTCCGCCAGGTGCGTGTGAATGGGAACCGCGTACTTTCCCGCAAGGTCGATCGCCGCGTGCCAGACTGGTTCGCCACAAGTATAGATGGCGTGCGGGCTGACCGCGGTCCTGATCCGCCCGTTCGCGGCTCCTTCCCAGTGAGTGATCGCCTCTTCCGCCTTCTTCAACTCCCTCTTCCCATGTGCGTCGAGCCTCTCAGCGATGATCCCGCACGAGAGGAGCGCCCGCACGCCAACCTCTTCCACCGCACGCCCGATAGCGTCGGTATGAAAGTACATGTCCGCGCAAGTCGTTGTCCCTCCGTGGATCATCTCAGCTAAACCGAACAACACCCCCCAGTAGACCTCCTCCGGGTGGAGATCCTTCTCAATCGGCCAGATATGCTCTTCCAGCCAGACGCGCAGCAAAAGGTCATCGGCAAGGCCACGGAAGAGGACCATTGGGAGGTGTGTATGAGCGTTGACAAACCCCGGAAGGACGAGCTTCCTCCCCCCGTCGATGACCGTGTCGTCGGCACGGAGAGGTAACTCTTCCTCGCTGATAGCGCTGATCGTTTCCCTTTCGATGCGAAGCTGAATGACCTTGGCCTCTTTCTCCGCGCCCGTGACGATATTCCTAAGAATTATCCCCAATCAAAACCTCTCTGTCTATCCATCTTTCCTGAATTATAGCTATTTTGCGATGGGGCCGCAACGTATGTTTCGCCAGTAGCTTCTTGCTCTCATCCTCTGTATACCGTTATTATATTGAGAACATGATGAATGATAAAGGTCAGCGGTTGGGGCGAGAGGGAGAGGATCGGGCTTGCCAATACCTGCGCCAACAGGGATACGAGATCATCGCGCGCAATTGGCGTTCGCGGTTCGGCGAGATCGATATCATTGCTCGTGATGAGGGGAGCCTGGTCTTCGTCGAGGTGAAAGCCCGCTCAAAGGTCGGGTTCGGCGGACCGGAAGCGGCGCTCGATGTGCACAAACGCAAACGGGTCATCGCGGCCGCCAAGGCTTACCTGAGCGTGGTCGAAAGCGATCTCCCGGTTCGCTTCGACTTCGTCGCCCTACAGGGAGAAAAGGTCACATTGTACAAGGGTGCGTTCTGCGAGGAAGAACCATGTTTGCACGCTTACTGAGCGCTGTGGTGATCGGAATCGAGGCACAGTTGATCGAGGTCCAGTGTGATGTCGCCGGCGGTCTCCCTGCTTTTCAGGTGGTCGGTCTCCCCGAAAAGGAGATAACAGAGAGCAGGGAGCGGATCCGTAGTGCGATCAAGAACTCGGGCTACACCTTCCCTGCAAGACGGATCACTGCAAACCTCGCACCAGCGGACCTGCGAAAGGAGGGGGTAGGGTTCGACCTTCCGACGGCGCTTTCGATCCTCATCGCCTCGAATCAGATCAAGCCATCGTCCGCGCGCTATCTGGTCGTGGGCGAGCTCTCGCTTGACGGGGAGGTGCGTGGGGTGCACGGAGTTCTACCGATCGCTCTCTCCGCCAGCGTTGCGCACCTCGACGGGGTGATCGTCCCGACAGCAAATGCTGTTGAAGCGGCCCTTGTCGACGGGGTCACTGTCTACCCTGTAGAGACCCTCGCCGAAGCGGCCGCCTTCCTCAGTGGAGAGAAAGTCCTTCCCCCGTTCACGATCGATCGCGAGGGAGTGATGCAACAGATCGCGCGCGCACCTACGGTCGATATCCACGACGTCAAGGGACAGGAACAGGCGAAGCGGGCCCTCGAAGTAGCGGCTGCCGGAGGGCATAACCTCTTGTTAATCGGTCCTCCAGGAGCGGGAAAGAGCATGCTGGCGCACTCCCTCCCTGGGATTCTTCCTCCTCTCTCCTTCGATGAAGCCCTCGATGTGACACGGATCTATAGCATCGCAGGGCTCCTTGCTCAGGATACCCCGTTGATAACACAGCCACCGCTCCGCGCCCCGCACCACACCATCTCCTACGCAGGGATGGTCGGAGGAGGACACGGCCTCCCTGGGCCGGGGGAGATCACTCTCTCTCATCACGGCGTTCTTTTCCTGGATGAGCTCCCCGAATTCGACCGCCGTGTCCTGGAGGCCTTGCGCCAGCCACTCGAGGATCGATCGATCCTCATCTCCCGCGCCGGGGTCTCGGTGCGCTACCCGGCGAGCTTCACTCTGGTCGGAGCGATGAACCCCTGCCCGTGCGGACACCTTGGTGATCACTTACAGGCGTGCACGTGCAGTCCCTATGAGATCAAACGCTATCGTAAGCGACTCTCAGGCCCGTTCCTCGACCGGATCGACCTTGTCGTCGAGGTTCCCCGGTTGACCCCGGAGGAACTCCTCACCCGCCCCCGCGGGGAGAGGTCGGCTGCAATCCAGACTAGAGTGGGAGCGGCAAGGAGGGTACAATGGGAGCGATTACGAGATGAGCCAGGCCGTTTCTCTAACGCCCAACTGGATTCGCAAGAGATCACGCGGTACTGTTCGCTCGATAAGGAGGCAGAGG
>JAUWNS010000219.1 GCA_030612485.1 Candidatus Bipolaricaulota bacterium
AGAGATCCTCTTTGTGGGGACGAAAAAACAGGTCCAGACGACAATTGCTGAAGAGGCGAAACGATGTGGAGCACATTACGTCAACCGTCGTTGGCTCGGCGGGACGTTGACCAACTTCGTCACGATCAAGCAGAGCATCAAGCGGATGAAAGACCTGGAGACACTGATCGAGGACGGGTCAATCGACCATTTTCCTAACAAGGAAGCAACCCGTATCCGTCGTCAACTTGCCAAGCTCCAGCGCAACCTGGACGGGCTCCGCCACTTGGAACGGGTTCCGGATGTCATGTACGTCATCGATCCCGACACCGAGGCGAACGCCATCCGAGAGGCGAACACCCTCAAGATCCCCGTTCTCGCTATCGTGGACACGAATTGCGATCCAGATCCAATTGATTTCCCGATCCCTGGAAATGACGATGCGATCAAGGCGACAAAGCTAATAACCTCTAGGATTGCCGACGCCGTGTTGGAAGGCCGCGAGGGTCGCCAGGAAGAGGCAGAGGAAGCGGTTTCTGCGGAAGAGCCCAAGAAGGCTGAAGAGGAAGTACCCTCCGACGAGGAGAAAGTCGTTCCTACGGAGGCCACCGCCGAACCGGAAGAAGAGGCTACAATGGAAGAGGAAACGGCTACAGAGGAAGAAAAAGCCGCCTCAGAGGAGACTGCGGAAGTGGTGAGTGAGGAGGATCCCGCCAAGGAAGAGGAAGGCGAGACCTCAAATGAGCAGGAAGGAACCTAACCAAAAATGACGATACGAAACGAAGACATTAAAGCCCTGCGCGAGGCAACCGGTATAGGGATCATGGATTGCAAGGCTGCCCTTACGAAAGCAGGGGGCGACATAGAACAGGCGAAGAAGATCCTGCATGAAGAGGGGAAAGACCTCCTTGCCAGTAACGAGAAGGAACGCGAAGCGAATGAGGGACGTGTAGAGGCATACATCCACCACAGTGGTAAGGTTGGCGTTTTGATGGAAGTAGACTGCAACACCGACTTCGCCGCAAACAGCGATGATTTCCGCACTTTCATGAGAGACATCACTATGCATATCGCCGCCAGCAACCCGCGTTTCATCACTCCCGAGGACATCCCAGAAGAGGTCATAGAAGAGAAGAAAGAGGCCTCTCGCAAGGAGATGGAGAAGGCGGGAAAACCTGCGGAGATGATCGAGAAGATCGTTGAGGGCCGGATAGCCAAGTTCTACATCGAAGCCTGTCTCCTCAAGCAGCCGTTCGTCAAGGATCCCGCTCACACGATAGAAGACCTGCTCGCGGACCTGCGCTCGAAGACCGGTGAGAACATCTTTGTCAAGCGCTTCGCCCGGTACGAGATCGGAGAAGAGGACTGAGTGAACGCACCTAAACGTCTCCTCCTCAAGCTGAGCGGCGAGGCGTTCAAAGGCGAGGAGGGGGCCTTCTCCCCCACCTCTCTGAAGCGTATTGTCGGAGAGATTGTTGCACTTGGCGACATAGAACTGGGGATTGTCGTTGGTGGAGGGAACATCATCCGCGGGGCGAGGAGCCCCTGGCTCGATCGAATCGAGGCCGACACCCTGGGGATGCTCGCAACCGTATTGAACGGACTCGCTCTCCGCTCCTACCTCGAAGGCGCCGGAAGGGAAGCGATCGTCCAGTCAGCAATATCAACCGAACTGACCGAACCGATATCCCCACATAAGGCGCGGCGCGCCCTGGCGAACGGAGAAGTCATTATCTTCACCGGCGGAACTGGAAACCCTCTCGTGACAACCGACACCGCAGCCGCCCTGCGCGCAGTATCGATCAAGGCCGATCTCGTTGCGAAGGGATCGAACGTCGCCGGCGTCTTCACCGAGGACCCCGCAACCGGGAATGCGCCACACCTGTTGGACGCAGTGAGCTTCGACGACTTCCTCGCGCACCGCTACGGCGTTATGGACACCGTGGCCGTGGAAATCTGCCGCGAGCACGCCCTCCCAATCGTTGTCTTTGATTTGGGAGAGGAAGGAGCGCTACAAAAGATCACGCAAGGGAAGAAGATTGGCACCCTCATTCATTGAGACTACCGGCCAAAAATACCCATGAGTCAACCCCTGAGGATCTTCGCCTGTTCGGTTTCTCCGAAGTCCTGTGTTGGCAACGCTTGGAAATTGACCCTTTCACCACTTAGTTTCTGACCCACTCCTTGGCTGTCTGCAGTGTACCGTAGGGGAGGAGCGACTCTACCGTGTCCTCGTCGTCCTCGATGAGGTGAAGACAACCCCGGTGTGGGGAGGGTACGCCGCTGGATCGATCTTTCACGACGCCGCGTCGCGGATAGTGCTGATCGAGCACCTCCCACCGGTCGCGCTGCGCTGAGCCCTTCAAGCGTGGGGAATGGGAAGGTCTCGGCTATTCGCCTTTGTCTTGCTGCGTGAGCCAGCCCGCGAGATCTTCGGCAAGCTTGCGGACCTCCTCGACGGCTTCGGCGGCCTGGTTGTCACTGATGTACGTGCCACCGGTGCACAGGTCCTTGTTACGCAGATCGCGCAGCATCTGGAAGTAGTCGATGCGGTCGGTCGAAAGCCCCAACGTGTCGGCTAACGACTCCAGCGCGACCATATGATGCCCGGGGCGATTGACGGTGCGCAGATCATGCACGCGGAGCGCGATGAGCGCGCAGTCGAGGATGGCGTGGTACGCCTGTTCCAGTCGAGTCTCGGGATGGATGTCCTCGTGTTCGGCATCCTGCAGCCGGCGTTGCACCGTACCGAGCATCCGTTTGATCTCGCCGGGCACGGGGCCTCCTCTCGTTTCAGTTCCGAGCGAAGCAGCATCTCCTGGAGGCTCATCGGCCACCGCTGATCAGGTTCAAGCGCTTGCCGTTGTGGACACGAGCGACAAACGAATCGCCCGTTTCCAGTTCCTGCTCGTACGCTTCGGAGCTGTAGAGCGTGGGGCTGATTACGCGGTGCAGGGATCGACCCGCTTCACGCAGCGGTGAACTGAGTTCACGCAGCGTCACCCTCCCGACGACCATCAAATCTACATCGCTGTCCGGCCGTTCGTCGCCGCGCGCGTGGCTTCCGTACACATAAGCCTGTTCGATCCGATCGGCCAGTGGTTCGAGCGCAGCGCGGAGGACGGCGGAGAGCCCGACCGTCTTGCGGAGGATGGAGCGCAGTTCGTCGTAGATTGGGCAATCCGGGTTCAGGCGGTAGATGACCTGGCGGCCGACCTCGCGAGAGATCAGGATGCCGGCGTCGCGAAGCGAATGCAGTTCACGCATCACCGTCTTCGAGTTCAGATTCGCTCTGCGAGCAATCTCGCGAAGGTGGAGCCCTTCGCCCCCCGCATCGGCCAGCGCCGACAGAACAGCGCTTCGGCCTTGCGGAAACAGCGCCTCGATCAGTCTCTTTGTAGGCATTTCGCCAACTATTGTAGGCTAAAAGCCAACAAAGTCAAGCACCTCCTGCGACCTCTATCGCTCAGCATCTGTGCCTCGTGCTTGTCTGGAGTTTGGGGATCTTGCGGGTCAGGTCTTGTTTCGTGCATTCAACTTGAGATTCCCTGTGATCTTGCCACAGGGTTTCCTTATACCCCTCTCCTTGATAGGAGAGGGTCGGGGTGAGGTGAAATAATGAAATCCCGGTTTTGACCTTCAGGTTAAAATGAAATTGGCGGAATACCCCGTAGTCTTGCTACGGGGATAGTCAATTTCAAGGGATTTCTTTATTC